>DATLIB010000158.1:0-7983 GCA_035539595.1 Noviherbaspirillum sp.
AGTCCGACGCCGCCGATCGCCAGCTCGCGTGCAACGCCGATATTGTTGACCACCACCTTGCCGCTGACCGAGATCAGGCGATGCTTCGACTGATTGTTCTTGTTGACGAAGTTCCAGACGCCATCCTGGCGCTGCTGGTCGGTGACGATGCAGTCGTGCTCGCTGAATTCCTCGACCGACGCCGGCATGCCGTGTCGCGCTAAATAGCTGGGGCTGGCGTATACGCCGCGCGTAATGGTGGCGAGACGGCGATAAGTCAGCCCGGATTCTTTCGGCGGACCGAGTTGGATGGTCAGGTCATAGGGTTCGTCGCGTGGATTGACGGTGCGACTGTTGACCTCGATTTCGAGATGAATCTCCGGGTACTTGAGCGCGAATTCGGCGATGGCCCTGCTGAGCCAGGCGATGCCGAAGTCGATCGGGATGCTCACCCGCAGCGAGCCGCGCAGTTCGCTCTGCATCTCGGCCGCGTCCAGACCGGCGCGCTCGACTTCCGCCACCAGGCGGCTGCAGTGACTGTAGAGAACGGCGCCGATGTCGGTGGGGATGAGGCGACGCTGACCTTTTTTCAACAAGATGCCGCCCACCTGTTCTTCCAGCAACGCCAGCTTGCGGCTGATGGTGGACTTCGGCATACGCAATAGTTCCGCTGCGCGCGTGATGCTTTGCGCGTTGACGACTTCATAAAACAAAACAAGAGAGTTGAGATCCAGTCGCTCGCTCATCGATGGCTTTGTCCTTATGCGTTTGACGCACGCTGCGCATGTCTGTCAATGCGTTTCGTCTCCACTCCATGCGGAGTTGTACTTTTCATCAGACATCGTGCGTTCCAAAAATGGAACGGCGCTTCTCAGAACGGATTCTATCCGAACGGAGAACATTTCGTTAGTATGGGTCTCACACAAAAAGCAAGGGACGGCGGGGGCTACGAAACGGTAGCGAATAGAGACCGAGCCCGATAACACTTTGATCACATCAAGGAGACAGCAATGACCGATCAGTTTCGGAGGACCTTTCTCAAGGCTACCGCCGCCAGCGGCGCTACACTCGGACTCGCCAGCACCGGCCTGTGGATTCCGCAGGTCGCGCGCGCGCAAAGCATCGACCTGAAGTGGGCCAATCTTGCCCCTGGTTTTACCATTCTCGTGACCGAGTACATGCTGGCCAAAGGCCTCGACAAGAAGCACGGCATCAATCTCGGCAAGCCGACTTCCTATTCCTCGGTCAGCACTTATTACAACGACTTCATCGCCGGCAACTACGATGTCTGCATCGGCAGCTGGGATACGTTCGCTGCGCGCTACCTGGGTGGCGTGCCGATGCAGTTCGTTTGCGCCATCACCACCGCCAACATGATCAACATCGTGGTGCCGAAAGACGGCGTGACTTCGATCAAGCAACTGGAAGGCAAGACGCTGGCAGCGCCACAATCGACCGGCACTTACCGCATGACGCGTGCCATCGTGAAAGAACTCACCGGTATCGATATTGAAACGTCGATGAAGGTGCAGAACGTCGATAACCCGGCGGCTTCGGTCACGCTGGTGATGGCCAATCGTGCCGATGCCGGTTTGTCCTGGGAGCCGAACATCAGCGCCGGTATCAAGAAGGTGCCCGATCTGCGCGTGCTCTACAACGCGGGTGAGGAGTACCGCAAAAAGCTCAATCTCGACCTGCCGTATTTCGGCGTGGCGGTGCGCAAGGATGTGCTGGCCCGCGACCCCGGCATTGCCGGCAGGGTGGACCGTGCCTTTGCCGATTGCCTGGCCGGCATTACCGGCAACGTGGAGGAGGCCGTCAATATCGTCGGTGCGCGTTCCGGCATTCCGCCCGAGGTGCTGGCGTTGTCGATCACGTCCGGCCGGCTCCAGTTCAAACACATCTCCATGGCAGACGACAAGGGCCGTCAGACGATCAAGACAGCAAGTTCTTTCCTCGTGCGCAACGCCATGTTGCCGCGTGCACTCGATAACGGATTCTTCGCGTCATGAGCAACCCGCGTACCTATACAAGCGCCATGCCGAGCGCGCAAACGCCGAAGGTGGCCGCTGCGCCGGCGTGCACCAAGCCGGCAACGGGCGGCACCAGCAAGACGGACTTGATGGCGCCGGTGGTGGTGGCTGTCATCCTGTGCGTGATGATGGAAGTGGCAAGCCGGTTCGTGCCCGACTACGTCATGCCGTCGCCGGTGGTGGTCATGCGCTCTTTGATCGAGTTGCTGACGTCGGACCTGAGTCATGTCGCCATCACGCTCGGCCGTCTCGGCGTGGCCATCCTGTTTTCGATGGTGACGGGCGTGGTGTTGGGGCTGTTGATGGGGACGTCCAAAAAGTTTGGTCCTTATCTGCGCTCGCTGGTGATTATCGATACCGGTATTCCCGCGCTGTCCTGGATGCTGGTGGCGGTGTTCTGGTTCAAGGAGCCGGAGTCGCGCATATTTTTCATCCTGACCGTGATCTTGCTGCCGTTTTATGCATTGAACGTGTATGAGGGTATGCGGGCGCTGCCGCGCGAATGGGTGGACATGATGGAGAGCTTCCGTCCGACGCGCCTGCAGATGATGCGCTACCTGATCGTGCCGCACATCGTTCCCTATATTTTCCTGACCACCAAGTCGGTCATCGGCTACGCCATTCGGATGGTCATCTTCGCCGAACTGGTTGCCTCTGCAGTCGGCATCGGTTCGCGGATGAGTCTGGCGCAGTCCACCTTCCGTATTGACCAGGTGCTGGCATGGACCTTCCTGCTCGTGGTGCTGAACCTGGTATTCCAATGGCTTGCGGGATTTGCCGAGCGTCATTTGCTGAAGTGGCGTACTGACGTGAAAGTAAGGTGATGGCAATGGAACAGACAACTCTTCTGGAACTGAAAAACGTCACCAAGCGCTTTGGCAGTTACCTCGCGGTGGACAACCTGTCCATGCAGGTGAACAAGGGCGAGATTGTGGCGCTGCTCGGACGCACCGGCGCCGGGAAAAGCACGGTCATGAGCATGCTGATGGGAACCATCGCCGCGGATGAGGGCACGGTGCGCGTTGCCGGCGCCGATCCAGCCCGCGACTTTCAAGCACTGCGCGGCAAGATGTCGGTGAGTTTTCAGACCGACCGCCTGCTGCCTTGGCGTACCGCCCGCGAGAACGTGGAACTGGGGATGCTGATCCTCAACTATCCCAAGAAAGAGGCGCGGGAAAGGGCGGTGGAGTGGCTGGGCCGCGTCAAGCTGAACGGCGCGGAAGACAAGTATGTGCATGAACTATCCGGCGGCATGCGGCAACGCGTTTCCCTGGCGCGTGCACTGGCGGTGGACCCGGAACTGGTTTTCCTGGACGAGTCCTTCAGCCAGTTGGATCACGTGACATCCAAGGTGCTGCGACGCGATTTCGCCCAGATCGTGCGCGAGTACGGCAAGACCTGCGTCTTCGTGACACACCGCATCGACGATGCGCAGGAGATTGCCGACCGCGTCTTCGTGCTGGCAGCGCCGGCACAGGTCTGCCTGGAAATGCGCATCACCAGCCAGGACCGGCAGGACGAAGCCCGGATGCAGCAGATTCATGACGATATCGCGCACGCCATCGGCGGCGAATCAGACGAATAGCAATCAACCGCATTGCACCGCATTGAACCGAGACGGTGCTATAGCACCGCGCATGACATCGACAATTCATTGGAAGGAGAATCATGACGTATCAAGACATCATCGTTGAGAAGGTCGAGGGATGGCTGGAAGTCACCATCAACCGCCCGGAAAAACTCAACTCCCTGCGCGAGCAGACGGCGGAAGAAATCCTGGCTGCATTGGCCGAAGCAGAGAGCGACCGCGCCATCGGCGCCGTCATCTTCAAGGGCAGCGACAAGGCCTTTTGCACCGGCATCGATACCAGCGAATTCCAACTCAAGGAAAACGAATATTTCGACTTCTATCGCAAGCGCAAGCGCTCGCGCAAGGTCAACGTCCTGTTCCGCGAACTGACGGGTTATACCAAGCCGATCGTCAGCGCCATCGAAGGCTTCGCGCTGGGCGGCGGACTGGAACTGGCACTGGTGGGCGACATGATCGTGGCCGGCGCCAACGCCAAATTCGGCTTGCCTGAAATCCGCCTCGGCCTGATGCCGGGCGGCGGCGGCACCCAGACCCTGCCGCGTTTGATCGGCACGGCGCTGGCAAAGGAATTGATGTGGACCGGACGCCGTATCTCGGCACAGGAAGCGAAAGAGTATCGCCTGGTCAACCACGTCACCGAAGCGGGGCAAGCGCTGGAGAAAGCACGCGAACTGGCACGCACCATCTGCGCCAATGCGCCGTTGTCCGTGATGCTCACCAAATCGGTCATCGACCGCGGCATGGATATGTCGCTGGCCGACGGCATGGCGGCAGAAGGCGATGTGTCCTTCATGCTGTATTTCACAGAAGACCGAAACGAAGGATTGGCGGCGTTCCGCGACAAGCGCACCCCGGCCTTCCGTGGAGAATAAGGAAAGAAAATGAAAAAAAGAGACATTGTCATTGCCGGTTACTCCGAGACAAAAATCGACTTCAAGACCGGGCGCAGCGCGTACGACCTGGCCGGTGAAGCGCTCTCGCAGCTGCTGGAACGCACCAAGATATCCAAGGATGAAATCGACGGCCTGTCGGTGACGACGGCGCTCAGCGAAGCCTCCAATCCTTTCTTCGCCGTGTACATGACCGACGCGCTCGGCATCACACCGTCCTGGCTGAACTACGGTGGCATCGGCGGCTGCTCCGCCACTGGCGGTGTGGCGCGCGCCATGTCAGCCATCCGCGATGGCATGTGCGAAACGGTCGTGGTGATTTCCGCCGACGCGCCCAGCACCGACTGGCGTTCCAACTACGGCGCGTATCGCGGCGAGTTCCAGGACCCGCCCGGCGTGCAGGGACCGCCGGCCACCTTCGGCCTGCTGATGAGCCGCTACATCCACCAGTACGGCATCGACCCGGAGGCGCTGGGCAAGATCGCCATCACGCAGCGCGCGCATGCCCTGCACAATGAAAACGCCTACCAGAAGTTCAAGAAGCCGCTGAGCATGGAAGAGTACATGGCATCGCGGGTAGTGGCCGATCCGCTGCGCCTGCTCGACAGCGTCATGTTCTGCGACGGCGCCAATGCCTTCCTGGTCACCACCGAAAAGAACGCCGAGCGTCTCGGTCTCGACAAGGTGGTGTATCCGGTGGCCTATAGCGAAGTCACCAACTTCCGGGGCAATGAATCGACGCCGGATATCACCGAATCGGGCTTCACCAAGATCGGGCCGGAAGTGCTGGCCAAGGCCGGCATGAAGCCGTCCGACGTGCGCATGTTCCAGCCGTATGACGATTTCACCATCGCCGTGATGATGAAGTTCGAAGCCTTCGGTTTCTGCAAGCGCGGCGAGGGCTCGTCCTTTACCAAACGCACTGACCTGTCCTTTACCGGCGAGTTGCCCCTCAATACCGGCGGCGGCCAGATTTCAGCAGGGCAGCCGGGGCTTGCCAGCGGCGGTCTCAACCTGGCCGAAGCGGTACGTCAAATGTTCAAGGAGGGCGGCACACGCCAGGTGGCCGACCCGCGCAATGCACTGGTGACCGGCATCGGTGTCATCCCTTACGCAAGAAGCTGGGGCACCAGCTCCGCCATGATTCTGGAGGCTTGAGATGTCTGAAGCAAACGTGAAAATAGACCGTCCCGTCCCGCGCGAAAGCGCCTATACCGACACCAAGCCGTTCTGGGACGGCGTGCGGCAGGGCAAGCTGATGCTGCAGTACTGCACCGAAGCCAAGAAATTCCAGTACTACCCGCGTCCGGTGAGTATTTATACCGGCCGCCGCACGCTCGAGTGGCGCGAAGTGTCGGGCATGGGTTCGATCTATGCGTGCACCGTGGTGCGCATTCCCGGCCCCGGCCTGGATGGACGCCTGCCGCTGTGCGTAGCGACGGTGGAACTCGACGAAGGCGTGCGCATGATCGCCAACATCGTCAATTGCGCGCCCGAAGACATGGCCATCGGCAAGCGGGTCATGCTGGCCTGGGACCGCCTGACCGACGAGCAGCAATATCCTGCATTTGCCCTGGCCTAGGAGGGCGCATGAGACTCGAAAACATCCTGGCGGCGCATGCCGTGCGCACGCCGGACAAGACGGCGCTCGTCTCCGGCAGTCAGCGGGTTTCCTACCGTGCGCTGCACGCCGGCGCCCGAGCTATGGCGGGTGGTCTGCGTGCCGTCGGCGTCGGCCCCGGTGACCGGGTGCTGGTGTATCTGCCCAACGGCGTCGAGTTCGTGCAAGTCCTGTACGCCAGCTTCATGCTCGGTGCTGTCGTAGTGCCGGTCAATACGCGCCTGACGCCGAAAGAGCTGGCCTATTTCGCGCAGGACAGCGCGCCGGTGGCGCTGATCGTGCATTCCGACTCCCTCGACGCTTTGCGTTCGGTCGAATCCGAGCTGGCTTCCTGCAAGTGGTTCGTCGCCGGCGACAAGGCAGCGGGGCGGATTGCCCTGAATTCCCTCAGTACCTTGGGGCAGGGCAATGCGGCGCCGCTGGCGCCAGTGCCGCTATCGGCCGAGGATTGCATGATCATGTACACCTCCGGCACCACCGGCAAGCCCAAGGGCGCGGTGATGACGGCAGCCAACTTCATCGTGCAGCACGGTTATCTGAATGCCATCGATTGGGGCATCTGCAACAACGACTGCTTCCTGGTCACCACGCCGCTGGCGCATCGCACCGGACTGGCGCGCATGCTGAATGCGCTCTGCCTCGGCTCGACCCTGGTGGTGATGGACCGCTTCGATGCGCGTGCCGCAGTGGACCTGATCGAGCGCGAGCAGATCACAGCAGCAGGCATGGTACCGACCGTGGCCCGCATGCTGATGCCGGTGCTGGAAAAAAATGCCCAGCGTTGCGGCAGCCTGCGCCACATCATCGTCACCGGCGAAGCCTTTCCGGTCGATCTCAAGCGCGCGCTGATTGCATTGCTGCCGCAGGTCAAGCTGCATTCCTTCTTCGCCATGACGGAAGTGGGCGCGGTCACCACCCTGAACCACGAAGAGCAGTTCACGCATCCGACCTCGGTCGGCCGTCCGACACCGGGCGTGGAAGTGCGGCTGGTCAATGACGAGGGCAAGGACGTGCCGACGGGCGAAGCCGGCGAAATGCTGGTGCGCAGCGGCGTCCCCGGCCGTTTCACCACCATGGTCGGCTACTACAAGCGACCGGAGGAAACCGCGGCCACCATTGTCGATGGCTGGGTGCGCACTGGCGACATGGCGCGCATGGATGACGATGGGTATTACTACATCGTGGACCGCAAAAAAGACATGGTCATCAGCGGCGGTTTCAACATCTACACCAAGGAAGTGGAGCAGGCGCTGACGGAACATCCGGCCATCCTGGATGCCGCCGTGGTCGGTGTACCGGACGCCATCTTCGGCGAGTCGGTCGCGGCCTTCATCGAAGTGCGGCCGGGCAGTACGCTCAACGCCCACGAGGTGGGCGAGCACTGCAAATCGCGGATCGCCAGCTACAAGAAGCCCAAGCATGTCTACTTCGTCGAGGCCTTGCCGCGCAACGCGCTCGGCAAAGTGACCAAGAACGACTTGCGCGGCATGGCGGCGCGCAATCTGGCAGGCGAAGGAGCGACATGATGGACGGCCTGCTCGCACAGCATTGGATCAATGGAAAGTGGGTGCCGGGCAGCGAAGGCACTTTCCCCTCCATCAATCCGGCCAACGGCGCGGTGCTGGGACAAGTCGCGCATGGCGGCACGGCGGAGGCCAAAGCCGCCATCGCCGCCGCGCGCGCCACTTTTGAAAACACGCCATGGGCGGTGTCGCCGCGCTTGCGGGCAGCCGTCCTGCTGGAATTGGCCCAGCGTCTGGAAGCGGATGCCGGACCGCTCGCCGCACTCTTGACGGCGGAAAACGGCAAGGTTCAGCGCGAATGCGCAGGGGAGGTCGAAGCGGCCGCTTCCGAGCTGCGCTACTACGC
>DATLIB010000159.1:0-26839 GCA_035539595.1 Noviherbaspirillum sp.
ATGCCGATGCCCTTGTCGTGCGGCGTCAGCGACACTTCCAGCGCATAGGGGATGCTTTCGCGGAAGCCTGCCCAGCCGATGGCAGCATCGCCGCAGCGGCTGCCCAGCACCTCCTGGCCCGGCATGCCTTGCACCAGCAGCACATGGTCGATGGGCAGCTTGCCGGTGGCCGACTGGATATCGGCCATCGAGACATATTGGTGTTGCGTCGCGTCGAGGCTGTGGTCGCGCACTTTTTGCAGCAGGGCGGTAAAGCTGTCGTCGTCCTGCCAGGTGACGCGCATCGGCACGGTGTTGATCAGCAGGCCGACCAGTTTGTCGGCATCCGCGACATCGGTGGGGCGTCCTGCCAGCACGGTGGGAACCAGTACGTCGCATTGGTCGAGTTGGCGGCCGACGGTCAATCCCCATGCGCACAGCAGCAGGTGATGCAGCGAGGCGCGTTGGGCCTGGGCCAGTGTGCGCAGGCGTCGGGCGGTGGCGGCGTCGATGGCGCTGGTGACATGCGCTTGCGCGTGTGGAGTGGCGGCGGCAGGCAGCAACGCATCGCCGGAAAATCCATCCAGTGCGGTTTGCCAGTAAGTCAGCGCTGCTTTGCTGTCGCGTGCGGCGAGCCAGCGCAGGTATTGCGGATAGCTGCCAGCGGCCGGGGCGCCGGCCTGCCCGCCGTAAGTCGCGAGCACTTCGTCGAGCACGAGGCCGATGCTCCAGCCGTCGATCAGGATGTGATGAAAACTCCAGACCAGCCAATGCCGGTCGCTGTCGGCGCTAAACAGGGCAAGGCGCATCGGGTGGGCATTGGCGAGATCGAATCCCCGCGCCTGCTCGCAGGCGAGATACGCTTCCAGCTCGGCGGGCAGGCCATCGTCGCCGGCAGTCTGTGCCGGCGCGGCGATGTCGTGGAGCGCCAGCGTCACGGTTTCGCGGTGCGGGATGACCTGGACCGGATTGGACACCCGTTCGCTGAGAAAGCGCCCACGCAGCGCATCGTGCCGGTTGATGACTGTTTGCCACGCCTCTTCGAGCCGTGCTGTGTCGATCTTGCCGTCGAGTCGCAGGATCAGTTGTTCGCGATAGGCGTGCGAATCGGGTTCCAGCAGCGTGTGGTGCAGCATACCGCGCTGCATCGGGGTTAATGCGCAGATGTCTTTGATGTCTTGCTTGCTGAACATGGGATGTCTTCCGCTCTACCGTTTTTACCGTTGTCTGTCTGGATGCCGCTCGCCGCTTTCAGGCGAACAGGTCGGTCAATTCCGCATCGCTCAATCCGCTGAGCGTGCCGATGCCGGTTTCGGTTTCCGGCGCCTGTGGCGGGGCGAGTGGTTTGAGTTGGGCGGCCAGTGCGGCCGGTGTCGGCCAGCGGAACAGGTCCGGCAGTTCGAAAGCGAGCCCGATGGCGCGGATGCGCGAGGCAAGACGCAGGGCGCGGATCGACTCACCGCCCGCCAGGAAAAAGTCATCGTCGGGGCCGACGCTGGCGCCGAGCACTTCGCAGAAAATGCCGGTGAGCGCTTCTTCCACCGGGCCGTTTGGCACGCGCGCTGTGCGCGTGTTGGCCTGCGGCTCCGGGTTGGGCAGGGCGCGGCGGTCGGTCTTGCCGTTCGGGGTTTGCGGCAGTGCGGGCAGCACCATGAAACGCGCGGGGATCATCGCTGCCGGCAGACTGGCGGCAAGTGCCGTGCGCAATACGGCGACGTCGATGTCGGGTTGAGGGCCGACCAGATAGGCGACGATATCGGCTTCGCCCAACGCGTTTTTGCGGATGGCAGCGACAGCATCGGTCACCTCAGGCAATTGCCGCAGGTGATGTTCTATATCGCCGATCTCGATGCGCATGCCGCGTACCTTGACTTGATCGTCGCGGCGACCGAGGTATTCCAGGCTGCCGTCGGGACGCCAGCGGCCCAGGTCGCCGGTCAGGTAAACCGGGCCGTCGATGCCGGGCAGGGTGATGAAACTGTCCGCCGTGCGTGCCGGGTCGTTCAGATAGCCACGCGCCACGCCGACCCCGGCAATCGCGATTTCGCCAATGGCGGCAGGCGGTTGCAGGCGGTGTTGCGCGGATAGCACCAGCAGGCGTTCGCCGGGCAAGGCGCGACCGAGACTGACTGGACCTTGGGCCAGCGGCCAGCAGGCGGACCAGATGGTGGTTTCGGTAGGGCCGTAGACATTGAAGACGCGCAGGTGGTCGAGCGCCAGCAGCTTGTCGGCAAGGGTTTGCGGCAGGGCTTCGCCGCCGACCAGCAGCGTGCGCAGGCCGGGCAAGGTGGGCGCAACGTCCAGCAGCAGGCGCAGTCGTGTCGGTGTCATTTGCAGGACGTTGACCTTTTCGCGTTCGATCAGGTCCAGCAGCAGCACGGGTTCCCGTGTCTGTTCTGCCGATGCCAGCACGACCGTCATGCCGCAGCTCAGCGCGCCGAGCAGTTCCAGTCCAGCGATGTCGAACGAGACGGTGGTCACGCCCAGGATGCGGTCGCCGGCGTTAAAGCCGAAGGCGTGCGGCATGCCGGCGAAGAAGGCGGCGGCGTTGCGATGGCTGAGCATGGTGCCCTTGGGCGTGCCGGTGGAGCCGGAGGTGAAGATGATGTAGGCAAGCCGGTCCGGCGTGATGGCGCAATGCGGGGCGGTGCTGGGCGCATCGTCGGCGACGGCATCCAGGCGCAGGATGCGGGTGCCGGCAGGAAGCGGCAGTTCGCCGGCCAAGGCGGGCGAGGCCAGCACATGACGGCAGCCGCTGGCTTCCAGCATCAGGCGCACGCGCTCCAGGGGAAAGTCGGGATCGACCGGGACGTAGGCTGCGCCGGCGCGCAGGATGGCGAGCATGCCGACGAGCAGGCCGGCGTCGCGCTGCGATACCAGCGCTACCGGCGTGTCCTTCGGCAGCGGGCCGTCGGCCAGCAACGTGTGGGCCAGCCGATTGGCGCGCTGGTCCAGCTCACGGTAGCTCAAGCTGACGCCGTTGCACACCAGTGCCGTGGCGTCCGGCGCGGCAGTCAGTTGCGCATCGAAGGCTTGCAGCACGGTGCCGTGCAGCGCTGCCGGGCCGCCGTCGCCCCAGGACAGTAAGGTGGCGCGCTGGTGCGCATCGACCAGATTCAGGTCGCCGACCGGCAGGTCGAGCATGTCGGGGGCGAGATGCAGCAGGCGCAGATAAATGTCGAGCACGCTTTGCGCGGTTGCCGCCGAGAACAGATCGACGTCGTATTCGCAACGCAGGGTGAGTTCGCCTTCGGCTTCGACTACTTCCATTGCCAGATCGAACATGGCGGCATTGCGTGAGACTTCCGCCGGGGCGCAATCGAGGCCGCTCATGCGGTATACGCGGTCGTTGCCGTCCTCGTAGATGAACATGGTGTCGAACAAGGGATTGCGCGAGGTATCGCGCGGCAGGTCGAGCGAGGCGATCAAGGTTTCCAGCGGATAGGCCTGGTGGCTGAGCGCGTTCAGGAAAGACTTGTGGCAGGCGCGGGCGCAGGCGGCCAACGGTTCCTGCGGCGCTGCCCTCATGCGCAGCGGCAGCGTGGCGGCCAGCATGCCGACCGTGCTGCGGAAGCGCGGATCGGTGCGGCCACCCACCGGCAGACCGATCACGATGTCGTCCTGCGCGGAGATGCGATGCAGCAGCGTTGCATACAGGGTGAGCAGCAGCGGAAAGACCGGCATCTTGTGCGCGCGCGCTGCTGCTTTCAGGCGGGCGGTGGCGACGCTGTCGAGCTTGCCCAGCAGGTCCGCGCCTTGATGGCGGCGGCGCAGCGGACGCGGATGGTCGAGCGGCAGTTGCAGCGGTTCCGGCACCGAGCGGAATTGCGCCTGCCAGTATTCGGCATCGCGGCGGCAAACGTCGGACGACAGGTAGGCCGCTTCGGCACCGGCGTAGTCGATCATGCTGGCGCCGCGTTCCGGCAAGGGCTGGTCGTTGTAGCCGGCCATCAGTTCCTGCGCCAGGATGTTGAGCGACAGCCCATCGACGACGATGTGATGCGCATCCATGATCAGCACATGCCGGTCTGCGGCGACGTGGATCAGGCCGGCGCGAAACAGCGGACCGGTCTTGAGGTCGAAGGGCTGCACGAAGGCATTCAGGCGCTCGGTGAGCTGGGCTTCGCCGGCGTCGATGCGTTCAAGCGAAAACGGCATGGCGGGGTCGATTTTCTGCAGCAGGGCATCGTCTTCCACCGCGAAGCGGGTGCGCAGTGCAGGGTGGCGCTCGACCAGTGCGGCCAGCGTCTGTTCCAGGCGCGGCAGGTCGAGCGGGCCATGCAGGTGGATGGCGAGCGGCACGTTATACACCACGCTCGGACCTTCGATTTCCGCCAGCGCGAACATGCGGCGCTGGGCCGAAGCCGCCGGGCCGGCATCCTGATGGAGGGTGTTGCCCGCACCGCCAGCCGGTTGTCCACCACCGGGTGAAGGCGGCTTGCCACCCGATCCGCCGGAGCGGAATTCGAAACCGGCGGCACGCAGTTCGCGCACGGCATCTTTGGCGCATTCGATCAGGTGATCGACTTCGGCATCGGTATGCGCAAACGAGAGGAAGCAGATGCGGCGCTCCCAGACATAAATGCTGCGCAGGTTCAGCAGCAGGAAGAACAGGTCGAGTTCCACCGGCTGCATGATGCTGCTGTAGCGGCCGGTGCCGTCGATGCGGAACAGGGAACCGAAATGCGTCACCGTGAGCGGCACCGCTTCGCTGGCGAACCAGTCGTTGAGCGTATCGGCCATGCGCTTGCTGCGCCGATTGAGTTCCGTGTAGCCCGCTTCGCCCACGCGCTCGATGTGGTCGAGCGAAGCCTTCGCCGCAGCCAGCGCCAGCGGATGCTTGACGTAAGTGCCGCCGAAATAGATGACGTCGCTTTCCGGCTTGGAGGCGTCGCCGTATTGCCAGTCGCCGCCATCGACCACGTCCATGAAACGTGCGCTGCCCGCGACCACCGACAGCGGCAGGCCGCCGCCGACGATCTTGCCGTAGGTGGCGAGGTCGGCCTTGACGCCGAAATGCGCCTGTCCGCCGCCGGGATGGATGCGGAAGCCGGTAATCATTTCATCGAAAATCAGGGCGCTGCCGGATTCGTGCGTAATGGTGCGCAACTGCTTTAAAAACTCCGCCGGATGGAAGCCGGGGCGGCGCGACTGCACCGGCTCGACCAGCACCGCGGCCAACTCGCCCGCCTGGGCGCGCAACGCGGCCAGGGCTTCGTCGGTGCCGTAGTTGAGGATGATCAAGTCATCGACCATGCCCTGCGGGATGCCAGCGGCAATCGGATGCACATGGCCTTCGTGCTCGACACCCAGCACGCCGTCCCAGGTGCCGTGATAGGCGCCACTGAAAATGGCGATCTTGCTGCGGCCGGTGACGGCGCGTGCGATGCGCACCGCCATCATCACTGCCTCGGCGCCGGTATTGCAGAAGGTCACGCGCTCCAGGCCAGTGATGCGCGCAAAGCGTTCGGCGACTTCCGCCGCCAGCGGCGTTTGCGGGCCGATGGCGAAGCTGGCATCGACTTGCGCATGCACCGCTTTGGTCACGCATTCCGGCGAGTGGCCGAGCAGCGCGATGCCGCAGCCCATGGTCATGTCGAGGAAGTCGTTGCCGTCGAGGTCGGTGAAGTGCGAGCCGTGCGAGGTGGCGGCCACGAGGGGGTACATCATTTCCTTGAGCGAGTAGCGGAAGCTCAGGGTGTTTTTCCAGTCGGCCAGGGTGTGACGCGTGCGGTCGGCCAGCGCCTTGGAACTTGGCGTGCGGGCGGCGTAGCGACGGGCGAGATCTTCGACGAAGGTCTTTTGCTCCGCTGTCAGCTTGTCGCTGTCGAGTTTGAGGGAACGAAAATTGGGCGTGCTGGATTTGACGGGAGCGGGGTCTTTTGTCGCTGAAGTTGCCGCAAGGGGCGCGACCGATGCAGACGGTGCGGGCAGTGCAACGGTTTGCGACGTTGCCGGCAGGGCAGCGGGTGCGTTCGCCAGCAGTGCGTTCTGCTCGCTGATCATGCGCGACATGCTTTCCAGTTGCAGCGCCATCAAGCGCGCGAGGTCGCCCTGCGGCATTGCACCGCCAGCTGGCGACGTTACCAACCCGCCGACAGATTCCCTCCCCCATGCAGGGGGAGGGTTAGGGTGGGGGTAGTGCGTTTGCACCATAGACGCCGCTTGCTCGAACGCCGGACGCTCCCCTTGGCCGCCTGCAACGGACATGGTCGGCGAAGCTGCCGTCGAAGCCATCGCCGGCGCCACATTCGCCAGCCGCGCCACCGTATCCAGATCCCCATAGAAGTCCGCCATGTCCACTTCCAGTCCGAGGCGGTTTTCGAGCAGGGTCTTCATTTGCACCAGCATCAGCGAATCCAGGCCGAGGTCGATCAGGGCGGTATCGGCATCGATTTCGTCGCCGACCATGCCGGTCAGTTCGGCGACCATGTCGCGGATCGTGTTCAGTGCGGAATCGGCGGCCAGCAGGGAAGCGGCGTGATCGCCAACAGGCGCATGAAGATTTCGTGCCATTTCTACATCCTTTTTGATTGCGTTGGCGACAAACACGGTTTGTCCGGCATCGGTACTGAATACCTGCGGCTGCACGTCGAATCCGGTCTGATTGAGTGCGGCAGTCCAGTCCTGACGCGACAGGATCGGCGATTGCGCGTCCTGGCGCAGGGCGTCGGTAAAGCGCCACCAGCCTTCGGTCAGCCCGAAGATCAGGTGGATGAAGGCTTGCAGCTCGGTTTGCTCGTTGAGCACCAGCGCGCTGCCCGGTGCCGACAGCCAGCGCACATGGGCCAGCGTGACGGCGATATCGGCGGTGGCGTGCAGCACGTTATTGGCAATCACCAGGTCGGCTTCGCTCTCGCTGAAACCTTGTGCCGCCGGACTGCGCTCGATATTCAGCAGCGCAAAGCGCAGATGGCCGAAACGCTGTTTGGCGCGCGTCAGGAAGGCTGGACTGACATCGGTGAAGCAATAGTCAACCGGCGCACCGGCCGGCAAAGCCGCCAGCACGGCAGCCGTGGTGGAGCCGGTGCCGGCGCCGATCTCGACAATGCGCAGACGGCGCGCCGGCGCTGCTGCCAGTCGGGCCCGGCACCACTGCGCGACGGTATCCCCCACATGGCGGTTGAACTGGTCCTGCACTTCGTTGTTGGCATACACCGAGGCGACGCGTTCCATGCTGCCGCCGGGGAATAGCACGGTCAGCGGGTCGAGACGGCCGCTCAGAATATCCGGGTAGCGGCTGATGCAGTCGTCCAGCAAGCCCAGGCATCCCGACAGGCTGGGATGCGCGGACAGAAAGCGGGTGCGTTCCTGCACCAGCCCGGCGCTGTCAGCGCGATGGCCCAGCGGCGTCAGGATGACCGTGCCTTTGTCGGTCGAAACCAGTCCCGCAGTCGCCAGCAGCGACAGACAGCTGGCGTAATGTCGCTGCCATGCAGGCAGGGCGGGAGGTGTGCCGGGTTCCAGCCAACCTGCGGTTTGCAACACTTCAAGCAGGCGCAATCCGGCGTAGCGATTCAGCCAGGGATACGGTGCGCCGTCGGGCTTGAGCGTGGTCGCGCCCTGCGGCAGGACCGGCTCGCGCCAATGGCGGCGGCGCTGGAAGGGGTAGGGCGGCAAGTCGGCGCGGCGGCGTCCTGCAGGATCGTCGTAACGAGCCCAGTCGATGGCTTGTCCGTGCGCCGCCAGAAAGGCGAGCGCGCTGGCGATGGTCAGGTTGCCATCACGCTGGCGCTGCTGCGTGCTGATCCAGAAGCGTTGGTTGCCGCCGTCGCGGGCGCGTCCCATCTGGGTCAGCACGGCGGCGGGGCCGATTTCGATGAAGTGGCGGCAGCCTTGCGCTTCCAGCACGGTGAGCGCATCGTGAAAGCGCACCGGCGACAGGATTTGCCGGCTCCAGTAAGCCATGTTCACGCCGGTGGCGGACAGGTCGCTGCCATCTACAGTAGAAATCCAGGGCAGCGTGGCGGTGCGGAAAACCGGCGCCGGCGCACGTGCAAAGGCTTCGGCTGCAGGCGCCATCAAGGGCGAGTGATACGCATGCGACACTACCAGCCGCTTGGCGCGCGCGCCGGGCGCACCGAGTTGTGCCAGCACGGCATCCAGCGCTTCCGCTTCGCCCGACAGCACCACGGACCGCGCGCCATTGACGGCGGCCAGGGCGACTTTGCCGCGCGCGGTCATGTCGAGCGCATGAAGTGTACCAAGGGCGGTTTGCTCATCCACTTGCACCGCCGCCATCGCGCCGCCAGCCGGCATGCCGGCCATCAGGCTGCCGCGTTGCGCCACCAGCGCCAGCGCGTCTTCCAGTTCCAGTACGCCGGCAGTCACGGCAGCGGCGAATTCGCCGACGCTGTGGCCGACCACGCGCTGCGGCTTGATGCCCCACGCGCCGAGCAGCGCGACGATGCCGCACTGCACCGCAAAGATGGCAGGTTGCGCCAGGTCGGTGGATTCGAATTGTGCTGGATCGGCCTCCGGGTCCAGCATCAGGTGCAGCATGCCGCTGCCGCGCAGGGCGACCAAGGCGTTTTCGCAGCGGTCGAGCACGGCGCGAAATACCGGCTCGCTGGCGTACAGTGCCTGTGCCATGCCAGGGTACTGGCAACCTTGGCCGGTAAAGGCGAAGACCAGCGGATCGCTTCCGCTTTCGGCAGCGAAAATCTGTTCGCCCTCAGCCGGCTGGTCGGCCCAGCGCGTCAGCAGTGCGCCGATTTCATGCGGCGTGCCCGCAGCCGCGACACGGCTGGAAAAGTTTTGGCGTGCAAGATGGGTGGCGCAGGCCAAGTCGGCGAACCCGTGCTCGTCCAGCTTGGCAATGCGTTGTACATAATCGCGTGCCAGCTGACGCAAACCGGCCTGATCGTGTGCGCCCAGCGTCAGCACTTGCACCGGGCGGACAGGGGCCGTTGCCGGCGACGTGGCCTGTTCCAGTACCGCATGCGCATTGGTGCCACTGAAACCGAAGGAGCTGACGCCGGCAATGCGCCGCTGCCCACGTTGCGGGAAGGGCTGGCGACGATCCACCACGCGCAAGGGCAGTTGCGCCCAATCGATATGGGAATTGGGTTTGTGAAAATGCAGGTTGGCCGGCAGTTCGCCGTGTTCGAGCGCCAGCACGGTCTTGATGACGGCGCCGACGCCGGCTGCCGCTTCCAGGTGGCCGAGATTGGATTTGAGCGAGCCGACCGGCATCGGGTCGTGCGGCGTGCGTTGCGGCGCAATCGCCTCCGCCATCGCTTCCAGTTCGATCGGGTCGCCGATGGGCGTGCCGGTGCCGTGCGCTTCCAGATAACCAATATCGGCCGCCGTCACGTCCGCCTGTCGCCATGCCTGGCGCAAGACCTTTTGTTGCGCGGCCCCGTTGGGGGCGCTGAAACCGCTGCTGGCACCGTCCTGGTTGACCGCCGAGCCGAGCACGCGGGCGCGCAGGCGACGGCCGTCGCGCTGCGCATCCGGCTCGCGCTGCAATACCAGCATGCCGCATCCTTCCGCCCGCACGTAGCCGTCGGCGTCGTCGTCGAACACATGGCAGCGTCCGGTCGGCGACATGATGCCGGTCTTGGAAAAATAGACGTAAAGATGCGGCGTCAGCAGGGCGTTGACGCCGCCGACCACGGCAAAGTCGCATTCGCCCGATTGCAGCGCCTGGCAGGCCAGATGCAGCGCCACCAGCGAGCCGGAGCAGGCGGTGTCGAGCGCGAAGTTGGGGCCTTCCCAGCCGAAGAAATAGGATAGACGCCCGGCGGCGGTGCAGTTCATTGCGCCGGCACCGGCATACGGGTCGAGTGCTTCGATATCGTGGTACAGCATCGAATTTTTGTAGTCGTCGGTGCTGATGGCGACGTACACCCCGACCTGTTTGCCCTTCAGTTCCGCCACCGACAAGCCGGCGTTTTCGATCGCTTCCCAGGTCACTTCCAGTAACAGCCGCTGCTGCGGATCAAGAGCGCTGGCTTCGCGCGGGGTCATGCGGAAATGACGAGCGTCGAACTCGCGCAAGTCCTGCCCCTGAATGAAACCGCCCCAGCGGCTGACACTCCGACCCTTGGCATTGCGGTCGGCGTCGTAGAAGGCGTCGGCGGGCCAGCGGTCGGGCGGAATTTCAGTGATCGGATCGACGCCGTTGGTGAGCAGCTCCCACAAAGCGTCCGGACTGTCGGCGCCGCCGGGGAAACGGCATGCCATGCCGACGATGGCGACTGGCGCATCGCGGAAGGCCGTCGCGGCGCGGGGCGCATCGTTCGTCTTATCTCCGGCCAATGCCGCGATCAGCGCGGCGGGCGTCGGATGCCGATAGGGCAGCGTGACCGACAGCGGTTTGCCGAGACGGGCGGACAGTTTGGCCATGACCTGCGTGATTTGCAGGGAGGTGCACCCGAGTTCGGTCCACTTCAGCTGCTGCGCTGCTGGCAGCGAAAATGCCGCTCCCAGCACTTCTGTCGCGCTTTCTTGCAATGCCTGGCTGACCGTCGCTGCGTCGAGCGCGCTTGCCGGAGCGTGTTCTTGCCTCTGAGGCCAAGTCGGTTGCGGCATGCCGCGTTGCAAGATGGCATCGAAGGCCATTGTCGCGCCGCGGTCGCCGGCGATAACGGCCAGATGCTGCAGCAGTGCCGGATGCGGACTGACTTCAATGAAACGGTCCACACCTTGGTCCAGCAGCGCGCGCGCTGCAGCGGGAAATTGCACCGTTTCCCGAATATGTCGCACCCAGTAATCCGCGGAAAAATCCCCGCCCTGCGACAGACCGCCGCGCAAAGAGGAATAAAAGGCGAGCGCCGGTTGTTGCGGCTGGATGTCGGCGATACAGGCGCGGAAGTGATCGAGATGTGGTTCGACCGCGCGCGTATGGAAGGGAACGCGAATGCGCAGCAGACGGGTATCGATGCCCTCGGCTTGCAACTCGGCGTCCAGGGCGGCAATCGCCTCCGGCGTGCCGGCGACTACTGCCGCCTGGTCCGAATTGATGACGGCCAGTTCCAACCCGGACCGCGCAGCGGCAATGCGCGCGGAAACGGTCTGCGGGTCGAGCGGCACATGCAGCATGGCGCCGGGTTGCACCTGTGAGATCAATTCGCTATGGGCGGCCACCACGCGTACCGCATCCGGCAAGCTCAGCGCGCCGGCGCAGACGGCGGCGGCGACTTCGCCGGCGCTATGGCCGATTACAGCCGCCGGTTGCAGGCCGCGCTGCGCCAAGCAACGGCTCAAGCCATATTGAACGGAAAAGATGGCCGGGTGCGCTATCTCGGGTTGATCGAGCGATACGCCGGCATCGCGGCCTGATAACAAGGCCAGCACGGACCAGCGGCGCAGCGGTAAAAACAGGGCATCGATCTCGCTGACGGCGTCACGAAAAACGGGATCGTCCGCGAGGAGCGATTCGGCCATTCCGATCCACTGCGTCCCAATGCCGGAAAACACCAGGGCAATTTTTTCTGTCATTCGTTATGAGGGCCTGTGGACAATTGAGTTGGGAGTGCGAACGGGCCGTATGCGTGGCAGGCCTGATGCAACAAGGCCTGCTCCCCACCGCTGGAAAGTGTTTGCAAATCGCAAACGAGTGCGGCGAGTATAAAATTTCCTGACAGGAATCACAAATAAAATGCGAGCGCCGGTGATGCACCATGTTGGTGCAGAAAGGCGTGTGAGAAAAAACTCGTCCAACATATTGCTATGTTGCTATGTTGCAATCGCATGCAGGCGGAGGACGGTAACCGTGTTGCATTGACCTTTCACCGCCAGTGCCCCGACATAGCCCTCGCCGATCGGCAAATCGACCGTGCTCCAGTCCGGGCAGGAAGTGGCAGGAGGCGCAATGTGAAGCCAGTTTGCCGGATCGGTGCCGCAGTCCACTGCATAATCCTGCAGCGGCAGCGACAAGCCCATGCCGGTGGCCTTGGCGATGGCTTCCTTGCGCGACCAGCAGCGCATGGTGGCAGGAGCGGGGTCGGATTGGGCGTGCAGCGCTGCCGTTTCTTGCGGGTGAAAGCCGGCGGCAATCAGCTTGAAGTCTCGTGGTGCGCTTGCCGATTCAACATCGATCCCCACTGCTGCATGACGCGACACCGCGACCCACACCTGCGTGCCGGCATGGCTGAGATTGCAGCCGACACTGCAGTCCGGTACGGGTTTGCCATAGTGGTTGCTGCCAATCGGGCGGGCTGGGTCCATGCCACCGTAATGCGTGGCGACGCGGCGCAACAGCATGCGCCCGAATAAGTGGCGCAGCCTGTCTTGCGGACGGAAAAAGCGTTCTGCGCGCGCATGCTCTTCCGCCAGCGTATGCCGCTGGGCGGCGGCATACAAAACCTGTTGCTGCGCCCAGTCGATCGACAAGCCAATGCAAACGACGCTGTCTCCAGTCAGCTCCGGCAAGTCGATCGCCAGCGGTGCGGCGGCATCAACCTGTAAGTCATGCTGGATGAGCGAGATGGGCGTGGAGGAAAGCATGGGGTTGTGTGTTTGGGTGTGGCTTGCAGCCTATCGGGATGCGAAATCATAAGTCAAACCTGGTGCGGCAGGCCCGTTCACATTCGCTCTGCAGGTGCGCAACGAAGAGGTGATCCAGTGGGAAGGTTGCAAATAATGCGACAACGAACCGCTTGCATCGCATGTAAATCGGCTTATTATCTTGATCATGGGCAACAGAATATCAACAAGCAGATGACAGAGCGACTTCCGATACTCGTTGTCGATGACCAGTGGCCGATGCGCGAGGCGGTCACTTCGGCACTGCATGATATGGGGTTCCCGGCAACGCTACAGGCGGTGAACGGTGTCGATGCGATGCGCATTCTGAAGTCCGTCCAGGTCTCCGCCGTGATTTCGGACTGGAACATGCCGGGCTTGAGCGGGTTGGGCTTGTTGCGATGGGTGCGTAACGAAGCGCGGCATGCCGCTGTTCCTTTCATGCTGGTCACCGCCGAAAGCGACCGCGAACGGGTACGGTCAGCGATCCAGGCAGGCGCGTCGGAATACCTGGTCAAGCCATTCACGGTACAGGACCTTGCCAACAAGGTGCGCAAAATGCTCGGCCGGGAGGGCCAGGAGCTTCCTTCGCTACCGGCGGCAGGGCAAAAAGTGCTGGGCCTGCCGAATGCGGCCGAGGCAGAAAGCAGAATCGGTTCGTTGACCGTGATGGTCGTTGACGACATGCCGGAAAACCTCGCCTTGATCGGGGAGATTCTGAAAGGCGCCTATGTCACCATGGCAGCGCTCTCCGGTCAGGAGGCGCTGGCATTGGCGCGAGCAGTGCCTCCCGACTTGATTCTGCTGGACGTCGTGATGCCGGGGATGGACGGCTACGAAGTATGCCGCCAGTTGAAGGCCGACCCGATCACGCGCGATATCCCGATTATTTTTTTGACCAGCATCGATGGTGTGGCCGATGTGGTGCGCGGCCTGGAAGTCGGTGCCGTCGATTACATCGTCAAGCCGGCTGAGCCGAGCATCCTCAAGGCCCGCATCCGCACTCAGTTGCGCCTCCGGCTCGCCTTCGCGGATCTGGCAAGCCAGAATGCCTCGCTGGAGGCATCGGCCAGGTTGCGTGAAGACGTTGAGCGCATTACCCAGCACGACCTCAAGAACCCGATCCACGCCATCATCACCGGCACCGATATGCTGCTGGCGGGTGAGGATGATGCGAAAAGCAGCAAGGAAATGCTGCAACTGGTGCAGGCCGAGGCTTGGCGCGCGCTCGACTTGGTCAACCAGTCGCTCAGCTTGTACCGTATGGAAACCGGCACTTTCGTGTTGCAGCCGACCGCAGTGGACCTGGCCGCCATTCTCGCCACCGTGCGTCATGAAACCTTGACCGCGTTCGCCGGCATGTTCCTCGATATCCGTATCAGCGCCAGCGATGGCGGCGAAATGACGCCCGGCCGGTTCATGGTGTGGGGAGAGGAAGGGCTTTGCCATTCCCTGTTCGGCAACCTGCTACGCAATGCGGCGGAAGCTTCGTCGGAAAAATCCGTGGTCGAGGTGCGTTTTTCCTCGGGACAGGGAAGCGTCACCGTATCGGTCGGTAATGAGAAGCCCGTGCCGATGGCGGTTCGCGCGTGCTTCTTCGATAAGTATGTCACCGCCGGCAAATCGCATGGGACCGGACTGGGCACTTACAGCGCGAAGCTGGTGACCGAAGCGCAGCACGGCACCATCGAGATGCGTACCGACGACGTCACCGGCACCGTGGTGACCGTGTGCCTGCCCAGGGTGTAGCGCGCCAATACAGTAAAAAAGTACAGTTAAAAAAGGAAAACAATCATGCTGTATGGCAGACCGGGCAGATGGACCCGGGCATTTATCGGTTTGAGCTTTGCATTGCTATGCGGCTTGAGCCTGGCGGCGCCGCAGAATATGCGCTTCCAGCAACTAGGGCGCGAACAGGGCCTGCATCATGCCTCGGTGCTGGCTATCTTGCAGGACCGGCAGGGTTTTATGTGGTTCGGCACGCAAGGCGGCTTGCACCGTTATGACGGCAAGCGCATGACCGTATTCCGGCAGGATCCTGAACGCGCCGACAGCCTGGCCGACAACTGGATTGCTTCGCTCCACGAAGACGCACAAGGCCGCCTGTGGGTCGGCACGCGTGTCGGCGGCTTGCATCTTTTTGATCCGAAGACGGAAGGTTTTGTACGTTATCACCGTGACCCCAATGACAGCGCCGGCCCCGCCAGCGAGGAAATCAATGCCATCGCGAGCGACGGTGGCGATGGCTTGTGGCTGGCGACCAGCGATGGTCTGGCGCATTTCGATCCGCAAAGCGGGCGCTTTCGGGTGTTGCGCAACGACCCGGTGCATACGGATAGCCTGAGCCATAACCGGGTGCTGACGCTCACCCGTGATAACCGGCAAAATCTGTGGGCCGGCACTGCGGCCGGCTATGTCCGCGTCGCGCCGGATGCGAAGCGCATCGACCGCTTCCGCCTTGACAGCGATAGCGCGCCCGAACCCAAACACAATGAAGTGCACTCGCTCTTGATCGACCGCAGCGGCACTCGCTGGGTCGGCACTGCGGCCGGGCTGGAAACGCACGGACCGGCAGCCGGCCAAAAGCGTCGTTTCGGCAGCGCCGAGGGCTTGGCAGCTGGCCCGGTCGAGGCGCTGTATCAGGATCGCGATGGCACGGTCTGGGTCGGCACCCAGGACGACGGGCTCAAGCGCTGGGATAGCAACGCCGGTCGCTTCATTGCTTACCGCCATCAGCCGACCGACCCCAGCAGCCTGGCCGACCGACGCGTCATGTCGCTGTACCAGGACCGGTCGGGCTCGCTGTGGATCGGCACGTGGTTTCGCGGTGCCAGCCGGGTAGACCTTGCCAGCGGCGGGTTTGAACGTTTCGTCCAGCAGCCCGGCAATCCGCATGGTCTGACGGACGACCGGGTCTATGCGATTGCCGGCGAAGGGCGCGATTGGTTGTGGCTCGGTACCTTGGGCGGCGGCGTCAACCGCTTGAATCGTGCCAGCGGCGATTTCAATGCCTACCGCCATGACCCGCATAACCCGCGCAGTCTGAGCCATGACCGGGTGCGGGCCTTGCAGGTGACGTCGGAAGGCGTGTGGGTAGGCACCATGGACGGTCTGAACCTGCTCGATCCGGCTAGCGGCCGCGCCACCCGGTTCATGCACAGTCCTGCGGATGACGCCACTCCCAGCTCGGACATGATTACCGCGTTGGCGCTCGACCACAAGGGTGCATTATGGGTTGCCACCGGCGACGGCCTCAATCGGCGCGACCCGCAGGCAAGCGGATTTCGCCGTTTCATGCACGATCCGAACGCGCCGGATGGCTTGGGTCATTCCTGGGTAACCACCTTGCTGGAAGGGCGCGACGGCGACATGTGGGTGGGTACCTTTGGCGGCCTCGACCGTTGGGACCGGGAAAGCGGACGCTTCAGCCATTTTCGTCACGATCCCAAGCAGGCCGGCACGCTCAGCCACAACCGGGTGTACTGCCTGTACCTGGATCGCGTCGGCAGCTTGTGGGTCGGCACTGCAGGCGGTCTGAATCGCATGGAAAAGGACGGCCGGTTTACCCGCTTCACGGTCAGCAACGGCCTGCCCAGCGATGCCATCTACGGCATCGTCGAAGACAGGGCGGGCCGGTTGTGGATCAGTACCGATTCCGGTCTGTCGCGGCTGGACGTGGCGAGCGGAAAATTCCGCAATTACAGCGCGGCGGACGGCCTGATCGACGGCAGCTACGCCGTCGGCTCCTATTTCCAGGATGCCGACGGCAACATGTTTTTCGGCGGCGTGCAGGGCTTCACCGTATTTCGTCCGGAATCCGTCCGCGACAACCCCCATGCACCGCCGGTGGTCGTGACCGATTTCCGGGTGTTCAACCAGTCGGTGCGCAACGGCCATCCCTTTCCAGACATCCGGCTGGACGGGCCGATTTCCAAGGCCAAGGCCATCTCGCTGTCGTATAAACAATCCGTCTTTTCGCTGGAATTCGCCGGCCTGCATTATGCCGACCCGATGCGGATCGTCTATGCGTACAAGCTGAACGGGTTCGATCAGGACTGGACTTACACTGACGCCGGCAAACGCTTTGCCACTTACACCAACCTCGACCCCGGCCGTTACGTGTTCCAGGTCAAGGCCGCCAACAAGGACGGTGTCTGGAATGACGTCCCGACCGCGCTGGAAATCAATATCACTCCGCCGTACTGGATGGCCTGGTGGTTCCGTCTGCTGGCGGCGCTGCTGCTGGCAGGCACCATCTACGCCGTACACCGCATCCGGATCAGGCATTTTGTCCAGCAGAAAGCCTTTCTTGAAAGGGAAGTGGCGCAGCGCACCGCCGAGGCAAAGGGGGCACACAAGCGACTGGTGGACATGACCGATTCGCTCCCGCTGGTGGTGTTCCAGTTCTACACCACGCCGGACGGCAAGCGCCGCCTCAGTTTCATCGGCAAGAACGCCAAGCAAGTGGTGGGCGTGGATACTGCCACGATCCTCGAGGACTACCGTACGCGTTGGAAAAATGTGTTGCCGGAAGATCGGGCATGGGCAGAGGAACAGGTGCGGCAATCGATCCAGCAACGCAAGATTGTCGAATTTACCCACCGCCTCAACATCGATGGCGAGATTCGCTGGGTATATGCCTATGCGGTGCCGCAAGAAGTCGATGGCAACTGGGTGTGGAACGGCTTCTGGCTGGATGAAACCAAAGACCATGAGCGCCAGGCCGAATTGCGCCTGGCGAAAGAACAGGCGGAAGAGGCCACCCGCACCAAGTCGATGTTCCTGGCCAACATGAGTCACGAAATTCGCACGCCGATGAACGCCATCATCGGCCTCAGCCACCTGGCCCTGAAAACCGCGCTCAGCGCAAAGCAATACGACTATGTCAGCAAAATCCACAGCGCCGGCACATCGCTGCTGGACATCATTAACGACATTCTCGACTTCTCCAAGATTGAAGCCGGCAAGCTGGATGTCGAATCGGTCGAATTCGCGCTGGACCGCGTGACCGAAAGCGTCGCCACCATGGTCGCCCACAAGGTCGCGGACAAGGGACTGGAACTGGTATGCCAGGTCTCCCAAGAGGTGCCCGACACCTTGATCGGCGATCCGCTGCGGCTGGGCCAGATCCTTACCAACCTGGTCAGCAACGCAGTCAAGTTCACCGAGCGTGGCGAAATCATGGTGCGTGCGGAAGCCCTGGAAACCACCCACGACCAGGTCAAGCTGAAATTCACCGTGCAAGATACCGGCATCGGCATGACGCGTGAACAGTGCGACCGCTTGTTCCAGGCATTCACCCAGGCCGACGGCTCGACTACGCGCAAATACGGCGGTACCGGCCTCGGCCTGACCATTTCGCGCCGACTGGTCGAACTGATGGGCGGCGCCATCTGGGTCGATAGCGAACCCGGCAAGGGCAGTACCTTCAGCTTCACCGCCTGGTTCGGCCTCTGCAATACGCAGGTGCCGCGCATCATGCCGGAAGAACTCAACGGCCTGCGCGTGCTGGTCGTGGACGACAACACCAGTGTGCGCCGGACGCTGGTGGCCTATTGCGCCGCCATCTCGCTGCGTATCGATGAGGCCGTGTCGGGAGAAGAAGCGGTCGCCAAGGTGACGCAGGCGCGAAAAAGCGGCCAGCCTTATGCATTGGTGCTGATGGACCTGCTGATGCCCGGCATCGGCGGCATGGAAGCCGCGCGCATCATCAAGGCAGACACCTCGCCGCCCAAGGTCGTGATCGTCACCGCACTCGGCACCGAGGATGTGCGCAGCGATGTCGACAACCTGTCGCTCGACGGTTTCCTGGTAAAGCCGGTCAGCGCATCGACGCTGTTCGATACGCTGGCGCACCTCTATAGCAAAACGGTGGATGTCGGGCGCGGAAAACCGCTCCCTTCGACCATGGATGAGCGGCTCGACGGCTTGCATGTGCTGCTGGCCGAAGACAATCCGATCAACCAGCAAATCGCGGTGGAACTGATGGAGGGGGCCGGTATCACGGTCGATGTCGCCGACAACGGCCGCATCGTGATCGACAAGCTCCGGTCGGGCAAGCGCTACGACGTCGTCTTGATGGACCTGCAAATGCCGGAAATGGACGGCTATACCGCTACCGCCGTCATCCGTAGAGAACTCAGGATGACCGCCTTGCCGATCCTGGCCATGACTGCGCACGCCATGGCGGAAGAGCGGCAGCGTTGCCTTGACGCCGGCATGAACGACCACATCGCCAAGCCGATCGACCCGGATGTCCTGTTCGAAGCACTCGCACGCTGCAGCGGACGGCAACCCAGTACCGGAATGGGCGGCAGCGTTGGAAGGAATGACAGCAGCGGAGGCAGTGAAGGAGTAGCGACCAACGCCTCGGCCGCGCTGGCCCCGATTGAAGGCATCGATACCGAAAGCGCGCTGCGCCGGGTTGGCGGCAATGCGACGCTATACACCCGGCTGCTTGCGCAATTCGTCGCCGGTCAGGCCGATGTGCCTGCGCAAATCGGCTGGCATCTGGCCGCTGGCAACCGCGACGCCGCACAGCGGATCGTGCACAGTACGCGAGGCGTCGCCGCCAACGTCGGCGCTGATGCCTTGGCCGACGCCGCAGCACAACTGGAAAAAGCTCTCGTCGATAGACAGGAAGATGCGGTGCTGATACAGCGTTTTGCCGACCTGTCCGCAACCACCATTGCCGTGCTGCGCAAAGCGCTGCCGATGGAAAGCATGCAGGTGGAACAACAGGGCGCAACGCCGCCCACGTCCGCCGACATCCTGCAACAACTGGCTAATTACCTGGCTACCGGCGACAGCGACGCCATCGATTATTTCAGCACCCATCGCAACGCATTGCTGCCGCTGCTGGGAAGCAGCGTCGGGATGCTGGAACGGACAATCAACGATTTCGATTTCGAGAATGCCCTTGAGCGGCTATCTGCAGCGGCGCAAGCGGCCAGCATCGAACTAAGGAGTGAACAATGAACGATATTCCCGGCATGACCAGAAAAACGATCTTGATCGTGGACGACGTGCCCGACAACATCACCTTGATGAACGGCCTGCTCAAGGAAACCTACCGCACCAAGATCGCCAACAATGGCGAAAGGGCGCTCAAGCTGGCCGTCACCGACCCGGTTCCCGACCTGATCCTGCTCGACGTCATGATGCCCGGCATCGACGGCTATGAAGTCTGCCGGCGCCTGAAGGCCGAGCCGGCGACGGCGAAAATTCCCGTCATCTTCCTCACCGCCATGGCGCAGGAAGAAGACGAACGCAAAGGCTTCGACGCCGGCGGCTCGGATTACATCGGCAAACCGATCAGCCTGCCGATTGTCGAAGCGCGCGTCCGACTCCACCTGCAAAACAAGGCAGCACAGGATTTTTTGCACGACAAAACCGCCTTTCTGGAAAACGAAATCGCCAAGCGCACGCGCGAGATCGCGAGCATCCAGGATGTCACCATCATGGCGCTGGCATCGCTGGCAGAAGCCCGCGACAACGAAACCGGCGCCCACATCCGGCGCACGCAGCATTACGTGCGGGAACTGGCGCGACAGTTGCGCAGCCACCCGCGCTTTTCCGCCTTCCTGACCGATGAAACCATCGAACTGCTGTTCAAGTCTGCGCCGCTGCACGACATCGGCAAGGTCGGCATTCCCGACACCATCCTGCTCAAGCCGGGCAAGCTGACCGTAGAAGAATTCGCCATCATGAAAACCCACACCACGCTGGGTCGCGATGCCCTCATGACGGCGGAAAAAATGCTGGAAACCTCCAACTCCTTCCTGCGCTTCGCCCGTGAAATCGCCTACTCGCACCAGGAAAAATGGGACGGCTCCGGTTACCCGGAAGGACTCTCCGGCGACGCGATTCCCATTTCGGCACGCTTGATGGCAGTGGCCGACGTCTACGATGCCTTGATCTCAAAGCGGGTGTATAAACCTGCTTTTCCGCATGAAAAAGCGATGGAAATCATCGTCGCCGGACGCGGCACGCACTTCGACCCCGACATGGTCGATGCTTTCGTCGACATTGCCGATCGCTTGCGCAATATCGTGCAGCGTTACGCGGACGAGGAATGATCACTCAATATGGAAAGAAAAAATCTCATGTACTCGGCAGCATTCATTTATGAACCAGGCGAATACGACGCCGAATACCATCGCCTCGACGCCCTCATCGACGAAGTGGCCCGCACCATGCCGGGATTTATCGGGGCAGAAACATGGGTATCCGTCGACGGCAAGAAGAAAAATGCCACCTACTATTGGGAAAACATGGATGCTTTAAAGGCATTTTCGACCCATCCGCGGCACATGGAAGCCAAGCGCCAATACGAGCGTTGGTACTCCGGCTTCCACATCGTCATCGCCGAGGTGATTCGTTCATACGGCGATGGCGTTTTTTCGCATATCACTCCCAACGAACGCAGCAAAATGGCCTGAGCGAAAACCCATTCAACAGAATCAGCGCGTTGCTATATCGCTAAACGAGCGCACGCGCTTAAAAAGGAAGAAACCAAATGCCTTATGTATGCGTAAAAATCTCCGGGTTAAAGTCGAATGACCAAGCAGAGCAGGTCGCTAAAAGAGTAACGGATCACACGGCCGACATCTTGCTAAAAAAACGGGAACTCACTTCCGTCTCGGTGGAGTTCATCGAAAATAATCATTGGTTCATCGGCGGCACGATGTGCGGTAAGGAGGCTGGCGCCACGTTTTATCTGGAAATAAAAATCACCGAAGGCACCAATACCAAAGACCAGAAGGCGAAATACGTCAGCCAGGTATTCGCCTCGATGGAAGACATTCTCGGCAGCTTGAATCCTGCAAGTTACGTCGTTATTCAAGATGTCAGGGGAGACTCTTGGGGGTATCAGGGGCAGACTCAGGAGTGTCGGTATATCAGGGGAAAGAGTCTTTGATTTGTAGTGTGCAGTAAATCCAGACAGCGTTAAAAGTTTGCACATTGCCGGGCATGAAGTCGAAACACTCGCCCCAGTTGGATTATTGCCAATCCATGTTTTTTGAAAAATGCAAAAAACTAGTAAGCCATGGAACTTCCCTGTTGTTACCGCCACTTACGGGAACCGGGGCAGAATGACCTCCGTGGACTTCATCGATGCACTTGCCCAAGGATCGTCAACATGACTGTTACGCGCTCCCGCTCGCCGTCACTCTCTGAATTGCCGGGGCGGTTTCCTACCGAGCCTGATGAATTCAAAATTCCCCGCAAGGCTGTGGGCAGCGGCCCCAAGCCGGCACCAAATCCTGTCAGTCCCGAAGATATGCAGCGGCAGCGGCTGAATGCAGACCAGCAAATGCGGAGACAGGTTTTGCAACCGATGGGCACTTCGAGAGGGAGTGGTCCGGCCGATAAAAATGGTGGGCCGCCATCGGCAGCGCCATCTTCCGCCGCCTACTCGCCACAAGGAGGCCCCGGCAATCCGGGCAATCGCAAGCCGGCGCAAAGAAGGCCGGCGCCTGACGACGTTATTCCCAAAGAAAATTGGGCGCTTGAGCCACAACAATATGAGGCTCTGCGGAAAAATCCAAATGACCCTCAAGTGCTGTTTCATATAGCATTTTACGGACCGGGGCCGCAGGCATTACCTTCCGCGTTGAACCCGCAAGATCGTGTTCCCCAGCGAGAACTCTCCAGATTTTCTGCGAAAACTTATCCGCCAGGGACGGCGCAAGCACAGCCGTTCTTGCCGAATAACGGGCACCCCGTTTTGCGGAATGCCCGATCATGGCAGGCACCGCAACAGGCCGTGCCGTATGCTCATGGACCGGTGTCTAACGCGCGTGCGCAGTCGTCCAACGAGCCACCGCCTCTTCCGCCAAAGGAACCACTCGCGTCCAAGGTGCCGCCGCCGCGTCCGCCAAAGGAACCATTCGCGTCCAAGGTGCCGCCGCCTCTTCCTCCCAGGAATCCGGTCAAGTAAAGGACCGCACACTTGCGAGTGTTGTCATTTGGCGCATTGGGATCATGTATGCTCGGGGCGGCGTCAATGAACGCTTCCTACGCAGCCGCTTACAGGCAAAGTTGCATCTCTGAGTTATAACCGCACAAGCCGCTGCAATTCGCGGCATGCCATGTCGTTTCTTCGCAGAGCTTGCTGAAATTTGCTGACCATTGGCGCAGGCACCGAAGACAAAGTCGTACTGATTGCAGCAATCACGCATGTCAAGATGAGCACACCAGCACCGTTACCACGCCGCACCTTTCTGTGCCTCTCATTAGCAGGTGCCGGCTTGCTCGCCATGGAGGCCATGCGCCCCGCCAGCGCAGCCAATCTGCTGGCGCCAAATGTGACGGGGCTATATACCGTCGCCGTCGCCAAAATTGCCCAACCGTCGAATACCAATGCGGCGTCCCTGCGCCGGGACGACCGTTGATTCGCCTCATGCCCGAATAGGAATTTTATGAAGCTCTATCCGCTTTTTCTGTTGATGGCCACAGCCACTGTTTTCAGTCCGGGGCCGGGTGTCGTCATGACGCTCACCAATGCGATCCGTTACGGTTTTCGCAGCACCTTCGGAGGCATTCTCGGCATTGCTTTCGGGGCGCTGGTGGTGGCAGCGATATCCGCCACCAGCGTCGGCGTCATTCTCGCCACTTCGGCTGTCGCATTTACCGTGATGAAGTACGTCGGCGCAGCCTACCTGATCTATCTCGGTATCAAATTGTGGCGGGCGCCCGGGTTTCAGTTGAAAGAAACGTCCGTTCATGAAGCCGGTTTTGGCAAACGCTTCCTGGAAGGCTTGTCGCTGCAATTAACCAATCCGAAAGCCATCTTCTTTTTTCTCTCGATCTTTCCACAGTTCATCGATCATTCGCTCACGTATGCGACCCAGTTTGCGATTCTGGTACTAACCTACAGTTCCCTGGTTGTGCTTATCCATTGCCTGTACGCGCTGACGGCGCAGCGGGCAAAGACATGGCTGACTTCCGAAAAAGGCGGGCGCGTGGTGAACAGGGCGGGGGGCGCGACCTTCATGTTTTTCGGCGCTGCGCTGGCGACCGCAAAAAGGAGCGCATAGTTTAGGGCCAGCACTTCTTGTTGTTCATGCGTAGGTTGGTGGTGAGCGCAGCGAACCTCAACGTTCATCCGAAGCTATTGCGACCGCCGCTGTTGGGTTTCCTTTGTCAACCCAACCTACACGTTAAGTCGCCGCTGCGACAACAGCGGGAACGTCTCCTTTTTCCATACGCATGTCACGGATTGTTTGGCTGTTGATCTTTCTTCTGTAACGATCGCAGAAAACCAGCAGTCCCTTCCAGCAGCGCTTGCGGCTGGTCCTGATGCGGGCTGTGCCGGCAGTTTTCCAGTATCAGCAGTTCGGTCTGTGGCACGGCATGCACTATGTCGTCAAGCTGATTGAGGGTGGCGTACTGGTCTTGCTCTCCCTGCACGGCGAGCACCGGGCAGACGATCTTGGGCAAGTCCTCGGTGATGTCCCATTGTTTCAAGGCCGGACTCAGCCAGAGATCGCTCCAGCCCTTGAACACGGCATCGGCATCGGCGTGATGCGGGCCGAGCCGGTCACGCAAGGTGGCACCGTAGTTGTCCCGCACCTGGCGGATACGGACCAGGCCGATGTCTTCGATATAGCTATGCGGCGCCACCACCACAATCCCGGCCACCCGATACGGGAAGGCGGCAGCGTAGAGCAGGGAGATGGAGCCGCCATCGCTATGGCCGAACAGGACAGGGCGGTCGCGGATCGTGTCGATACGGAGCGCCTCGAACAAGGCGGGCAGGATTTGCCTGGCTTCCACATGCATGTAATCGACGGGCCAGTCGTCCCCGGCAGGGCGGGGCGTCGAATGTCCGTAGCCGTAGCGCGAGTACATCAGGCCGCGGCAGCCGGTAGCGGCGCAGAGTTGTTCCGGCCAGTCGCCCCACATCGATATCGATCCCAGTCCTTCATGCAAAAAGACGATCAGCGGCGCATCGCTGCGCTCGGGAGCGATCCATCGGGTTTCCAGTTTCAGCGCCAGGTCTTGGACATGGAGCGATGTAAAAAAAATGGCGTTGTCAGTCATCTTCAAAAAAGTTTTCCTGTATCGGTGCGGACTTGGTACGGAAACGTGTATCTCAGGCCACGACGCAGCCGGAGGAGGCTAAGTCGCCGCGCAAGAATAAGTTGAACAATTTTTGCTGCTCGCCGCTGGCGCACTGCGGCGTTGTCTGCCGCTTGCAGTGCTCGCACTGCGGCGCGTCAGACGCCTAGCATTGCATCCAGCGACGAGCGCCAAAATGTCCAACTTATTCTTGCGCGACTCCTAACAAGGATTCCGTCTCGCGCAAGGCATGCGTTTGCAACACCGGCACGCCGTTGCGGATCGCGGTCATTTCCGCCAGGATGGCAATGGCGATTTCAGGCGGTGTGCGCGCACCGAGATGGAGGCCGACCGGCCCATGCAGGCGACCGATTTCGGCTTCGCTGATGTCGAACAGGGCAAGCCGCTCGCGGCGCTTTTCGTTGTTACGGCGCGAACCGATGGCGCCGACATAAAAGGCGGGCGATTTCAAGGCTTCGAGCAGCGCCATGTCGTCCAGCTTGGGGTCGTGGGTCAGGGTCAGCACGGCGCTGTGCGCATCCAGTTGCAGGCGCAAGATCAAGTCGTCCGGCATTTCCCGCAACAGAGTCACGCCGTCGACGTCCCATTCATCCAGATATTCTTCGCGCGGGTCGCAGACGATGACTTCGTAATCCAGGCTCTTTGCCATGCCGGCCACGTAGCGCGACACCTGCGCCGCGCCCACGATGAGCAGGCGATAACGTGGGCCGTGCACTGTAACGAGCCGCTTGTCGTCGCAGCGCAAGGCTGACACATGCGCACCCGGCCGCAACGACACGGCGCCGGTGCGCAGGTCGAGTTCGCGCGTGACCAAACCTTGTTGTTGGATTGCATTGAGCAACAGCGGCAGCCGCGAGCGCTGCGCCACGGGTTCGAGCACGATTTGCAGGGTTCCGCCACACGGCAGCCCGAAGCGGTGCGCTTCATCGGCCGTCATGCCGTAGGTCAGCATGCGCGGCACGGTGTCGCGGATTTCCCCGGCCTGGATTTGCCGGATCAGATCGTCTTCCAGGCAACCGCCGGAAACTGAGCCTTTGACGTGGCCGTCTTCGCGAATGGTCATCATGGAACCGACCGGACGCGGCGCCGATCCCCAAGTGCGCACCACCGTCGCCAGCAGCGTATAGCTTCCCGCTTCGGACCACTTTACGGCGGTTCTCAGAACGTCCAGATCGATACTGTCCATAATAAATCTCGCGGTGATGTCGTCGTTATTTCGTCGCTGTTCCGGTCAATGCGCGGGCAATCTGCTAGACAGTCTAGTTATGAAACTGTGAAATGTAAACGTTGGTAGCGCGTCGATTGTTGGCGAAATGGATATAAAAATCATATAAACAAAAGTGTTTGTAGCCTGCTTTCACAGCCGTAATGCCGTGTATATAGTTTATTTATAAAAGTAACTTGAGCGGGTCTGGAACGAGTAAAAATGCCTTTGATGCTGTTCAGTCCCAGTCCCGCGCCTGTCCAAATAGCAACTACAAAAGGAGTGCATCGTGCTGACCTTTGAGTTTCAGTCCCCTAAATCCACGCTGGTTGGCGCCGGTTCGTCCGCCAGATTGGGCGAGCTTGCCAAAGGCCTGCAGTGCCGCTCGGTCCTGGTCGTGACCGACAAGGGCGTGCAGAACGCCGGCCTGCTCGAAGCGGCATTGAAAGGCTTTGCCGCGGCAGGTATCGCCGCCACCGTGTTTGCAGATGTGCAGGCCGATCCGGCGGAAGCGGTAGTCGAGGCAGCGGCCAAGGTTGCGGTCGAGAACGGTGTGGATGGCGTTGTCGGTCTCGGCGGCGGCAGTTCCATGGACGTGGCCAAGCTGGTCGCGCTGCTGGCGGTGGGCAAGGAAAAGTTACGAGATATTTACGGCGTAGGCCAAGCCAAGGGGCCGCGCCTGCCGCTGATCCTGGTGCCGACCACCGCCGGCACCGGCTCCGAGGTGACGCCGATTTCCATCGTCACCACCGGCCAAGGCGAGAAAAAAGGGGTGGTATCGCCGGTCATCGTGCCGGATTGGGCGGTGCTGGATGCCGACCTGACGCTTGGCCTGCCGCCGCTCGTCACCGCTGCCACCGGTATCGACGCCATGGTCCATGCGATCGAAGCTTTTACCAGCAAGCGCCTGAAGAATCCGGTATCCGACTGCCTGGCGCTCGATGCATTGCGCCTATTGAGCGGCAACATCCATGAGGCATGCCGTAATGGCAAAGACCAGGAGGCGCGCCAAAACATGCTAATGGGCGCCATGCTGGCCGGGCTGGCGTTTGCCAATGCGCCGGTGGCTGGCGTCCACGCGCTGGCCTATCCGGTCGG
>DATLIB010000160.1:0-3270 GCA_035539595.1 Noviherbaspirillum sp.
GGAGGTGCCTCCGCGAACATGGGCAGGCTCGATACCGGCAACGGCGCAATGCAGATACTTCTTGTCGGGCAGGCAAACGCGACCCAGGCGCGCTTCAACAATCCATTTGGCATCGCCCGCGACGTGGTCGGCAACATACAGATTGCCGACCACGTCGCGGGCGATGCCAAATGGATTGTTGAAGCGCGCCTGGGTCGCGTTTGCCTGCCCGACGAGAGGTATCTGCATTGCACCGCTGCCGGTATCGAGCCTGCCCATGTTCGCGGAGGCACCTCCTGTCGTTGCCGTTGTCTGGCTGACTGCAGTGTTGGATGCAATGGCAGTGCCGGGGAGATTGCTGCCGTTGCCGCCGCAGGCCGCCAGCAGCATGCAAAGGAAGCCTGTGACGATGCGATTGCCAAAAGTTGCCGTTGACATTTATTACCTCAAACGTGATTTGTCGCTCCCCGGATCCTTTTAGGACTTATTCTTGCGCGACTCCTTACGCAAAACTGTTCCAGCAAGGCGTGTTGCCGCAGACAGGTCATCTAGTACGACAAGGCAACACAACGCGGCTGGGGCGGCTTTGCGTAAGTCCTCACTTTATGTTTTGAGCCATCATCACAGGGCAGGGCGGCGCCGCTCTTGAGGATGGTCAATGCCGCGCCTTCCACTGTCGCAGGTGTTGTTTCTTCGTCCGTGGAGCATTAATAGGGACTGGCGGTCGGGCGGACGATGATCTCGCTGACATCGACCTCGTGCGGCTGTTCGATGGAAAAGGCGATGGCGCGCCCGCTACGGCAAGCCAAATTGCACAAGTTATTTCTGTGCGGTGCCTGATGTGTGTGCCGGACAGGTGCGTGTACGCGGCAACAGTGCGGCGCTGGCCAGCACCATGGCCGACATGACCAGCGCCAGAAGCAGCAAGCCGTCTTCCAGTAGCGGCGCGACCAGCATGGTCGCTACGGACGAGACGGCAAACGCCAGAAACATCAGCAAGCCGGAAGCCTTGCCGGCCAAGGCGCTGCCCGCCGACAGTGCTCTGGCCATGGTGGACGGCCCTCGCATGCCCAGGCCGGCGCAAAACACCGCCCAGGCGGTGGCCACGCCGGCGAGAGAGCGCAGGTCAGTCCAGGCCAGCAGCACCAGCGCCGCGCAGGATGCGGCTTGCGTCCATACGCCTGCAGCGATCGGGAGATCGGCGCCACGGCCTTGCGCCAGTCGACCGCCGCCGGCAGCGCCGAGCATGAAGGCAGCGACGCCGCACACTTGCAGAAAGGCGAAGGCGGAAACCGGTTGCCCCAGCCAGTCCGTGGCGATGTGCGGGGCGCTGGCGACGAAAGCCAGCAGTGCGCCGAACAGCAAGGCATAGCTCAGCGCATAGCGCATGAATGCCACGTTGCGCAGTACCGGGCCAAATGACCAGCTCGCCGCAGCGGTCTGCGGCGCGGGCCGGCGCCCGTCGGCGACGATGGCCGATATCACCGGCAGCAGCAACAGGGTGGGCAGCGCCACCAGCCAGAAAGTCAGACGCCAGTCGGCATAGGCGATCACGACCGCGCCGGCTACCGGACCGGCGGCCGGAATCACCGATTCGGCCATGGCTACCACGGCAATCGACTTCACCGCGTCGGCCTCGCTGAACTGTTTGCGAATCAGGACCGGAACCACCACCGTGGCTGCCCCGGCGCCCAGTCCCTGCACGATACGCGCCACCAACAGGGTTTCGATATTCGGCGCCAGCGCGCACACCACGCTGGCCATGGCCAGCAGCGCCGTGCCGGCCAGAACGGTGCGACGTTCGCCGAAGTGGTCCGAGGCCCATCCCCACAGCAGTTGCGATATCGCCAGCGCCGCCATGAACACGGCGAGCGTCGCCTGCGACTGGGTCAGGGAGCCGCCGAGTTCCTGCGACAAGGTGGGAACGGCCGGCAGGTACAGGTCGGTCGCCAGCATGCCGACCGCCGTCAGGCTGGCGAGCGGCAGGGAAGTGCGGTAAATCGATGACATGGCGCTGTGCGAAAAAGAAAGCTTTTCAGCTTACCGGAAATTCGCCTTTCCCTGCCGCAGTTCCCTAGAGGGGGAGGGAATTTCCAGTCGGACAGAACGTCTTGCAGGAATTAAACCCTGAGCCGCTTTTATGGTCTGACCCACGGGGGCTTTGTTGCCATTACGTTCATGACGGCGATTGCCGCATCAAACCGGCATGGCCGACCCGATTTCCGCATTCAATTACCTGAAGGATTGCATGAAGCGCATAGACCAAGGCCGACAACATATCAGTAACATTTTTCGGGCGCGTGACGCATTGACCGTGGTGGTGCTGGCCCTGGCATTGCTGGTGACTTACAAGCTCTGGGATGTGGCCAGGCAGAATGCCCAGCTCACGCTGCAAGCCGCTTTCGAATTCCGTGTGCGCGAGGCGAACGAGCGGATCGAGCAGCGCATGGCGCTCTATGAGCAGGTGTTGCGGTCCACCGTCGGCTTGTTTGTTGCCACCGGCACAGCGGTCAGCCGCGAGCAATTCCGACACTTCGTCAGTACGTTGCGCCTGGAGGAACACTATCCTGGCATCCATGGCATCGGCTTTTCGGTGCTGATTCCGCCGCAGGAAAAGGCGCGCCACGAGGCCGCCGTGCGCGCGGAAGGATTTCCCGACTATCGCATCACGCCACCGGACGAGCGTGACAGCTATACCTCGATTGTTTATCTGGAGCCTTTTTGGGGCAGTAATTTGCGGGCTTTCGGCTTCGATATGTATTCTGAACCGCATCGCCGCGCGGCGATGGCCTATGCGCGCGACACCGGCAAGACCGGCGTGTCGGCATCGGTAACCTTGGTACAAGAGGGCGGCAGAGACCTGCAGGCAGGGTTCCTCATGTACCTGCCGGTATACCGTCCCGGCACCTTGCACGACACGCAGGAGGAGCGCCGCGCCAGCCTGGTCGGCTGGGTGTATGCGCCGTTTCGGATGACCGATTTCATGCATGGCATCTATGGCGAGCAAGGTGGCGACCTCGACATCGAAATCTACGACGACGATCGGATCACCGACAGCACCCGGATGCATGATAGCGAGCAGTCCGTCAGCGCCACCGATGCTGCGCGCGCCTTGAGGCGCATCAATCGCATTGTCGTCGGCAATCGTATCTGGACCGTGGCGACCACGGCCTTGCCGGGCTTCGAACTGCGAATGCAATCCGACCGGCCCCGGCTCATCCTTCAGGCCGGCATCAGCATCAGCCTGATGATTGCGCTGCTGATCTGGCTGTTCCTGGACGACCGTGCGCG
>DATLIB010000161.1:0-5253 GCA_035539595.1 Noviherbaspirillum sp.
GGACGGTCCCTTGGTATTACATCGCGTTCTGATAGCGCAACCGTTCTTCTTCCTCTTTGCGCGCGGTTGCCAACGATGGGTTGGCCAAGCTGGATGCGGACGTCGCCACTTTTCTGAGCAAGAAAGGGCATATCGAGCCGAGAGCCTCAGCGGCGGGGTTTGACATCACCCAGCGCGGACGGGAGTCGCTGGCAGACATCGATGCGCAATAAGGCGATAACGCCGCTCTCAGCGGCGCGACGCATGTCACAACTTCACCATTTCCCCCATCACCATCTCGTTACTTCACTACTTCACGCGCAATTTCTGCATTAATCCGGAAAACAAGGCGCGTGAGACCGGATCACTCATGATGGCGTCCGACGACATCGCCTCCTCATTGTCGTCGGCATACTCTGTTGCAAGATTTTTCCAGCCCTTGCTCGCAGCAAAGCGGCCAAATTCTTCCGGTGCTTCGAGCACGATCAGCTTGTCGTCTTGCAGACCGAGATCGCCATGACCGAAATCCGGCCCGACATAGCCAAGAACACGGAGCCTGGAGAGAATCTGCTGGATCAACAGCGCATCTTCATAAAGAGGATCGTCTTCCATGGACGACATGAAATCGATATAGACATCGATAATGCCGTAACCTTCATCAAAGATCCGGATGCCACTGATTTCCCATGTGCGCCCCGACGAGTCCGTGACATTGAATGGGCCACTGAGCTGAATGACGTTTTCGCTTTGCATACGCTAGGACCTGTTTCCTACGGGTTCATTCCAACACGCTTTACTGACTACACTGACAAACCCTAGCCTACCTCAAACCGCCATTATCGGGCCAGGAAGTGCCATCAATAATGGCGCGCACAACAGGAGGACTACCAGCGGAATGCCTTCGCCCTCCCGGAAGCTGCGCTCCTATCATGCCTTGCGCGCATGACCATAAAAGAAACGCAGCATTTCACGCGCGGCCGATGGCCCCTTCGGATCGGTATAGGAGCCATGGCTGCTTCCTCCCGACCATGCGTGGCCGGCGCCATGCACGACCCACTGTTCGGCGATGATTTTTCCTTCGGCGTCGTGACGCATGGTTTTGGTGTACGCGTGGCCGTTCGGTACCTGGCCTTTTTCTATATTGACCTTCCCGCCTGCTTGCTCGTCCACGCTGGCCGATGCCGGCACGCATTGCGCCAATGCCAAGTCGCCGTTGGATGGGTGTACGGTGGTGTCATGGTCGCCATGGAACACGATCACCGGCATGGCATGGCCGAGCGAGGCGGGTGCTTTACGGCGCGCGGCCAGCGGGCCGGCTTTGGCCTTGCTGTTTTTCATCGCCGCAAATGCAGACGGCACGTCGTGGGCAGCGCCGTAAGGCAGGCCCGAATGGATGCCGACTGCAGCATACAGTTCGGGATAGGTAGCGCCCATCACCACAGCCATCGCACCGCCTGCCGAGAGTCCGGCCACATAAACCCGGCTGGTGTCGATCTGGTAGCTGCGAATGATTTCGTGCGTGATGTCGGCGATGATCGACGGTTCGCCTCGACCGCGCTGCTGGTCCTCGTGCTTGAACCAGTTCCAGCAATTCGATCCATTCGCCGCCTGCATCTGGCCCGGATAGACGACGAAACAATTGTTCTCTTCAGCCACGACATTCATGGTGGTGCCGGCGGCAAAATCGTCGGGGTTCTGTTTGCAACCATGCAACATCACGATCAATGGCAGTGGCTGTCCGGTATAGCCGCTGGGTATGTACAGCTTGTAGGCACGCGTTCCCGCCTGATTGCTCACCGAGCCGGATAAAAATCTTCCTTTTCCGGCCACATCGGTGTCGACATCCTGTATCGGTTGCCGGTCTGAAACGCCCCTCCACTTTCCCTGTACGTGAGCACGAAAGCGACCCAGCAACTCTTGTCCCGATGCGATGCCGGCATCGGCCTCGCGTTCAGGAGCGGAAGGACGGGGGTTGATATCAACCAGGGTCGCTGCTGGAACGCCGCGCCAATCAGGTTGCGGCATGGCGATATCTGGCATGCCTGCGTCGTGCAGCGCACGCTGAATTGCAGCGGTCGCGGCCACGGGGCCGGAGCTTTGCAGTAGGTCGGTGGCTTCGCGCATCTGCGCGAGAAAACTTTCATTGATTTTCATGGAATGCTTTCCGTAATAGGTAATAGGAACGGTTAATGAATGCGCCCGGCCAAAGCGGCCTTGACGGCTGCGCTGGCGTGCAACGCACCCAGCACCGTGATGGAGTCGATGGTGGCCAAGGCCAATTCGGGAGACACATCGGCAGCGATGCTGGCTAAACCCAGCACCTGTATCTGCAATCTCTGCCCGGCATCGCGCACGGCCTCCAGTTCCGCGCGGGAATAGTGTTGCAAACCAAGCACCAAACTCTTGCGTGCCACGGTTTGCTTGATGACGTCGCCGTGCAATTGCAATTGATTACGGATAGCGGTGCGGATCAGGTCTGTACGGTTGGAGTAAAACCCCTCCTGCACCAAGAGATCGATTTGTCCGAGGTCGATCAAACCCAAATTGATGGTGACTTTTTCCGTCTCCCCACCTTTTGCTCTTGTGTCTTGCATCATCATTCCTTGTCCTTTTGCCTAGTCTCATCAGCCGCTTATCTGCCCCTTACCATCCATGTGGAGTATGCAAAGACAAATTCAAGACAAATTGAATAAGGAAACGAAAATTAATTTTGCTTGTTGGTAGGGAAGGAAGCGCTTGCGTTCAAGACCGGGGCTTCTTGCCTGATTTCAAGGCCGCACCGGTTCGCTAGAAGAAAAGGAAAATAAGAGACGTAGCCCGTCTGTTTTATGTTCCGTAGAGATGACCCGGACAGTGTAAGTGGAGGAGCTCAAGGAGATGGTCGCCCCACTGTTAGGGAACGCTGACTTTGGGAAAACATTGTAAATAAAACGATACGCATCCCGTACTTGAGACGCGTTTGACTTGCTGAATGGCAGGATGACAAAGCAATAATTGCCTATCCGAACAGCAGGCGATAAACCTCGATTGCCGCATCGATTTGCTGCCGGTGCACAGAAACGCCCGTTTCCATGCGATTGCTGGAACTTTTCCTCCATTCTGTTCACTCATTTGCAAAACAAGCGGCGGCGTGTTCCGGCACCACGAATTCTGGAACACTTGATTTATCCATATTTACTGAAAGTACTCCTATGTCCATTTCCTCCAAGCCCCCCGTCACCTGGCAGGACTATGCAAATCTGTGGGGGAATGATCCCGCATACAAGGCTCAGTACGAAATCATCAAGCCGACCCTCAAGGCCCTCGGCATTGAGCCGCAAGACATCACGGATACGTGCTCGTGCGACAACGAAGACCACACAACTCCAAAGAAGAAAGGGGCAGGTCACGGCTACGACTCCGGTTACGTTGGCGGAGATGAGGATGAACCGTACGTTCCATACGCTAACGGCGCGGAGAAACCACGCGACGCTGTCCCGTCCAGTTTTCCCGACAGGCCGGGCCCCGCTGGCGGCAAGTGGGATGACTTGATCGAAAAATATGCAGCCAAGTATGGCGTCGACCCAAATGTTATCAAGGCCATTATGGCCAAGGAATCTCAGGGCGACCCTAGTCTTGTCTCCTGGGCCGGGGCTGCGGGGCTGATGCAGGTAAAGCCGGAAACGGCAAGCGAGCTGCTTGGTCGACCTGTCACGATGGAAGAATTGTTAAACAACCCAGAACTGAATATTGAAGTGGGCGTCAAGTATTTCGCCAAAATGTTGGAGGCGAAGGGCGGCAACCTGGAAGATGCCCTAGGCGCATACAACCAAGGTCCTAATGCGAACTGGAGAAGCATCAACGAATCCGTTGATTATGTGGACAAAATCATGTCCGCACTTCGCAACGGAACGCTTCCGACCTGGGGCTAGCCCGGATATTTCATCGGAACGCGGAGTGATAATGTGCAAGTTGCGAGCCAGTTTGCGCATCTCGCGCCAAGCCAATAGCTATGCTATTGGCGCGAAGCGAAGGTGCAAAATGGCCGCAAATTGCGCATCAGCACCCGCGTAGGCCAACGGTACAAACTGGGGCTGTAGTTGCATGCTGCCAGCCTAATAAATATCCACCTGCCGGCCAAGTTGAGGGCCGGTCTGGTGAAATATCCGGGCTAGAGGTGAAGTTGCAATAAGTGATTTTCCAGGCTGCTGAAGTCGCTTCCTGCACACAAGCCAGTCCGGCGGGGCTCAACAACGAGAGAACGGATTTCGTGAAGCCAGTGAGATGCATGCATTGAAGAACCACTGCGCTTGCCGCTTCTGCGCAGTGGTTCTTCCGACGCTGGATACGATCGGGATAGCGGGCCGTTTTAAAGACGCTTTTTACTGGGAAAAAGCGTCAACAAAAATCAGCCGCCGTGCCTGTCGTTCACTCCTCCCCACCCGTCAGGCGCACCGTATACTGGCCCGTCTTTTCATCACGCACCATCAACAACAGACCGTGCTTCTGTGCATCCTCGATCAAGCCCTTGAACGAGCGATAGCCATACGCAGATTCGTTAAATCCGGGCCGGCGCCGCTTCATCGTTTGCTTGACCATCGACCCCCAGATTTTTTCATCGCCACGTTCGGCGACCAGGGCTTCGACGGTTTCGACCGCAAAGTCGAGCGCTTCCTGACGCTTGTCGTCTTCGTTCTTGGGTGATACCGATTTCACCGCATCATTGGCTGCTTTCTTCACTGCAGGCTTTTTTTCAGCCGGCTTGCGCTTGGGCTTTTGTTCGCGCACCAGATCGTCGTAGAAAATGAATTCGTCGCAATTGGCAGCCAGCAGGTCGGAGGTGGAATCCTTGACGCCGATGCCGATCACATATTTATTGTTCTCGCGCAACTTGGACACCAGCGGCGAAAAATCCGAATCGCCGCTGATGATGACGAAGCCATCGACATGGGACTTGGTGTAGCACAGATCGAGCGCATCCACGACCATGCGGATGTCGGCGGAGTTTTTACCGGACTGGCGCACGTGCGGAATCTCGATCAACTCAAACGAAGCTTCATGCATCGTCTTTTTGAAATCCTTGTAGCGGTCCCAGTCACAATAGGCTTTCTTGACCACGATGCTGCCCTTGAGCAGCAGGCGCTCAAGTACGCGGCGGATGTCGAAGTGTGCATATTTGGCATCGCGCACCCCGAGCGCGATGTTCTCGAAATCGCAAAACAATGCCATGTTGGTAATTTCGAATTGTTCGGCCATGCATGCTTCCTCGTGTTGATTGAATAGGGGGAAAAGCGT
>DATLIB010000162.1:0-12458 GCA_035539595.1 Noviherbaspirillum sp.
CCCTCTTCTTCGCCTCGCTGCGCGACATTTCGCAACGCAAGGCGCTCGAAGAAGAGCTGCACCGCCAAGCCGGCATCACGACGTCCATCCTTAACAGCCTCGCTGATGCGGTGGTCGTGGCCGACCGTTCCGAACACCTGATCATGGTCAATCCTGCCGGCCAGCGGCTGCTCGGCCTGCTGCCGGTGGAGTCCGGCGGCACGCAATCACTGACCTCGTTCACCTTGTACCGGGCAGACCGTGTCTCGGCTTATCCGAACGAAGAGCGACCGATCCGGCGCGCACTTGCCGGCGAACATGTGGATGGTTTGCTCGCCTTCGTGCCGCATGCCGACGACGGCATCTGGGTCAGCGTCAATGCCCGCCCCCTGCTCGACAGCCACGGCATGCTGATCGGCGGTGTCGCGGTTTTTCACGACATCACCGAACTGCGCCGGCGCGAAGAAGAAGTCGCCGAGCAATCGCGCCTGCGACAAAAGCAGGCCAGTCTGCTCGACCTGGTGCGCGACGCGATTTTTGCGTGCAGCATCGACGACGTGATTACCTACTGGAACCGGAGCGCGGAAAAACTGTATCAGTACCGCAGCGACGAAGCCATCGGCCAGGTCAGCCATCTGCTGTTGCGCACGCGCTTTCCGCAGCCCCTGGAAGAGATACGGGCCATCGTGCACAAGCAGCATTACTGGGAGGGCGAACTGTTCCATACCGCCAAGGACGGGCGCGAACTGATCGTCTTTTCGCGCTGGGCGCTGGATTTCCATCAGGGACGTCCCTATCGCTACCTGGAAACCAATACCGACATCACCCAGCAGGTGCAGACCGAACGTGCGCTCAAGCGTTCGCAGGAAGATTTTCGTCTGCTGGTCGAGGCATCGACCGACCACGCCATCATGATGCTCGACCCGACCGGCGTCGTCATGAGTTGGAATTCAGGCGCGGAAAAAATACTCGGCTATACGGCGCAGGAAGCGATCGGTCAGCATTTTTCCGTATTTTTTACCGCCGAAGACCTGGAGATGGGCGAGTCGCAGCGCGAGCTGGAAGATGCCAGGGCCAAGGGCCGTGCCGACGACGACCGCTGGCACCGCCGCAAGGATGGGACGCGCTTCTGGGCCGCGGGCGCGGTCACGCCGTTGCGCGAGACGGATGGCAGCCTGCTCGGCTTCGTCAAGATCATGCGCGACCAGACGACGCAGCGGCTGGCCGAGGAGCAGACGCATTTCCTGGCCAACCATGACGGATTGACCGGCCTGCCGAACCGGGTCAATTTCAGCAATCGACTGCACCAGTCGATCGCACAGTCGCAGCGCAGCGGCGTGCCGCTGGCCTTGCTGCTGCTTGACCTGGACCGCTTCAAGCACGTCAACGACACTTTCGGCCACCATATCGGCGATCTGCTGCTGAAGGAGGTGGCGCTGCGTATCGTTTCGTCGATCCGCGAGACCGATTTCGTCGGGCGCTTGGGCGGCGATGAGTTCGTCATCGTCCAGTCCGACGTGTCGCAGCCGGAAGCCGCTGAAACCCTGGCCGGAAAGCTGGTGCGGGAACTCGGCCGCCCCTACCTGCTGGATGGACAGGAAGTCCTGAGCGGCACCAGCATCGGCCTGTGCATGTATCCCGCCGATGGCCGCAACCCGGTCGAACTGCTCAAGCGCGCCGACCTTGCGCTGTACCGTGCCAAGAATGCCGGTCGCCATACCTACCGCTTTTACACCTCCGACCTGATCTCGGAACAAGTCTGGAAGCGCGACCGCGAGACGGCCCTGCGCGCGGCAATCGAGAAGCACCAGTTCCAGCTGTATTACCAGCCGCTGGTCGATCTCGGCAGCTGGCAAATCGTGGCGGTGGAAGCCTTGTTGCGCTGGAATGCAACCGAACTGGAAACCGTCCTGCCGCAAGAGTTTCTGGCGATTGCCGAGCAGAGCAGCCTGATTGTCGAGATCGGCGAATGGGCGCTGCGCGAGGCTTGCCATCAAGTGCGGCGCTGGCAACGGCAAGGCATGGGTGGGTTGCGGCTGTCGCTCAATTGCTCCGCGCGCCAGTTCCATGATCCGCAGTTCGTGTTCATGGTGCCGTCGATCCTGCGCGACGCCGGCATTGCGCCATCCAGCCTGGAGCTGGAAGTGCCGGAATCGCTGCTGGCGCAGTATCCGGAAATCAAGGAGCCGTTGTCCGACTTGCGTCTGCAGGGCATCCGGCTGGCGATCGACCATTTCGGCACGGGCGCCACGGCCCTAAGCGACTTCAAGGATTTCGACGTCGATGCGCTCAAGATCGACAAGGAGCTGGTGCAGCACTTGCCGCACCGTCGCGAAGACTCGGCCATCGCCGCCGCCATCATCAGTCTGGCGCATCACCTCGGCATCAGCGTGGTAGCCAACGGCGTGGAAACGGCGGAGCAACTGGCCTACCTGAAAGCGCGCGAATGCACCAGCGCGCAAGGCTTCATTTTCAGTCCGCCGGTGCCGGCGGAAAAATTCGAGGAGTTGATGCTCAACGGGAACTGGTCGCGCTTTAACCGGACCCCCTTCATGAGCGACGGCGCGGCCTTCAACGATCTGCATTGAAGCGCCGCTGGGCCGGTTCAAATCTCGACCTGCGTCCCCAGTTCGATCACCCGATTGGCCGGGACGCGGTAATAATCGGCCGCGTCGCGCGCATTGCGCGACATCGTCGCATACAGCGATTCCCGCCACAGCGGCATGCCGCCGCCGACCTTGGGAATCACGTTCTGCCGCGAAATGAAAAACGACGTGCTCATCATCTCGAAGGGCAGCCCGGCTTCCCTGCACTGTTCCAGCGCCAGCGGAATATCGCGCTCGTCCTTGAAGCCGTAATGCACATCGACCTGATAACACTGCTGACCCAGATCCTGCACCTTGACCCGTTCGGACAGCGGCACGGAGGGAAAATCTTCATTGAACACGGTCAGGAAGATGGTGCGTTCATGCAGCACCTTGTTGTGCAGCAGGTTATGCAGCATGGCGTGCGGTACGCCGTCGCCCTCGGCGCGGAAGAATACCGCCGTGCCTTCGACCCGCGCCGGCGGGCTGATGAACAGCGATGGCAGAAACGCTTCCAGCGGGATCAGGTGCTTCTTCAAATTGTCGTAGACCAGCTGCCGGCCATCCTTCCAGGTCAGCATGATGAGCACCACGAATGCACCCAGCACCAACGGGAACCAGCCGCCACTCAGAATTTTCAACGTGTTCGCGGCAAACAGCGTGATATCGATGATCAGGAAGAAGCCGGTAGCGACCCAGCACAGCACCAGGTTGTAGTGCCAGCGGTAGCGGATGACAAAGAAAGTCAGGATGGTCGTCATCAGCATGGTGGCCGTCACCGCAATGCCGTAGGCGGATGCGAGATTGGATGACGAGCCAAACCCGATCACTGCAAGTACGACCGCAAACAATTGCAGCCAGTTCACCAAGGGAATATAAATCTGCCCCATCTCGCGCTCCGAGGTGTACAGCACGCGCATGCGCGGCAAGAAGCCGAGCGAGATTGCCTGGTGTGTAATCGAGAACGTGCCGGAAATGGTTGCTTGGGAGGCAATCACCGTGGCCATGGTCGACAGTACCACCAGCGGATAGATGCTCCATGGTCCCAGTTGCTGATAGAAGGGATTCGATACGGCGTCGGGATGAGCCAGCAGCAGCGCCCCTTGACCCAGATAATTCAGTGCCAGCCCGGGCAAGACGACAGCGAACCATGCCAGTCGGATCGGACGTTTGCCGAAGTGCCCCATGTCGGCATACAGCGCTTCAGCGCCCGTGACGGCGAGCACGATCGCGCCGAGCGCGACAAAAGCCAGCCAGCCGTTCTGCACCAGGAAGCGCAACGCATGGATCGGATTGATGGCCGCCAGGATCGTCGGATTTTCGATGATGTTGACCAAGCCCATCGCAGCCAGCACGCAGAACCACAAGAGCACCACCGGCCCGAACCACTTGCCGATGCCGGCGGTACCCTTGTGCTGCACCATGTACAGCACCACCAGTACCGTCACCGTCAGTGGCACGACATAGGGCTTGAATGCGGGGGTTGCCACTTCCAGCCCTTCGATTGCCGACAGCACCGAAATGGCCGGGGTGATGACACCGTCGCCGAAAAACAGTGCGGTGCCGATCAAGCCCACCAGGGTGAGCGGCACATACCAGCCGGATTTCGGCGTTACCGACGACAACGCCAGCGCCACCAAGGCCATGACGCCGCCCTCGCCGCGATTATTTGCGCGCAATACCAGCGTTACATACTTCAGCGAAACAATGATCATCAACGCCCATACGATCAAGGAAACCACGCCCAGCAGGTTACCTTCGGTTAACGGTAACCCGTGCTGCGGCGAGAACACTTCCTTCATGGTGTACAACGGGCTGGTGCCAATGTCGCCATAGACGATACCAATGGCGGCCAGCGTCATCGCTGCCAGGTTATTTTTGTGTGTTGGGGAGTCGGAAGCCAAGGAGCACCTATGCATGTTGCGTCGCAAAAAAAGCGATCTTAACGCACTTGCCGGGATTTACTCTAGTGGCTATCAGGCCGGGCGCGGCGCAAACATGATGATGGCCATGCCGCCCAGCGCCACCAGCACGCCCACCACATCCCAAGGCGACGGTCGCACGCCTTCCACCAGCCATAGCCAAGCCAGCGCCACGGCGATATAGACCCCGCCATACGCGGCATACACGCGGCCCGCTGCCGTGGGATGCAAGCTCAACAGCCACGCAAACAAGGCCAGACTGGCCGCCGCCGGTAACAGCAGCCAGGCGGACGCACCTTTGCGCAGCCACAGGTAAGGCAAATAACAGCCGACGATTTCGGCCAGCGCGGTGAGCACAAACAGTGCCGTTGTCTTGAGGATCAGCATGCCGTTCCCGTCCAGTGCACAGGAGTCGGTCGGCGGGAAACGGCATGGTTCATGCGCCCCATCATAGCGATCCCATCGCGATTCGGCACGAACTACGCGGAGGCGCGTTGTTCTAAACAGACGGGCCGCCATTTCCGGTCCCGGCCCGATCCACAGAAAACAGGAAGGATGTGTCATGTCCGATTACGCCGCAGTTGAATTGCTCCGTCAACATGCGTTCCCGTTGCGCGCCGGCGACGACTTCGCCCCGCTATTGGCGCACATCGGGGAGGCTTCCATCGTGCTGCTGGGCGAAGCCACGCATGGCACGCGCGAGTTCTACGCCATGCGGGCCGACATCAGCGCGCGTCTGATTACCGAAAAAGGTTTCGATGCCATCGCCGTGGAAGCCGATTGGCCGGATGCGTTGCGGGTCAACCGCTACTTGCATCACAGCGGCGAAGATTGCACCGTCAACGATGCGCTCAAAGGCTTTCAGCGCTTCCCGCAATGGATGTGGCGCAACATGGAAACGGTCAAGCTGGTCGACTGGCTGCGTCTGCACAACATGCGTACCGAACAGGCGGCGCGTCGCGTCGGCTTTTTCGGCCTTGATGTCTATAGCATGCGTCAATCCATGCATCTGGTCGTGCATTACCTGGAGCAAGTCGATCCGCAGGCCGCCAGGAAAGCCCGTGCACGCTACGCTTGTTTCGACCACATGGCGGACGATCCGCAGCGCTACGGTTACGCGACCAGTTTCGGCATGGTGAAGGATTGCGAAGAAGAAGTGTTGCAGCAATTACTGGCCATGCTGGACCAGCAGGTTCCCGAGACGGAGGGGCCGGAAGCGGAAGAAGCGTTGTTCCAGGCGCAGCAGAACGCCCGCGTGACCAAAAATGCCGAAGCCTATTACCGCGCCATGTTCAGCAGCCGGGATGCCTCCTGGAACCTGCGCGATACGCATATGGCGGATACCTTGGAAGTCTTGCTCCATCACATCAGCAAACGCAAGGGCGCCCCCGCCAAGATCATTGTGTGGGCGCACAACTCGCATATCGGCGACGCTCGCGCCACCGAAATGGGCGAGCACGGCCAATTCAACCTGGGGCAACTGGTGCGCGAGCGCTATGCGCCGCATGAAAGTTTCCTGCTCGGTTTCACCACCCACACCGGCAGCGTCACCGCCGCCTCGGAATGGGATGGCGGGGCCGAACTGAAAGAGGTTGTGCCGTCGCGGGCGGATAGTTATGAACGCCTGTTTCACGATACCCGGCTGGGCAATTTTTGGTTGCCGCTGGGCCGGCAAGACAGCCGGCTGCATACCGAGTTGCACCAGCGTCGTCTCGAACGCGCCATCGGCGTGATCTACCTGCCGCGCAGCGAACGGGTCAGCCATTACTTCCATGCCGACCTGCCGCGCCAGTTCGACGCCGTGATCCACCTGGACCGCACGACCGCCATCCGGCCGCTCGATCCCGCCCCACAAGCGGCGCAAGACATGCCGGAAACCTATCCCTTCGGAATGTGAGCGGTCGCCGGCAACTTCCAAACTAAACTGCTTCTCCGCGGTCTACCGCCAGCAAGGTTTTTTATCAACCTGTTCGGAGTGACACGCTGTGCCGCGCTTGCGAACACTTTTACTGGGGGTAAATCATGTCGACGGTAGAAAAATCCATTGAAGTCAATGTGCCGGTCCACACTGCTTATAACCAATGGACGCAGTTTGAAGACTTTCCCAAATTCATGGAAGGCGTGACGGAGGTCCAGCAACTCGATGAGACTAATCTGCACTGGTGCGCCGACATCGGCGGCAAGCGCAAGGAATGGGATGCCCAGATCACCGAGCAAGTCCCCGACCAACGCATCGCCTGGCGCAGCGCCAGCGGTGCGCGCAACGATGGCGTGGTCACCTTTCACACGATCGACAGCAACACGACGCGCATCATGGTGCAAATGGACTATGAGCCGGAAGGCGTGACCGAAAACGTGGGCGACATGATCGGCGTGTTTTCGCGTCGGGTCGAGGGTGATCTGGAGCGATTCAAGGAATTCCTCGAATCGCGCGGTCACGAAACCGGCGCCTGGCGCGGCAGCGTGCAGCAAGGACAGCCGCAGCCGCGACGTTAAGGGCCCGCGCAGTAATAAGTTGCACATTCTTGCTTCGGGTAGGTTGGGTTGACGAAGGAAACCCAACAGCGGCGCTTGCAATGGCGTAAGCGCGTAAACGTTGGGGTTCGCTTCGCTCACCGCCAACCTACGAATGAAAAAAAGCGTGACCGACCTGCTTTCTTGATCGTGGAGAACAATCATGCTGATATGCAGACACACATTGACGGTCCTCCTGGTGGCGTCGGCATGCGGCCTCACCCTGCCGCATGCCGCGTTGGCACAAAGCAGCAGCGGCGCATCGGTGCCCTCGTCCAGCACAGCGGCGGCGCAGCAGCGCAGCGAGCGCGAGCTGCGCGCCAGTCAGTTGATCGGCAGGGACGTGGTCAATGCGCAGGATGAAAACCTGGGTGAAATCCATGACGTGATCGTCGATGTCGCCGCGCAACGGGTGCATTACGTGGTGCTGGCATTCGGCGGCGCGCTGGGGTTGGGCGAAAAACTGTTTGCCTATCCGATAAGCACCTTCAGCCCGCATCGCAGCAGCAACGATCTGGTGCTCAATGTGAACAAGGAACTGCTGCAAAATGCGCCCGGCTTCGAGCGCAATAACTGGCCGGACTGGGGCGACAATCGCTACCGTGCCGAAGTGGACCGCTACTTCCGCGCCAACGCCGTCGGCGCGGCGCCCGCCGGCGAGCGCATGATGCGCGTGAGCGAATTGATCGGCAGGGAGGTGAGCGACCGCAACGGCAGCGATGCCGGCGAGATGAATGACTTGGTGGTGAACCTCGGCACCGGCCGCGTTTCCTATGCCGTGATCGATTTCGACCAGGCGTGGACGCCGGACGACAAGCTGGTCCCCCTGCCCCTGTCGGCCCTGATTTTTCCTGCGCGCAAAAACGCCGACATCGTGCTCAATCTCGACCGCAACCAAATCAACACTGCGCTCACCTTCGACGAAGACGAATGGCCAGAGCTCAACAACGCTGACTTCCGCAGGGATTTACAGGCATCCTTCCAGCAACTGCAAAACCCGGCACGTGCACAGCAAGGCGGCGCGCCCACGTCGTCCGGGGCAGCGCGTTAGTGTAGTTAGCCTCAGCGGCCCGAACTCTCCACCGCTGGTGCGCCTGACAGACGCGTGGCTTGAGAAGCCGCGGTGACTGCGTCCAGTTGCGCACGGGCGTCTTCCACCGACTGGCGCAAGGCGCGTTGTCGCTGCCAGTACGCATCGCTCAAGCGGTTACCGCCGCCCGCAGTGGCGTGGCGTTCGCCGGGCCAGGGTTCGATGCCGTTCATCAATGCTGCCTGCGCCGCGTTCAGCGCCTGCTCCGCTTGCGTGATGCGGTTTTCGGTGACCTGTTGCTGTTGACGTTGCGCCGCGAGTTGCGCGGCCAGTGCGCGTTCCTGTTCCAACTCGCGTGCGGCGCGCGCCGCTTGCGCGGGTGACGGCGAAGGCACGCGCAGCACTTCTTCCAACTGGGCACCGGCGGCTTTTTCCTGCGAATACAAGACGCCGCCGTCCGGCAGCCGATATTTGTATATGGCGTCGTCGGCCCAAGCGGTCGGCGCGGTCAGTAACAAGGCCATGGCGTATCGGAACAAGCTGTGCATGGATGGCTCCGCAAAGAGTGAAAAGAATGGATGTGCTGGCCGGCGCGTCAAGCGCTGCGCGCGGCGCACGTCTGCTTTTCCCCTTACTTCTTCTTCCCCACAAACAAGCCGTCCCACCATTCCTTGGCAGAGGCGACCAAGGTGCCGACCGCATCCGGGTCGCGCTGCAAGAGTGCCGACAGATACGCCTTCGCCTGTCCGGTGGAGATGTGGGGCGGCAGCGGCGGCACGTTGGGATCGGTCACCATCTCCACCACCGTCGGCACCGGCGAGGACAAGGCGCGTTCCCAAGCCGGGCCGATCTGTTCCGGTCTGTCGACGCGGATGCCGTTCAGCCCGATCAAGTCGGCGTAGGCGGCATAGGGAAAGTCCGGCAGATTCTGCGATGCCTCGAACTTGGGATCGCCTTCCAAGGCACGCTGCTCCCAGGTAACCTGATTCAGGTCGCCGTTGTTGAGCACCATCACGGTCAGGCGCGGATCGCGCCATGTGCGCCACACCTTGGCAATCGTGATCAGGCCGCTGATGCCGTTCATCTGCATGGCGCCGTCGCCCAGCAGCGCGATCACCGGGCGGTCCGGGTAGGCATACTTGGCGGCGATCGCATATGGCACCGCCGGTCCCATGGTGGCCAGCCCGCCCGACAGCGACGCCATCATGCCGCGCCGGATTTTCAAGTCGCGCGCATACCAGTTGGCGGCCGAGCCGGAATCGCAGGTCAGGATGCAATGATCCGGCAGGCGCGGCGACAATTCCCAGAACACGCGCTGCGGATTGATCGGCTTGGCTTCGTTCATCGCCCGTTCTTCCAGCACGCGCCACCAGCGCGCGACGTTTTGCTCGACCATGTCGCGCCAGGCGTTGCGCCCGCGTGCGTGCAAATGCGGAATCAAGGCCCGCAGGGTAGCTTGGGCGTCGCCCACCAGCCCCACTTCCATCGGGTAGCGCAGGTTCAGCATGCGCGCATCAATATCGATCTGCACCCCGCGCGCCTGGCCCTCTTTCGGCAAAAATTCGGAATAGGGAAAGGACGAGCCGACCATGAGCAAGGTATCGCAATCGCTCATCAAGTCCCAGCTCGGCTTGGTCCCCAGCAAGCCAATCGCGCCGGTGACGAACGGCAGCTCATCCGGCACCGCAGCCTTGCCCAGCAAGGCCTTGGCGACGCCGGCCCCCAGCAGGTTGGCGACTTCGATCACTTCGTCGGTGGCCTGCAAGGCACCCGCACCGACCAGCATGGCGACCTTCTCGCCGGCATTGAGCACGGCTGCCGCGCGCGCCAGATCGGCGTCGGCCGGCACGCTGGCGCGTCCGATATGGCTCATGCCGGTATGCACCGTGCCGTGCGCGCGCGGCGGCTTCTCTACTGCCGGCATGGACTGCACATCGTTGGGAAAAACGATGCACGTCACCGTGCGCTGTTCGCGCGCGATCTGCATCGCCCGGTCCACCAAGTGGCGCACCTGTTCCGGCGTGGTCGCCATATGCACGAATTCGTGCGCCACATCCTTGAACAAGGACACCAGATCGACTTCCTGCTGGTAGTCGCCGCCGAGGGCCGCCTGCTTTTGCTGGCCGACAATCGCCACCACCGGCTGGTGGTCGAGCTTGGCGTCGTACAGCCCATTCAGCAGGTGGATGGCGCCGGGGCCGGAGGTGGCGAGACAGACGCCGACTTCGCCGGTGAACTTGGCATGCGCACACGCCATGAAAGCCGCCAGTTCTTCATGCCGCGCCTGCACGAATTCCAGCGCATCGGTCCGCCCGAACGCGCCCATGATGCCGTTGATGCCGTCGCCCGGATAACCGTAGACGCGGCGCACTCCCCATGCTGCCAGCCGTTGCAGCAGAAAATCGCCCACCGTGTTCGCCATCGCCGCTCCTCCGTGTACCCGTTCTCATCAGCAAAGCAGTGCAAGCGATGTGCCATCGCTGCACGGGGAGCGCGATGCCGGGCAGCGGCTGTAGCTGGGCAGAATTTACCGGCCCGCTGAAAAATGTGCGTGGCCGTCTTGCACGGTATCGCCGCCGCGAGTCCTTGATTTTCTCCCTCAAGACGGCCTCTTGCTTGTTCACCTGGAAGAGCAACTTATGTTTTTCAAGCCGGTCTGTCCTTCAATGAAGGGAGTCGCCTGTTTGGTGCAGCAACTCTGCGCTCCTCCTTATCGCTCACCGAAGTCCTCACATTGCTGGAAATGATTATGGACAACGTCATCGATGCCACTGCCCTGTTAAACGAAATCTATAACAGTACCTTTGACTACGGCATTTTTACCTTTGACCTGGAGGGCAAGATCACAACATGGAATGCCGGTGCCGAACGCATCATTGGCTTTTCCGCTGAAGAAATCATTGGCGAAAGCAACGCTGTTATTTTTACGCCCGAAGACCGCATGTACAACGAAGCGCAGCAGGAAATGCAGCTGGCGAAAATCAAGGGGCGCGCCGAAGATTACCGCTGGCACCTGCGCAAGGACGGGTCGCGATTCTGGGCCGATGGCGTGCTTACCGCCATTCGGAATGCCACGGGACAGCACACCGGCTACCTGAAAATATTTCGCGATATCACGGACCGCAAGACGACCGAAGCGGAAGTCCACCGCATGGCCAACCAAGACATGCTGACCGGATTGGCGAATCGTTATTCGCTGGAAACCCATGCTAACGAGCAGATCGCCCTCGCCACCCGTAGCGGGCAGCGGCTGGCCCTGCTCTTGATCGATCTCGATCGTTTCAAGCAGGTGAACGACAGCCTCGGTCATCACGCCGGTGACCTGCTGTTGCAACAGGCGGCCCAACGCATGCGTGCCGCACTGCGCGAGAGCGATGTGATCGGGCGTCTGGGCGGCGATGAATTTGTCGTGCTGCAGCTAAACATGGCGTCGATGCAGGCAGGTGCCGAGCTGGCGGAGAAATTGATCGCGGTATTGTCACAACCCTTCGACCTTGGCGAACACCCGGTCCAGATCGGTGCCAGTATCGGCATCGCGGCCTGTCCCGACGACGCCAGCGATCTCGACCAATTGCTCAAGAAGGCCGACCTCGCGCTGTATCGCGCCAAGGAGGACGGCAAGGGACGATTCCATTATTTCACCGAGCAGATGGATGCACTCACTCATCAAAAAAGCCAGGAACTGGCGGCGCTGCGGCTTGCCGTGGAAAGAAAGGAATTCTGGGTGGAATACCAACCCAAAGTGGCCTTTTCCAATGGCCAGACCGTCGCGGTGGAAGCGCTCTTGCGCTGTGGCAGTCCGGCTTTTGCCGGCTATCCGATGGAACGCCTCATCGATCTCGCCCTGGAGGCGGGATTGATGAAAGACCTGAGCTTCTGGGTATTGCGGGAAACGTGCGCCCAGATGCGGAAATGGAAAGAAAGCGGACTGATGGGCGTCAAGCTCTGCGTCAATTTATGTTCGCAGGACCTGACCAGCGACGAGACGCCAGCCTACCTCGATGGACTGATGGCGGAAATGGCTTTGCAGCCGCGCGATCTGGAAATAGAACTCACGGAGCGCCAGGCGCTGGATGTCGAAAAATACGGGATATCGATCCTGCATGCCTTGCAGGCGCGCGGCATCGGTATTGCGCTGGACGACTTCGGCACCGGCTATTCCGCTCTGAGCTACCTGCGCAATTTGCCGGTCACGGCAGTCAAACTGGATAAGACCTTCCTGGATGACATTCCACACAATCTCCAAGGCTGTGCCGTCATTAAAGCCGTGCTGGATCTGTCCCATGCGCTGGGGCTGGAGAGCATTGCGGAAGGTGTGGAAACGGACGAGCAAGCGGCTTTCCTGAAAAAAAGCCGTTGCACTGCACTGCAAGGGTTTCTCATCTCCAAGCCCTTGTCGGCACGGGACATGACCGCATGGTTGTTGGG
>DATLIB010000163.1:0-5954 GCA_035539595.1 Noviherbaspirillum sp.
CGGCTGCCGAATGAAGATTTATCTCACATGTTCATTCAGCTGATGTTGTCAAAAGCAATCATGAACGGTCCCCTCCTCCTGTAAGGGGGAGGGCTAGGGTGGGGGTGGGAGGTTCGAGACACCAGTGATGTCTCGAACGCACCACCCCCATCCCAACCTTCCCCCTTACAGGAGGAAGGAGTCGTCAGAAGTTGCTTGAAAGCTTGTCGACTGTACGCATAGAGGAGAATCTTTTCCTTGATAGAACTTGCACCTTTAAAGGGGTAGTGCAGATTGGTATAAGCCGGTTGCTGCGGTTGTCGTTGCAGCAGCGCATGCGTCCCGTAACGCACCGCGAAAAAAATGCCGTTCAGCGCTGCACTGAACGGCATTCCTTTTGATGAGGAAAAAGCAGTCGGCGCTACACCCGCCGATTGCTTCCGCCCGTTGAGAGAGTGCGAAAAATCTAGAACTGTTCCCACTCTTCGTCGATGGGCGTACTGGCTGCGGCCAGACGCTTCGGCTTGGCGGCGGTGACTTGCACTTTCGGCGCTGCCTTGCGCGGTAGCGGCGCAGCCGCCGTTTTGACCAGACGAGCAACAGGTGCCTTTGCAGCCGGAGCAAGCGCTGCGGTCTGCGTACCGTTGAGCTTGAAGACACTCACCACCTGAGCCAGATTGGCGGCCTGTTCCTGCATGGCTTCCGCGGCTGCGGCAGCCTCTTCGACCAGCGACGCATTCTGTTGTGTGACCTGGTCCATCTGGCTGACGGCCTGGTTGATTTGATCGATGCCGGACGTTTGCTCGTAACTTGCTGCCGTGATCTCGGCCATGATGTCGGTGACGTGCTTGATACTTTCGACGATCTCGCCCATCGTCACGCCCGCCTGATTCACCAGTTTGCTGCCGGCGTCCACTTTTTCGACCGAGTTGTCGATCAATGTCTTGATCTCCTTGGCCGCTGCCGCCGAACGTTGCGCAAGATTCCGGACTTCGCTTGCCACCACCGCAAATCCACGCCCTTGCTCGCCGGCGCGTGCCGCTTCGACGGCGGCATTCAGGGCCAGTATGTTGGTCTGGAATGCGATGCCGTCGATGACGCCAATGATGTCCACGATCTTCTTCGACGAATCGTTAATCGACATCATGGTATCCACCACCTGCGACACCACCATCCCGCCTTTGCCGGCCACTTCCGAGGCCGATACGGCAAGCTGGTTTGCCTGTTGCGCATTGTCGGCGTTCTGCTTCACGGTCGAAGTCAGTTCCTCCATGGAAGAGGCGGTTTCTTCCAGCGAGCTGGCCTGTTCTTCCGTGCGCGAGGAAAGGTCAAGGTTGCCGGCCGCAATCTGATTAGAGGCGGTCGCGATGGTATCGGTGCCCTGCCGAACCTCGCCGACGATGTTGACCAGGCTGTCATTCATGTTTTTGAGCGCTTGCAACAGCTGACCCGTTTCGTCTTGCGAATGTACTTCGATACGGCTAGTCAAATCGCCGGCAGCGACCGTCCGTGCCACAAGGACTGCCTGATCGAGCGGACGGGTAATGGAACGGGTAATGAGCAAGCCAAGCGCCAGACCAGACAACGCACCACCCACCACCAGAATACCCATGACGAGACGGCTGGTGTAGTAAAGCTGGTTGGTATCGTCATCGGTTTTCTTGGCATCCTGTTCCTTCTGTTTGGTGAGCTCGGTAATCGCGTCATCGATAGCCTTGCCTTTGGCTCCGAAAGTACCGAAGAAGTACTGCACGATCTCGCTGTTTTCCTGCAACTGCTCGTTCTGCGCTCGCTTGATCAGGTCGGGAATCAACGCCTCATATTCAGACAACTTGCTATCGAAATCCACGAACAGGCGCTTGCCCTGTTCACTGTAGAACAACGGCCGCGCCTTGTCGGCATTGTTGCGCAACTCGCGCCTGGCCTTTTCCAGATCGGCAGCGAAGCGATTGCGCTCTTCGGGAGTGGTCGCCAGCAACAGATTGCTGATTCCTCGATCTATATAAATGAGATTGAGGTTAGCCTCCTTGATATAGGAAATACCCATCACCTCCATCTGATACAGCTCGGTTGCCTTGTCATTAATGACATTCATGTTGCGGATGCCGATTGCCCCCATAGCGGCGCCGAGAAGCGAGAGCAATAAAAATCCGATGATCAGCCGGGTCCCCACTTTTATATTTGTAAACATTTTCAGTACCTGTGAAATAAAAAATATGTTTTACCAAAGCGCCGATCCGCTCTCTCTACAGCCAATGGATGTAGAAACGGCCAAGCCCGCTGCTAGCGGGCTGCGGCTCTCATAGCGGAACCGATGTTAAGTGAACAAATATCCCTCTCCCCTTTTTCTGTTCTTGACATCTGCTTGGTGGCAAGACGGATACCGCTGCAATGGATTTAACGTTGTCAAACAAGAGCACCAAGCTGACGCCATTATTTCCTGACGCCAACTATATACGTTTCCATGCGGAAATTTATTCTGCACCTAAAAATAATTTAGCTTCTTGCCACACATCGGATCGGCGGGAAGGAAAACGAGACATTCTCAATGCCAAAGTTGTGAAACTTCCGACAAGAAATTTTCCGCTGACGACATACTTTTTGGGAGTCTTGGCGGCCGAAGTCCGCCCTTCTCTTTCATGATTTATCTGGCGTCGCTGCCTGAGATGCGATCCCCGCATGGGGATGATTGACATAAAAAACATCAGAAAACCAATGGAATCATTTCAGTTTTAATACCACTCATTGGTACTGCTTATTCAACGCATTTCATGCAATAGCCACTCATTTTTTTCAAAGGACATAGATGTTTAATGCTGCCCTGCGCGCCCCGGCTTCTGGCCACGTTCCTGCGCCCCAGTCTTCCCCGGCTGAAGATTCTGCGGGCACGCAAGCCACGTCTCCAATCGTCCCGCCGAGTGTCTCCGCCGGCAAGCCACATACATCATCATCGAGCCAGAAAAGCCTGATGGGAGCGGATAGACAGAGCGCTTTCATCCACGCCGTAAGCGATAAATTCAAGACGCATGCCACGCTCAAAAACATGGATGCCAAGGAAATTATCCGCTTGGTGCAACAAGGCACACCTACTCCGCTATCGAAAACCCTGGTCGCGGCACGAGCCGAGTTAAGCAAACAGAAAGGAATCCGGTACGAGGCAAAGCGCCGCAAGATTCATGACACTGACATTGTGCTTCTATTCGGTTCGCGCAATGGCATCGTTACAGACGCTCGCATTCCTGACGAGTCGTTGATTGCCGCCATTTACGATGCAAGCCATGAGGTTGCCTCCACGCCTGTCAGTCCGAATAAGATGACCTCGTTTCCTGCGTTCCCGTCATCTTCCGAGATAACGTCTTTCCCCGTGTTCCCTGAAGACAGTAGCAACAGTGACAGCGCCCACATCGACAATGCGGCTGTCGCCATGCAGCCTGCCTCAGCGAATCCACCGGAAACTCTTTCAGCCAGACGCCGGCTCCCCAGTCTTCCGCATATCAACACATCTATTGGGAAGACATCTAGTGAGCCGATGGTAGTCACGCAGTCTGCCACCTGGTCCCCGGCGCAGGCGGGGCGAAATTCCGGTGAGGTCGCACATTCGGCCGCTATGCAGTCACTCACAAAAACCCTCGACAACCACGGCAAAGCGGTCGCCAGCATGGACACATCCTCGCCTGAAGCGCCGAGCTTGCTGAGATGGGCGACACATCTTCTTGGCAATGCCATGCAGCGCCACTTGTTAAGCGACCTGAGCGCAAGCGAATTCCAGCGCGTTTCCATCGACAACATAGAAGACGTTCACAGTGCGCAGGCCGTCATGACCGAATTCAAAAAGATACTGACCAACCGCACCAAGCAGTACCGGATGAACGAGGCCGAGCGGGAGCAGTTTGTCGATGCCTACAAGCGCCTGCATAACGACGACGAAGAAGAACTGGATATCGGCGCACAAGTGTATGCGCAGGAATGCGAGCAAGTCCGCGCCATCGTCGCCGAGCATCCCGAACTCGAAGGTATCCCGATCGAAGGACTGGTAGCGATCCGGGAATGGACCGGCGATAAATTATGGAAGAAGGTGCAAGATATTTTCGAGCAGGACGTCACGGAAGATAACTGGGAATCGCTGCTGACGAACCTGCCTCTTGCGAAGGCGATCATCTCCGGGCTCAATACCCTTCCTGACAGTTACACCTACAAGGGGACGGTTTACACAGGGGAAGATCAGCCTGCGGAATGGATTGATCAGCGATACAAGGGCAAAGATTCCTTCATCGATTTTCGCTTCTTTGCCGCCTCAAGAACCGAAGAGGGAAAGTGGCAAAACAGGAACGTTAACTGGGAAACCGAATCCCTCACCGGCAAGTGGATCAAGGTGCTTTCAAAGGCACCGCATGAAGATGAAGTCTTGCTCTCTCCCGGGACGGGACGGGGGAGCATTGATTTAACCCAGCGTCCTGGCGAGACTCCCGACCGACCCAATACACTCATCCGCCAAAAAGAGCGCGTTTAGGACCATCACCCCCACACCTGCGGCTGGCCGATTCAACACAGTGCCAGGGCCGGCCGCAGCGTGTATCTCTGCATAACATCACATCGCATTTCCTCTCCCATATATATGGGAAGCAACAGTCTCCCACATCCATAACCCGTAAAAAACTTCCATGCTGTCGCGCCAAATGCGGCCTGGGACTATTGCATGAGGGTAAGATGCAGCGAATCAGTTTGGAGGAAAGTAATGGCTACTCTCATTCCCGCCATCGGCTCATGTGTGTCGCGAATGACCTCAGGTGAAAAACGGTTTGCATACCGGCTGGAAGACAAACTCGAAGACGACTACCTGTGCTGGTACGACGTGTCCATCGGCGAGCGCACCCAGCATCCGGATTTCGTCATATTCCATCCCGGCCGCGGTCTGCTGATCCTTGAAGTCAAGGACTGGAAGCTCGACACCATCCACAGCATCGACAAGCAGCATGCAGCGATCCTGACCGATCACGGCATCAAGCATGTACTGAATCCGCAGGAACAGGCGCGGCAATACATGTTCGCAGTAACCAACAAGCTCGAACGCGATCCGCAACTGATCTGGCCCAGCGGTTCGTTGAAAGGCAAACCCTTTTTCCCCTACGGTCACGGCGTGGTTTTTCCCAATATCACCCGCAAGCAATTCGATGGCGCCAACATCGGTGACGTGCTGCCGTCGCACCTCGTGATCTGCCAGGACGAGATGACGGAGAGCGCCGATGTCGAGGCATTCCAGAAGCGGCTGTGGGACATGTTCCCGATCAAGTTCACGCTGAAGCTGTCCTTGCCGCAGATCGACCGGATACGCTGGCACATGTTTCCGGAAGTGCGCATACCGGCACAGACCGACATGTTTGCCGAGCCGGGTCAAATGGCAACCGAGATCCCGGAGATACTGCGGGTCATGGACATCCAGCAGGAACAGCTTGCGCGCAGCCTCGGCGAAGGCCATCGCGTGATTCATGGCGTCGCAGGCTCAGGCAAAACCCTGATCCTCGGCTACCGCGCAGAACATCTCGCGAAGGTCTGCCAGCGCCCTATCCTGATCCTTTGCTACAACAAGACACTCGCCACCAAGCTGGCGCAGATCATGGAAATGAAAGGCCTGCAGGACAAGGTCAACGTGGTGAACTTTCATGCATGGTGCGTGCGTCAGTTGAATACCTACAATGTCGGCACACCGCCATCAGGCAAGGACAAGGCCGCTTTCTTCGAAGAATGCGTTGAGAAAGTGATCCGCTCCGTCGATCAGAAGCTCATCCCCAGCGAACAATATGGTGCGGTACTGATCGACGAAGGTCACGACTTCAAACCGGAATGGTTCAAGCTCGTGGTGCAGATGATTCATCCCGAGTCCAATTCGCTGCTCGTGCTGTACGACGATGCGCAATCGATCTACAACGGCCCGAAAAAACTGCGCTTCACCTTCTCCAGTGTCGGCGTGCAGGCAC
>DATLIB010000164.1:0-3115 GCA_035539595.1 Noviherbaspirillum sp.
TATCTGGCATTCAAGCGCCTGAAGAATTTTGCAACGGTGGTGGCGCAAAAGAATAGGTTGCTCTTGTATCTGCACCTGAATCCCAAAGACCTGGAGCCACTACCATCCATTGGCCGTGATGTCAGCCAACAAGGCCATTGGGGTACAGGCGACCTTGAGTTGTCGCTGACAAGTCAGGCAGATCTGGACACGGCAAAACCGTTGATCTTGATGTCTTATCAGGGCCGCAATGCGACAGGACAAGATTGATCTGATGTCATGCCTCTACTTCGCCTTTATCTGTTGAGCGCCGCTCTGCTCTTCCCCTTCTTCGGCCACGCACGCGCCGGCACGCTGACTGTGGCGGTGGCGTCCAATATGCAGTATGCCTTTGGCGAACTGCAGACCGCATTCAGCAAAGAGACCGGCCATGCGTTGAAGCCGGTGTACAACTCTTCCGGCAAGTTCGCTGCGCAGGTTATGCATGGCGCGCCCTTCGATGTGTTTTTGTCGGCCGATATGGATTACCCGGCGCAGTTGCACAAGGCCGGTTTCAGTGCTGCGGCACCGGCGGTGTATGCCTATGGCGCGTTGGTGCTGTGGACCATGACGGACCTCGATCTCGTCCAATGGCAGCGTACGCTCGCCAGCGCGGCGGTGAATCGGATTGCAGTGGCGAATCCGAAGACTGCGCCGTATGGGCGTGAGACGATCAAGATGCTGGCGCACTTCAAGATGGATGCGCTTCTGAAACCGAAGCTGGTGTTCGGCGAGAGCATTGCGCAAACCAACCAGTACATCCATTCCCGCGTGGTGGATGCCGGGTTTACCGCGAAGGCGGTGGTGCTGTCGCCGGAGATGCGCGGTCAGGGCAAGTGGGTCGATCTGCCGCGAGAGTCGTATCAGCCGATTGCGCAAGGCATGCTGGTGCTGCGGCATGGGGAGCGGCACAATCCGGCGCTGGCGCGGCAATTCCATGACTTCATGCTGTCGCCGTCCGCGCGCGCCATCCTGGGACGCTACGGATATCTGTTGCCATGAACCGCTTGTGAGCCGCTTATGAATCGTTTACCCGCCGTCATCAGCGCCGTGGAAATCCACGGCAGCATCGCCGTGGTGGAGGCCGATGTCGGCGCGCATCGCTTTGCTGCCACCTTGATCGGCGCCGGGGAAGATGTGGCGGCGTGGCGGTCCGGCATGGCGGCGACGCTGCTGTTCAAGGAAACCGAGGTGTCGCTGGCGAAAAACCTGTCCGGCTTGATCAGCATGCGCAACCGCATCCCGGCCACGATTGTCGCTATCGAGCAGGGTGCGCTGCTGGCCAAGGTGACGCTGGATTTTCAGGGGCATGTGATCGCGTCGGTGATTACCACGCGCTCGGCGCACCGACTGGCGCTGGCGGTGGGCGATGCGGTGGAGGCGCTGATCAAGGCCAATGAGATGACCGTGCTGCCGGAGCAAGCCGCATGAGCTACGACTGGCAACCGCTGCTGCTGACCTTTCGCCTGGCGGCGCTCACCACGCTGATCCTGTTTGTGCTGGGCATTCCGCTGGCGTACTGGCTGGCGTTTACCCGCATCCGCATCAAGTCAGTGATCGAAACCCTGGTCAGCATGCCGCTGGTGCTGCCGCCTTCGGTGCTCGGCTTTTATCTGTTGCTGGCGTTCAGTCCGCAGTACGCTTTCGGCCATTGGCTGGAGCAGTGGTTCCAGATCCGGTTGGCGTTCAGTTTTGCCGGGCTGGTGATCGGCTCGGTGATTTTCAGCTTGCCGTTCATGGTGCATCCGATCCAGTCGGCCTTGCAGAATCTGCCGCTGTCGCTGCTGGAAGCCTCGCGCACCTTGGGCAAGGCGGATGCCGTGACCCTGTTCCGCGTGCTGCTGCCGAATATCAAGCCGGCGCTGCTGGCCGGCGGTGTGTTGAGCTTTGCCCATACCATCGGCGAGTTCGGCGTGATTTTGATGATAGGCGGGAACATTCCCGGCGTGACCAAGGTGGCGTCGATTGCCATTTACGATGAAGTGGAAAGCCTGAATTACGCGGCGGCGAATTTTTATGCGCTGGTGCTGTTCGCGGTGAGTTTTGCCATTTTGCTGACCGTTTATCTGGTCAACAAGAAGTGGCTGAAGGCGGGTTGAGGGCGCACGGCATGATCGAATTCGCCCTCACCAAGACGCTGCACGGCGCGTCCGGCCCGCTGGTATTGGACGTGCAAGCCTGCATCGCGGACGGCAGCACGGTCGCCCTGCATGGTCCTTCCGGCGCGGGGAAAACCACCCTGCTGCGCCTGCTCGCCGGTCTGTCGGCACCCGATAGCGGCAGGATCGTCATCGCTGGCGAGACGTGGTTCGATGCCGCTCGTCGCATCGATCTGCCGCCGCAGAAGCGGGCCATCGGCTTCGTGTTTCAGGACTATGCGTTGTTCCCGCATTTCAGCGTGCGTCAAAACATTGCCTACGCGGTGCACCGCTCGCAGCGGCAATGGGTGGATGAATTGCTGGAATTGACCGGCCTGAGCGCCTTGCAGCATCGGCTGCCGGCCGCGCTGTCGGGCGGACAGAAACAGCGAGTGGCGCTGGCACGGGCGATTGCGCGCCGGCCGACACTGCTGTTGCTGGACGAGCCGCTGTCGGCGCTCGATACCGACATGCGTGCCCAACTGCAGGACACCTTGATTCGCTTGCAGCGGCGTTGGGGCTTCACCATCTTGCTGGTGAGTCACGATGCAGGGGAAATCTTCAAGCTGGCGCAGCGCGTGTTGCGTCTGGACGGTGGCCGTCTGGTCGATGCCGGCACACCCGCCACCGCCTTTCTGCAGCAGCGCCACGCCGGCAAGCTGAGCGTGCGCGCCCAGGTGCTGGATATTCGCCGCGAAGACGTGGTGCATGTGGTGTCGCTGCTGATCGGCCAGGACATCGTGGAAGCGATTGCCTCGGACGATGAAGCCGCCGCCTTGCGCGGCCAGGATGTCGTGACTGTCTCGGTCAAGGCCTTCAGCCTGACATTTTCCAAATAGGGCGGATTGCGCCTCAGTGCAGGGCTTCTGCCACGTTGCTCAATCCGCTCAAGGCGAAATCGCCATATAGGCATTGCAGTACTGAAGTACCGGCCGGCCCCGCCTGTCGCGGCGCATGTA
>DATLIB010000165.1:0-3061 GCA_035539595.1 Noviherbaspirillum sp.
TCGCTCATGTCGATGGCAATGGTGCGTGCCGCCTTTTTCGGATGGCCTTGCCTGCCGAACGCGTGTTCCTCGGCGGAGATAGGCGCACTGGCTTTTGACGCCTTGTGGCCTTCGTCGCCATGGGCCAAGGCTGCGGACGCGGTGAGTCCAAGGATAAGCATCATCAGTGCGGCCGACCATGTTTGGGTGGTTGTTTGTTTCTTCATGCGATTTCCCTTCTTGCTGATTGCGTATATCGATTGATGTAGCGGTTGATGTTTGGTCTTAATGATGCCCACCGTGACCGGACGGTTTGCGTACCGTCATTTCGACGTTTGCCGGCTTGCCCGACGCCGGCATGGATCGGCCTCCGGCTGAGCTGCTGCGAGTAGGCACCGGCGTTTCCCCCTTCCACTCGTAGGCAACCGTGCCGGCCGGATGCTTGTACCAGCCCGGGTCCTTGTAGTCGCCCGGCTTCTGGTCTTTGCGTACCTTGACGACGGTGAACATGCCGCCCATCTCGACACCGCCGAAGGGCCCTTGCCCGCTCATCATCGGCAAGGTGTTGTCGGGCAGCGGCATTTCCATCTCGCCCATATCGGCCATTCCGCGTTCGCCCATGACCATGTAGTCCGGCACCAGCTTGTTGATCTGTTGCGCGACACCGCGATGATCGACGCCAATCATGGTCGGCACATTGTGTCCCATCGCATTCATGGTGTGGTGCGATTTATGGCAGTGGAATGCCCAGTCGCCGAGGTCGGTGGCATCGAACTCGATGGCGCGCATCTGGCCCACCCCGACATCGGTGGTGACCTCCGGCCAGCGGGATTCAGGACGCGTCCAGCCGCCATCGGTGCCGGCCACCACGAACTCGTGGCCATGGAGATGAATCGGATGGTTGGTCATGGTCAGATTGCCGAAGCGGATACGCACGCGATCGCCCTGGCGCACGTTCATCGAGTCAATGCCGGGGAAGACGCGGCTATTGAAGGTGAACAGATTGAAGTCGAGCATAGTGTTGACCCTGGGTGTGAAGCTCCCCGGGTCAATATCGTAATTGCTGAGCAGGAAAACGAAATCCCGATCCACCTTCATGAGATTGGGATCGCGCGGGTGGGTCACCCAAAAACCCATCATGCCCATGGCCATCTGGGTCATCTCGTCCGCATGCGGGTGATACATGAAGGTGCCGGGTCGCTTGGCGACGAACTCGTACACGAAGGTCTTGCCTGGAGGGATGCCGGGTTGCGTCAGGCCGGTGACGCCATCCATGCCATTCGGCAGGCGCTGGCCATGCCAGTGGATGCTGGTGTGTTCGGGCAGCTTGTTCGTCACAAAGATGCGCACGCGGTCACCTTCCACCACCTCGATGGTGGGTCCGGGCGACTGGCCGTTGTAGCCCCATAGATTAGCCTTCATGCCGGGTGCCAGCTCGCGCACGACCGGTTCCGCCACCAGGTGGAACTCCTTGACACCATTATTCATCCGCCAAGGCAGGGACCAGCCGTTCAGGGTGACCACCGGGTGATACGGACGGCCATTCGGTGGCGCCAGCGGCGGCTGCGTGGCCGCACTTCCCATCAGCGGCGCTTCCGGCAGCGAGGCTGCGCCGACACGGCTCACCAAGCCGGCACCCACCGCAAGTGCGCTGGCACCTTTAAAAAAACTTCTACGCGAAACCATGGTGCTCTCCTTAATGTTCTTGTCCGCCAGAAGCCGCGGGCGCGGCACTGCGCAGTTGCAGGGCGCTACCACCACTGCCCCCACCGTTAATGGCGCTTTGCAGATCGGTCTCGGCGATCCAGAAATCGCGCTGCGCCTCAATCGCGGCATTGACGCTGTTGATCTGATCGCGCGCATCCGCAAGCAACTCAAACACACTCGTGAGCATGCCGTTGTAGCGCAGGAGCACTTCATCGGAAATCCGCTTGCGCAGCGGGACTACTTCGTCCCGGTAGTGCTTCGCCAGATCGTAGGTCGTGCGATACGCCGAATAGGATTCCCGCACCTGCGAGCGGGCACGAATTGCCGTGTCCGCTGTTCGGTGTACCGCCTGCATATAGGCGGCTTCTGCCTTGGCGGTGCGGACGCCGCCCCAGTCGAAGAGCGGCAGTTCAAGCGCGATTTCGTAACCGTTTGCGCGTGGATTGCCGGTCTCGCTCTTGTTGGTGTAGCCGGCATCGAACACATTGATGAACCCGGTGGCCTTGGTCAACCCCAAAGCACTGGCGGTTGCTTCCGCGTCGTGCTTTGCCATTTGCACATCAAGACGCTGCGACATCGCCTGTTGCTCGACATCGCCCATCTCGTTCGGCGCCTGTGGCAGATCGGGCAACCGTTCCGGCAGCATGAACGCGGTGTGTGTACCCCACAGGCCCAACAGGCGGGTCAACTGCTCACGCGTGACAGTCGCGTTGTGGCGTGCACGAGCAACCTGGGCGGTGGCGTCGGCATAGAACAGGTGCTCACGCGCCTGATCGAGCTTGCTCCAGTTCCCCACCTTTGCCATGCGCCGTGCCAGCTCGGCCCCGGCTTCGGCAGCAGCTTGCACCTGCGCCATGTATACAGCGGTTTGTTGCGCGGCGACGGCATTGAAATACGCGCGTCGGGTTTCGGCAGCGAGTTGCACCGCTTGCGATGCGGCCTGCAGCTTGGCTTGCTCAAAACGACCTTGCTCGATGCCGCTGCGAATAGGCATGGTCAGCAAACCGACCAGGTCGAACATGATGCTGCGTTCGATTTCTACATCGTCGCCAGCGCGCATCCGTCCGAAGGAAAAGCCGGGATTGCGCAGCCGCCCGGCCTGGACCAGATCGGATTCGGCGACGCCCAATTCGGCCAGCGATGCCTGCAAAGCCTTGTTGTTCAGCAAGGCGATCCGAACCGCGCTGTCTGGCGTCAGGGGCTTTGCCACGAGCTGACTGACGGCTTCGGATGGCAGGTTTGCCGCACTCGTCGGCTTGGAGAATTGCACAGCCTGACCAGTGCGTTCGCTGGTCATGGTCGAGACGGCGTCCAGTCCGCCGTCCCTGGAAAAAGTTGCGCATCCGCTCAGGATGAGGGCAAGGAGGACGACACC
>DATLIB010000166.1:0-4853 GCA_035539595.1 Noviherbaspirillum sp.
ATGGTCCAATGCTTCCCGCCGTTGGCGGGCGGCGGTAATGAAAATGTCGAGCTGGGCGTGAATTTTTTCCTGTCCGACATATTCGTCGAGTTGCTTCGGTCGCAGTGCCCGCTCGATCGCTTCTTCATTCGGCGACACCGGCGTGGCGGCAATGATGCGTTGCTCGGTAAAGTTATCGGTCTGGATGCTCATCGTTTCCTCACGCTTTGGATAGCGCCTTCAGCGCCAGCTTGATGCCTTCCGACACACCGGTTCCAGCGGGTACCTGCTTCAACGCCAACATGGCTTCCTTGTCGGAGTAACCGAGGGCGACCAGGGCGTTCAGAATGTCGGAGGTGGCGTCGTCTGACGGCATTCCACCCGACGCACCGATGTCGGCGCCGAGCTTGCCCTTGAGTTCCAATAGCAAGCGTTCCGCAGTTTTTTTACCGATGCCCGGAATTCTGGTCAGGCGTCCCGCTTCCTGCAGCGTAATCGCCTGCGCCAAATCCCCCACCGACATGCCAGACAAAATCGACAAGGCCATGCGGGCGCCGATGCCGGAAATACGAATGAGTTGCCTGAAAACCTTGCGCTCTTCGACTGTTCCGAAACCATACAGCAGGTGAGCATCTTCCCGCACGGCCAGATGCGTTAACAGCACCAGTTTTTCACCGGTCGCCGGCAAGTTATAAAAAGTGCTCATCGGCACATCGACTTCATAGCCGACGCCATTGCAGTCGACTAGCAACTGCGGCGGATTTTTCTCAAGCAGGGTTCCGGAAAGGCGGCCTATCATGGGTTGAACGCTTTAAAAAGTTAGGTGAATCATACAGGACATTCATGCCCGGCTATAGCGCCGGACAGGACGTCAAAGTCTCGGCATTCCAGAGGATTTAGGCAGGGTGCGCCACACCCACTTTCATCCGAAATGGAAGAAAGTGCGGGGATTTTTCGGCACAGCGGAAACTCTAAAAAACATTTCCACAATTGGCAAAAATGCGCACGGTCGCCGCGACAGAATTGCGCCGACACTATGCGACAAGATATTTATTGAGGCGGCAAATGCGCTTCCTTTTCCATCGGCTGTTTTGCAGCAGGCAGACACCACGCGCCTTATCTTGGATTGCCCGCTTGCTAGGCATTGTCTGGGCGTCCCCCTTGACCCTGTTTGGCCTGCTGCTTGCGCTACCAGTGATTCTGTTCCGTGGACATGTACAACTGGTGCGCGGTCCTACGCTTGCCGTACTGACACGCGGACCGGTGGCGGATTATTTGCTGCGCCGGCATCCGTTCGGAGCGATGAATGCGATGGCCATTGGGCATGTCGTCATTGCCGAGCGTCAGGGATTATCGTCACGTGTGTTGATTCATGAACTTACCCATGTTCGGCAAGCGGCATGCTGGGGAATATTTTTTCCGTTCGCGTATCTGGCGTCCAGCGCTTGGGCAGCGATACGCGGCCGCGATGCTTACTGGCACAATCGATTCGAAGTCGCCGCCCGCAAGGCGGAAAAACATTATTAGGACTTACGCAAAAGTGATCCAGCAAGGCGTGTTGCCGCAGGCAGTGCATCTAGTACGACAAGGCAACACAACGCAGCTGGGACGGTTTTGCGTAAGTCCTAATTATTAACCAATCAGCCTGCCGCGCCTCACACGCAAGCCTTTTTTCGCCAGCGCTGGCGCCAACGCGCCCAAGGTGGCCAGCGCGTCTCCGCTGTGCGCATGACAGATAGCCACGCCCAAGGCGTCGGCGGCATCGGTACCCGGCATGGCAGACAAGGCCAACAGTCGTTGCACCATGTCTTGCACTTGCTGCTTCTGCGCCTTGCCATGGCCGGCGATCGCCTGCTTGATCTGCAAGGCAGTGTATTCGGCAACCGCAAGATCGGCACTCACCAGCGCGCAGATCGCCGCACCCCGCGCCTGCCCCAATAGCAGAGTTGATTGCGGATTGACGTTGACGAACACCTTTTCGATAGCTGCGCAATCCGGAGTATAAGTGCGGATGATTTCCGATACGCCAGACAGGATCGTTTTCAAGCGCTGCGGCAAATCGGCATCAGGCGTCTTGATCGTGCCGGAAGCGACATAGCTGAGCTTGTTGCCCTGCTTGTAAACCACCCCGAAACCGGTAGTACGCAGACCGGGGTCGATACCGAGGATTTTCATTAGATGCTCCCGCCGGACAGGCTCACGAGTGGCTTGACTGTCGGCGGGATCTGCATTGGCCGTTAATGACGGAAGTGGCGCGTGCCGGTAAACAGCATCACGACACCGCGCTCATCCGCCGCATCGATCACTTCCTGGTCGCGCATTGACCCTCCCGGATGGATCACGCAAGTCGCTCCTGCATCGACCACGACATCGAGTCCATCACGGAAGGGGAAAAAAGCGTCCGAAGCCACTGCGGAACCTGCCAACGACAGGCCGGCATTCTGTGCCTTGATCGATGCAATCCGCGCCGAATCGATGCGGCTCATCTGACCGGCACCGACACCCATCGTCATGCCATTGGCACAGAACACGATGGCATTCGACTTGACGAACTTGGCAACGCGCCATGCGAACATCAGGTCTTGCATTTGTTGTGGTGTTGGCTGCTTCTTGGTCACCACCTTCAACTCGTCCACCGCAACGTTCTTCGCATCCGGCGACTGCAGCAACAAGCCACCGCCGACACGCTTGAAGTCGTAGGTATTAACGTCGGTTGCCAGCGGAATTTCAAGCAAGCGCACGTTCTGCTTCGCAGAAAAAATCTGCCTTGCTTCTGCGCTGATTGCGGGCGCGATCAGCACTTCCACGAACTGTTTGGCCACGACTTCGGCGGTTTTCCCATCCAGTTCCCCATTGAAGGCGATGATTCCGCCAAACGCTGAAGTCGGATCAGTCTGCAGAGCCTTGCTATAGGCTTCCAGCGTAGTGGCGCCAACCGCCACGCCACAGGGGTTGGCATGCTTGATGATGACGCAGGCGGTTTCCTTGAAGGTCTTCACACATTCCCACGCGGCATCCGCATCGGCAATGTTGTTGTACGAGAGTTCCTTGCCTTGCAATTGCCTGTAATTCGCCAGTGAGCCGGCAACCGGCACCAGATCGCGATAGAAGGCTGCCGACTGGTGCGGGTTTTCGCCGTAACGCATCTCCTGCACTTTTTCGAAATGCAAGTTCAAGGTTTGCGGATATGCACTACGCGTCGCATGCTGCTTATCCTCACCCAAGGCAGTCAGATAATTAGTGATTGCACCATCATATTGGGCGGTATGCGCAAATACCTTTTTCGCCAGTGCGAACCGGGTGTCGTAACTCACCTGCCCTTGATTGGCCGTCATTTCATCCAGCACGCGGTTGTAATCAACCGGGTCGCACACCACCACCACGTCCTTGTGGTTCTTAGCAGACGAACGCAGCATGGTCGGGCCGCCGATGTCGATATTCTCGATTGCGTCTTCCAACGTGCACTGGTCCTTGGCAACGGTCTGCTGGAACGGGTACAGGTTCACCACCACCATGTCAATAGTGGGGATACCATGCTTTTCCAGCGCCGCCACATGCTCCGGAAAATCGCGGCGGGCAAGAATGCCGCCATGCACTTTCGGATGCAAAGTCTTCACGCGGCCGTCGAGCATTTCCGGGAAACCGGTATAGTCGGCGACTTCAGTCACAGGCACACCGTTGTCCGCCAACAGTTTGGCCGTACCACCGGTAGAAAGAATATTAATTCCCCGCGCCGACAGTGCCTTGGCGAAATCGAGTACACCCGTTTTGTCGGAAACGGAGATAAGCGCTTGTTTGATCATGATGAACTTGCAGAAAGTGATGAATAACGCAAAAACAGTGCCGTCTCGGAAGACCGGCACACCGTTTTTGCGTTATAGATCACAGCAACCCGTGTTGCTGCAGTTTTTTACGTAGCGTATTGCGATTGATGCCGAGCATTTCGGCCGCCAGCGACTGATTACCGTCGGCACGCGCCATCACGGCTTCGAGGATCGGTTTTTCCACGGTAAAGACCACCATTTCATAGACGTTCGACGGCTGTTGCTCGCCCAAGTCCCTGAAATATTTTTCAAGGCTTTTCTTGACGACGTCCTGGATATTGTCTTTGCTCATTGGAGTGTGAATCCGTGTTCTCATTCGGGATCAAGCGGCCCGCTTTTGTGCGGCAAGGCGGTATTGTAACCGCTCGTCAAGCGTCGCTTGCAATTCAAAAAAACCATCGACAGCGGCAAGCTGTTCCTCGCAGCTTTCCAGCCGGTTCATGTGCTGTCGAAACTCCTCGCCACCGGTCAAGTCGCGCACATACCAGCCAATATGCTTACGGGCAGTGCGCAACCCTATGAATTCCCCATAGAAGGCATAGTGCGCTTGCAAGTGCTCTTGCATCAAGGTGCGCACCTCTGCCACCAAGGGCGCAGGCAAATATTCGCCGGTACGCAGAAAATGGTCGATCTCACGGAAAATCCAAGGGCGTCCTTGAGCAGCACGGCCAATCATGACGGCATCAGCCTGGGTGGTCTGCAGCACGTGTTTGGCTTTTTCGGGAGTCTCAATATCGCCGTTGGCAACCACTGGAATCGATACCGCAGCCTTGACTGCGGCAATCGTTTCATACTCCGCGTCACCGGCATAGCCGTCAGCACGGGTGCGCCCATGCAGCGTCAGCATTGCAATCCCACTCTGTTCTGCCATTCGGGCGACGGTCAAGGCGTTTTTGTTCAGACGATCCCAGCCGGTACGGAACTTGAGGGTTACTGGCACGTCGACGGCAGCGACGACAGCATCGAGAATGTCACTCACCAATTTCTCGTTCTGTAACAGCGCAGAACCACACCAGCTGTTGCACACTTTTTTGACCGGGCAACCCATGT
>DATLIB010000167.1:0-6591 GCA_035539595.1 Noviherbaspirillum sp.
ACAGAGAACGACGGGCAACTCTCATGTTCTTTTGAATACGACACAGACCTGTTCGACAGCGCCACGATCGAACGCATGGCAGGACATTTCACGCATCTTCTGGACGCGATCATTGCCGCGCCCGAAGCGCGCCTCGGCGACCTGTCCCTGCTTGGCGACGACGAGCGCCGCCAGCTGCTGCTCGACTGGAACCAGACAGCCGTGCCCTACCCGCAAACCCAGACGCTGTGCCAGCTGTTTGAAGCGCAGGCGACGCGCTCGCCGGAGCAGGTGGCGCTCGTGTTCGGAGAAACAACGCTCACCTACCGTGCCTTGAATGCCCGGGCCAACCAGTTGGCGCACCACTTGCGCAGTCTCGGTGTCGGCCCGGATACCCTGGTCGGCATTTGCGTCGAGCGCTCACTGGACATGGTGGTTGGCCTGCTGGCGATTCTCAAGGCCGGCGGTGCCTACGTGCCGCTCGACCCCACCTATCCCGCCGAACGGCTGGCCTACATGCTGGACGATGCGCAACCGACGGTGTTGCTGACCCAGCAGCATGTGCGGGCGCAGCTGCCGTCCGCAGGCATGACCGTGTTTTGCCTGGATGCGCAAGCCCACTCCTTGGCCGCTTACAGCACCGACAACCTGGCTAGTACCGCCCTGCCCCATCATCTGGCGTATGTGATTTATACCTCGGGCTCGACCGGCAAGCCCAAGGGAGTGGCGGTGACGCAGGGCGCCATGTTCAATTTCATGCAGGCGATGCAACAGGCGCCGGGCATGGGCAGCGAGGATGTGCTGTTGGCAGTGACTTCCCTCTCCTTCGATATTGCCGCGCTCGAACTGTTCCTGCCGCTGCTGTGCGGGGCGCGTACCGTGCTGGCCAGCCGCGAGGCAGCTGCGAATCCCGCGCAACTGGCGGAGATCGTCGCGCACCAGAAAGTCTCGGTGATGCAGGCCACGCCATCGACCTGGCGCATGCTGCTCGACCACGGCTGGCCGCAGTCGGCGCAGCCCTTGAAGGTATTGTGTGGCGGAGAGGCGTTGCCGGCGTCGTTGGCGCGCGAGCTTCTGCAGCACACGCCCGCGTTGTGGAATATGTACGGCCCGACCGAAACCACGATCTGGTCGGCACTGGATTGCGTCACCGCGACCGAAGCCGCTCCGGCCATCGGCAGGCCGATTGCCAATACACGCGTCTATATCCTGGATGCCGCGCTTGAACCGGTGCCGGTGGGCGTTGCCGGCGAGTTGCATATCGCCGGTGCCGGACTGGCACGCGGCTACCTGCACCGGCCTGACCTGACGGCCGACAAGTTCATTCCGGACCCGTTTGGCGGCATACCTGGCGCGCGCATGTACAAGTCGGGCGATCTGGCGCGCTATTTGCCGGACGGCAGGATCGAGTACCTGGGTCGCATTGATCATCAGGTCAAGGTGCGCGGCTTCCGTATCGAACTGGGCGAGATCGAGGCGGCGCTGAGCACCTTGCCGGGCGTGCGCGATGCCGTCGTGCTGGCCCGCGAAGACGTCCCCGGCGACAAGCGCCTGACCGCCTATCTGGTCCCGCAAAAGGAGGGTGCGACAGACACAGTGGCAAATATCACAAAAGAAACGTCGTTCAGTCTCTTTTACTTTGGTGCGGATACGTATGCGCAGGACAACAAATATGCGCTTTACCTTGAATCCGCAAAGTTTGCGGATCAGCACGGGTTTGAAGCCGTCTGGACACCAGAGCGGCACTTTCACGAGATCGGTAGTCTGTATCCGAATCCTGCCGTGCTGAATGCGGCGCTTTCGACGATAACCCATCAGATCAAGCTGCGTGCCGGCAGTGTCGTGCTGCCCTTGCATGATCCCATTCGGGTCGCCGAAGAGTGGTCAGTGGTCGACAACCTGTCCAACGGACGGGCAGGCGTCGCGATTGCATCCGGCTGGCATCCTCAGGACTTCGTGCTTTCACCGGACAGCTTTGCCGCACGCAAGCAAGCCACCATGGACGGCATCCAGACGTTGAAGACGCTTTGGAGCGGGCAGGCAATCACGCGCCTGGACGGTGCGGGAAAAGCAGCGGAGCTGCGGATTTTCCCACGACCGATCCAAGCGGAATTGCCTATGTGGATCACCGCCGCAGGGAATCCGGAAACATTCGTCCAGGCGGGCCGCATCGGCGCCAATGTATTGACGCACCTGCTCGGACAAACCATTCCAGAACTCGCCAAACAGCTCGCTCTTTACCGCGAAGCGCGCGCCACGCATGGGCATGATCCGGCGGCAGGTAAAGTCACGCTGATGATTCACACGTTTGTCGGCGAAGATTTTGAAGAAACGATCGACCGTGCAAGAGCGCCTTTCATGAGATACATGCGTTCGCACATCAGCCTGCGCGAACCGCTGATCAAAAGTTTGAATATTCCGATAGACAACCCATCCGAACAGGATGTGGACGACATGATTTCGTTCGCGTTTGAGCGCTACTCCAGGACGGCATCGCTGATCGGGACACCTCAAACCTGTTTGCCGGTAGTAAACCAGCTAAAAGAGATTGGCGTCGATGAAATAGCCTGCCTGATCGATTGGATGGATGCGCCTGATGCGCTGCAAGGCTTGCCGGCACTCGGCCAGCTGCGGGAACTGGCGGTGAGCCGGCGTCCCAATACGGAGGCGATCCGTCAACATCTGAAAACGCGCCTGCCGGACTACATGGTTCCGGCCCATATCGTCATGCTCGACCAGCTGCCATTGACGCCGAACGGCAAACTCGATCGCAAGGCACTGCCGGCGCCCGATGCTGCCCGCAACGACAATCAGTATGTCGCGCCGCGTACACCCGCTGAAGAAGGGTTGGCAGCGATCTGGGCCGACGTAATGAAACTGGAAAAAGTCGGCATTCACGACAATTTCTTCCACCTCGGCGGCGATTCCATTCTGAGCATTCAGATCATCTCCCGGGCCCGAAAAAGCGGTGTGTATCTGACGCCGAAAGACTTGTTTCAGCATCCGACCATCGCCAGCCTCGCCATGGTGACGCAAGCCACCTCGGCGATACAGGCCGAGCAAGGTTTGGTGACCGGAGACGTCGCTTTGACGCCAATCCAGCATTGGTTCCTTGAGCAAAAACCGGAAGCCGCACATCATCATAACCAGGCGCTCATGCTGCAGGTCTTTCAGCCCTTAGCGCCGCAACTGCTCGCGCAGGCGCTTGAGGCGCTGGCGCGGCACCATGATGCGTTACGGCTGCGCCTTGCCGCGCAAGAGGGTGTCTGGCGACAAAGCCACGCTGAACCCGCAACCCTGACGGATGCGATTACGACAATCGACCTGGCGCATTTGTCGCCGTCGGAGCAGGCAGCGGCAATCGCGTTTCATGCCGATCAATTACAAGCAAGTCTCAACCTGAGCGACGGGCCTTTAATGCGGCTTGTCTATTTTCTCCTGGGGGACCGGCCTGGACGCCTGCTGTTGATCTGCCACCACCTGGTTATCGATGGCGTTTCCTGGCGTATTTTCCTCGAAGATCTGCACACGGCTTATACCCAGTTGGCGCAAGGCCAGGCCATTGCACTGCCGCCAAAAACCTCGTCTTTCAAGCAGTGGTCAGAACGCTTGTCTGCCTATGCCAACACGGCGGAATTGCTGGAAGAGCGCACCTTCTGGAAGCAAGCCGCAGGCGCCGTCGCTCCCATTCCAATCGACTTCCCCGAAGGCAGCAATACCACGGCTGTGGCCTCAACCGTCACGATACATCTGAATGCCGAGGAAACCGAGGCATTGCTGACCCGCGTTCCCGTCGCGTATCGCACTCACATCAATGATGTTCTGCTGACTGCGTTGAGCTTCGCGGTGTCTGACTGGACGCATGGCCAGACAGTGCTGATCGATCTGGAGGGGCACGGCCGCGAAGACCTGTTCAATGATGTGGACATCACCCGCACTATCGGCTGGTTTACATCGCTCTTCCCGGTACCGCTCCCTCTGGGCCAAACCCGCGATTATGGCGCGGCATTGAAAACCATCAAGGAACAACTGCGGGCAATTCCTCATAACGGCATCGGCTATGGAATATTGCGTTATCTCTCCGGCGATGCAGCGCTCTCGCCGTCACATCATGCAGGCTCTGCTCCGATCTGCTTCAACTATTTGGGACAGTTCGACCAGGTATTGGAAGGCTCCACGCTCTTCGGTCCGGCGTCGGAATCCCATGGGCAAATCCATGGTCCGCAGAATGCCAGGTCACATGAGATCGAGGTCAATGCAATGATCCGTGAGGGACGACTGCAATTGTTGTGGACTTACAGCGCACATCGCTTCAATGCCGCCACCATGGAGACACTTGCCGCCAACTATCTGCGACACCTTGGCGCGCTCATTCAACATTGCGTGGCGACACCCGAAGGCGCAGGCGGTTACACCCCATCCGACTTTTCCCTTGTCGATCTCGACCAAGGCGCGCTGGATGCGTTATTGGATGATCTCGCCAGCTAGAAACTGGAAAAGTGAACAACGTACACCACATGAACTGTGGAACGAAAACGGCTGACCGCCATTTCCGCAAAGTTCAATAATAGGACTTACGCAAAATTGTTCCAGCAAGGCGTGTTGCCGCAGGCAGTACATCTGGCAAGGCAACACAACGCGGCTGGGGCGGTTTTGCGCAAGTCCTGAATAAAAGGATCGCCAGATGCAAGACAGCAAGAACAAGGCCATCGAGGATATTTACCCGTTGACGGCTTTACAGCAAGGAATACTGTTCCATACGCTGATGGCGCCCGATTCAGGCGTGTATGTGCAACAGTTCCATTGCACGATAGACGCCGCAATCAATATTGCTGCCTTCGAGCAATCGATGCAAATCCTGATGGACCGCCATGCAGCGCTACGTTCCATCTATGCGTGGGAAAAGCTCAAGGAGCCCTTGCAGATTGTCTATCGCCAGCAACGTCTTCCTATCGTGCATCTGGACTGGCGGCAGTACGCCACAGCCGAACAGCAGGACCAACTGACGCAATTCCTTGCGCAGGACCGCAAACAAGGCTTTGAACTCACCAAGCCGCCGCTCATGCGCCTTACCTTGATCCGTCTGTCGGACGCGTCCTATCGCTTCGTCTGGACGTATCACCACATCCTGTTCGATGGCTGGTCATTCGCGTTGCTGATGCAGGAGTTTTTAGCCAGTTACACAGCACTGTGCAACAACCGGACGCCGGCATTGGCGCCGTCACGATCCTATCGTGATTACATGGCATGGCTCAAACGGCAAGACCTCGCGCAAGCCGAAACGTTTTGGCGCGAGACGCTGGCAGACATGGGAGCACCTACGCCGCTGGCGATCAACCGGAGTTACCCAGATCGTCAGGGCTATGCGCAACGGAGGTGGCAGTCCGACATCCAGCGTACCCAGTCGCTAAACGCGCTGGCACGCGATTACGGCCTGACGATGAACACGCTGATTCAAGGCGTATGGGCAATTCTGCTGGGGCGCTATAACGGACAATCGGACGTGTCGTTCGGCATTACGGTGTCTGGCCGCCCAACCGAAATCCATGACGCTGAATCGATTGTGGGATTGCTGATCAACAGCTTGCCGATTCGCGTACACCTTCCTGCCGAGGCTCGACTGATGGCGTGGTTACAAGCACTGCAGGCACACAACCTGCAATTGCGCCAATTCGAATTTACGCCATTGACGCAAATTCAGGCGTGGAGCGACATCCCGGCCGGTACGCCGCTCTTCGAGAGCCTGGTCATCTTTGAAAATTATCCGGTTGATGCCTCGATCACGCAGCCTGCGCAAGCCTTGCCCATCAAGGATGTGCAAGTCGATGAGCAATCGAACTATCCGCTCACCCTGCTTGCTTCAACGGGAAAAACCCTGGCTGTCAGCATCAGCTATGACAGGCATCGCTTTGATGAACCGACGATTGAACGGCTGCTGAGTCATCTCGTTCATCTTCTGGACGCGATCATTGCCGCGCCCGAAGCGCGCCTCGGCGACCTGTCCCTGCTTGGCGACGACGAGCGCCGCCAGCTGCTGCTCGACTGGAACCAGACAGCAGTGCCCTACCCGCAAACGCAGACGCTGTGCCAGCTGTTTGAAGCGCAGGCGACGCGCTCGCCGGAGCAGGTGGCGCTCGTGTTCGGAGAAACGACGCTCACCTACCGTGCCTTGAATGCCCAGTCCAACCAACTGGCGCACCACTTGCGCAGTCTCGGTGTCGGCCCCGATACCCTAGTCGGCATTTGCGTCGAGCGCTCACTGGACATGGTGGTCGGCCTGCTGGCGATTCTCAAGGCCGGCGGTGCCTACGTTCCGCTCGATCCCACCTATCCCGCCGAACGGCTGGCCTACATGCTGGCCGATGCGCAACCGGCGGTGTTGCTGACCCAGCAGCATGTGCGGGCGCAGTTGCCGGCTACCGGCATGACCGTGTTTTGCCTGGATGCGCAGGCCCACGCCCTGGCCGGTTACGGCACAGACAACCTGGCTAGTACCGCCCTGCCCCATCATCTGGCGTATGTGATTTATACCTCGGGCTCGACCGGCAAGCCCAAGGGAGTGGCGGTGACGCAGGGCGCCATGTTCAATTTCATGCAGGCGATGCAACAGGC
>DATLIB010000168.1:0-29390 GCA_035539595.1 Noviherbaspirillum sp.
GGTGTGTTCAACTCGGAACCCGGCATAGGCAGTTTTTTGAATAAAACCGTTTAGTGTTAATGGAACTGTCATTTTTTGTTGCTAATTTTCGTTATCAGTGCGCGGTCTGCAGTCTAATTGAACGTATCGCTCAATAAAGCATCCAGATTGGCTTTTGTTGTGGTCAAGTGTTTATTTTCCTTGACCGCATATAGATGTCTCCCTATAATTCGCGGCCTCACTTGAGCAGTTGGCAAATGTGAGTTCCAGTCGCGGGGTGGAGCAGCTTGGTAGCTCGTCGGGCTCATAACCCGAAGGTCGTAGGTTCAAATCCTGCCCCCGCAACCAAAATCTTAGCCTTATAAATTCCCGTCCTCATAAAATTTCCTACAAATGGACGTCGGAATAGCTTCAACGGGTTCTCTAACCAAGCAAGCATCTTAGGCGCTTGTTGTTGATAATAACTTCTGCATGCTGTCAGTAGGAAGAAGGCGTATAAAATGAATACGACTGAGGCGAAGAAAGTCCTCGAAACTGCGTTGCTTTGCGCCCATGAGCCGCTATCAATCAATGATATGAAAGAGCTTTATGCGCACGATGGTAGTGACGCCGATCAAGTTGGTGCTGACTCTATTAAATCGATGCTTGAAGAGTTGCGCAACGACTGGTCCGGCAAGGGCATTGAGATCGTTTGTCTGTCGTCGGGATGGCGTTTTCAGAGTCGTCCGGAAATGAAGAAATACCTAGAGCGCTTGAATCCGGAGAGGCTACCTAAGTATTCTCGGGTCACGCTCGAAACATTGGCGATCATAGCCTACCGCCAGCCTGTAACGCGTGGTGATATAGAGGAAATCCGTGGCGTAACCGTGAATTCACAAACAATCAAGATGCTTGAAGAGCGGGGGTGGATTGAGGTGGTCGGTCATAGGGATGTGCCTGGAAAGCCAGCGCTGTTCGCGACCACGAAACAATTTCTGGACGATCTCGGTCTGGCTTCGTTGGCGCAATTGCCTTCGTTGCAACCTGTGGCGAAAGAGGGGGGGGAGGGGGAAATTCCCGAGATGCTCGCATTTGGTGGTGAAATGCAAGCAAGGTTGAGTGAGCCGGTTGTGGATGGTGCTGAGGTGCATGATCTGGTGGATGGCGTGAGAAGCGGGCTTGGGAATGCCTTGGATGAATCTGTTGTTCAGCCTGCTGTTGATTCCTGTGCGATTGCGCTTGCCGGCGGCGGCACGAACACGTATTTTCCCAATGTGACCCAGTCTGTAACTTCATCATTTCAGGATGTCGCTGCTCCAAATCTGGATAATCAAGAGTCTAATAATGAGTCTGCCCACCCATAATGATGCGCAAGTGATTGTAGCTACCGATTCTTCTCCGCACGCTGAACCTAAGGACAATCTTCACATGTCTCGAGAACTGCCTACCTCCACATCCACTCAGATAGAAGTGGATCAGAAAAAAACAGCCAAACGCGGTGTGCGTGGCCCTCGCAGTCTTCGGCGGGCTCGTGCTGCGCGGCAGGAGGTGGATTCGATGCGGGATCCTATGCCGGTTATGGAGATCCCTGTAGGGAGGCAAGATGAGGGAGAGGTGATTCAAAAAGCTGACAAAATGTTGCCCCAGGAAGAGGGGGGGCGGCGTCGCTATGATCGACAAAAGAGTAAGACTGGGCAAAAGCAGCGTAACAAATCGGCTGGATTAAACGGTAAAGCGCAGCAGCCAGTACGCCCCAAGATGGGAAGTGCTGATGATGTGTTTTCATTTGTTACCTCCGAGGCATTCGATATTGCTGTTGCGGATGGTGCCCTCGATAGTGGGCGGCGAGATGGGCGATCCGGTTCGCAGAAGAGCGTCCGTCGCGACCTTACGGCTGAAGATGATGCGCCGAAGCTGCACAAGGTGCTTGCTGAGGCTGGCCTTGGTTCGCGACGCGATATGGAAGAGTTAATCATCGCGGGGCGCGTGTCGGTAAACGGCGAGCCTGCCCATATTGGTCAGCGCATCCTCTCGGCGGATCAAGTGCGCATTAATGGCAAGCTAATACAGCGTAAGACCAGCAAGCGACTTCCGCGTGTTCTCATTTATCACAAGCCAGCTGGTGAGATCGTTAGCCATAGCGACCCCGAGGGGCGTCCTTCGGTGTTTGAGCGGCTGCCTAACATGAGGGCTGGTAAGTGGTTGGCAGTGGGTCGTCTCGATTTTAATACCGAGGGGCTGTTGTTGTTTACGACGTCTGGCGACTTGGCTAATCGCTTGATGCATCCGCGTTACGGGATTGAGCGTGAATATGCAGTGCGCACCCTTGGTGAGTTGGAGGAGGGGATGCGTCAAAAGCTGTTGAGTGGCGTCGAACTGGATGATGGCCTAGCGCAGTTCTCTCGCATTGCTGATGGAGGTGGAGAGGGCGTAAATCGTTGGTACCGTGTCACTATCGGTGAGGGGCGCAACCGAGAAGTGCGACGAATGTTTGAGGCGGTCGGCTTGACTGTGTCGCGTTTGATTCGCACTCGTTACGGTGTGCTGACTTTGCCTAGCAACCTCAAGCGCGGACGTTGGGATGAGCTTGATGAGCATGCTGTGCGCGAACTTATGACTTTAAGTGGACTCGAAAAAATAGCCAAGTCGGATGCTCCGAGAAAAGGACGGGGTGAGCGATCAGGTGTGGATCGAAACGGTAATAACGCCGTGGATATTATGGGTTCTAACCGAGGGCAGGGGCGTGGCAATGGGCGTGTTCAAGGAGGTTCGCAGCGCTCGCGGCAACCAGATCCCTTGCAAACAGCCCTTGGCTTTCCGGATGCCGCTACATCGCGCCGCGGCAGTGGTCAAGTCCGAGGAGGGCTTGCGATGCAAGGTGTTTCGCGTCGGCGTTCAAGAGGATGATTCTTGCGGTGCGGCTGAATGTTATTGGGAATAAATTTTCTTTTTGCCTGTTTCCATCGTTTTTTCTGGCGTTGCGACGCACTGAATAATTGTCTATAATGAGAGAGTTAACACGGTTGCGTCCGTAGGGTTGCATTTGTTTTCTGGGTGCACTCCACGTGCAGTGGGTAATAAAAAGAGATGGGCATCTGCCCATTTTTTTTTTGTTGAGCCGTTTGCCTTGAGATGTCATAGCGTTAGGGATTTGGAGAGTTGTCTTGCGGTTGCTGGAACTAATTGAAAAAAGCCTTGCAGGGATGGGGTATGAGCTTGTTGATTTTGAGCAGGCATCTCATGGCTTATTGCGTGTTTATATCGACTTTCCACCGGAAGCTGATGATAAAGGTGGCATCACAGTTGAGGATTGCGAAAAAGTCAGCCATCAGTTGACTCATGTATTGACGGTGGAAAATGCGAATTATGAAAGGTTGGAGATTTCCTCCCCGGGACTTGATCGCCCGCTGAGGAAGTTTTCAGATTATCTACGGTTTGTCGGTCATGAGGCAGTCGTTAAGTTACGTGTGCCAATGTCTGCTGCCGCAAATCGCAAATCCTTCCAAGGTGTCTTGCATGCGCCGGAGGGCGATAGGCTGAAATTGGAATTTGAAGGAAAAGAGGGGCTGGCGATGCTGGAATTTACACTCGCCGATGTGGATAAGGCACGTTTGGTGCCGAAAGTGGATTTTAGGAGCCGCAAAGCATGAGTCGCGAAGTATTGTTGTTGGTCGATGCACTAGCTCGAGAGAAAAACGTCGATAAAGAAATTGTTTTTGGAGCGCTTGAGCATGCGCTTGCCCAAGCGACCAAGAAGCGTTATGAAGGCGAGGTGGACGTGCGTGTTTCCATCGATCGCGAAAGCGGCGAATTTGAGTCTTTCCGTCGATGGCATGTGGTTCCGGACGAGGCTGGGTTGCAATTGCCTGACCAAGAAGTGCTGCACTTCGAAGCAAAGGAACAGATTTCTGATATAGAAATTGATGATTACATCGAAGAACCAATCGAGTCCGTTGATTTTGGTCGCCGTTTTGCCCAAGATACTAAGCAGGTTGTGTTGCAGCGTATTCGTGATGCTGAGCGTGAGCAAATCTTGGCGGATTTTCTGGAGCGCGGCGATGCGTTGGTGACTGGCACTATCAAACGCATGGAACGTGGCGATGCGATTGTTGAATCTGGGAAAATTGAAGCACGTCTGCCGCGCGATCAAATGATCCCCAAGGAAAATTTGCGTATTGGCGATCGCGTGCGTGCTTTTATACTGCGTATTGATCGTAATGCCCGCGGTCCGCAGGTCATTCTGTCTCGTACCGCTCCAGAATTCATCATGAAATTGTTCGAACTTGAGGTGCCGGAAATTGAACAAGGCTTGCTTGAGATTAAGTCTGCGGCACGTGACCCCGGAGTGAGGGCCAAGATTGCCGTTTTTACTAGCGATAAACGTATTGATCCTATCGGTACCTGCGTTGGTATGCGGGGCTCACGTGTGCAGGCTGTGACTGGTGAATTGGGCGGTGAACGAGTGGATATCGTGCTTTGGTCGGAAGACCCGGCGCAGTTCGTTATCGGTGCATTGGCGCCGGCGAATGTTTCTTCAATCGTCGTAGATGAAGAGAAGCACGCTATGGATGTCGTCGTTGATGAGGAAAATCTTGCGATTGCGATTGGTCGTGGCGGGCAGAACGTGCGTCTTGCATCTGAGTTAACTGGTTGGCAGATCAATATCATGACTGCAGAGGAGTCAGCGGACAAGTCAGCCGCGGAAACTGCAGCAATCCGTGAACTATTTATGGATAAACTCGATGTCGACCAGGAAGTGGCAGATATTTTGGTAGATGAGGGTTTTGCTACTCTAGAAGAGATAGCTTACGTTCCGATCACTGAGATGCTGGACATTGATGCATTTGATGAAGAGACAGTCAACGAGTTACGGAACCGTGCGCGCGATGCTCTGGTGACCGAGGCAATTGCGTCGGAAGAGGGCTTGGAAGGAATGGAAGAAGCCCTCATTACGTTGGACGGAATTGACCGTATTACAGCCGGCAAACTGGGTTTGGCGGGAGTAAAGACAGTGGAGGCGTTTGCTGGTTTAGCCTATGACGAATTTGGCTCAATCCTTGCGCTGCAAATTGAGCGTGCTCGACAATTGATTGAAAATGAATTTGAGGATGTGACAGACGATGAAATGCGGCTCATTGACGCTAAGTATGATGATCGTGCACGGGCGTTGCAAGCTAAGGCGCGGGGGTTGGTCGAATCTAAATGATCAGTAACGCTCTAATATCATCTGTCGTGCCACATAGAAAAGAGGACTGAATGGCGAGTACCAACGTATCCCAATTTGCCACCGAACTGAAGATGCCTGCGGACTTGCTGCTGACACAGCTTCGTGCTGCAGGTGTTGACAAGAGTTCGGCGTCCGATCCGTTGTCCAAAGAAGACAAGGATAAGCTGCTGAATCATCTCCGTCGCGCCCATGGCGTTGTATCGGATGGCGAAAAGAAAAAAATTACGTTGACCCGTAAGGAAACCAGCGAAATTAAGCAAGCTGATGCAACCGGAAGGTCTCGTACCATTCAGGTTGAAGTGCGGAAGAAGCGTACTTTCATCAAGCGCGATGAGCCAATAAACGTTGAAGAGGCTCCCGTAGAGCTGCCTTCCGTTCCGGTAATCGATGAGACTGAAGTGGCGCGGCGTGCGGAAGAGGCGCGTCGACATGCTGAGTTGATTGCACGTCAGGAAGCAGACTTGCGCGAAAAACAGGAGCGTTTAGCCAAGCTTGAGGCCGAGAAAGAGGCGCAGGCACAAGCCCAAGCGATGCGTGAGGCCGCCGCGCAGGCGGAGAAAGATGCCGCCAAAAAGGCGGCAGTGAAAGCAGTGCAAACCGACAGTTCGAGCGCTGATGAGAAAAGGCGTGAGGCGGAGGAGGCGGCAAGAAGGCAATCTACTGAACGCGAAGCGAAGGAGGCGAGCGAACGCGCGGCGGCAACCGAACGTGCTCGCAAGTTGGTGGCCGATGAAGTTGCGCAGATCAAGGCAATGATGAATGCGCCACGCAAGGTCATGAAGGCTCCTGAACCGGCACCAGCTCCCGTGGCAAAAGCGGCAGAAGGAACTTTGCATAAGCCTGCAGACAAAAAGCCCTCAGACAAAAAAGACGAAAAAAAGCCTGCGGTCGGCGATAAAAAATCGATCAAATCGGCAAACGTTTCGTCTACATGGCAGGACGATGCAGCAAAAAAACGCGGCATCAAGACTCGAGGCACTGGCGGTCCGACGACGCCTGGGGGCCGTGATGGCTGGCGCAGTGGGCCCAAAGGCCGTCGTTCGCATTCGCATGGCGACGACCAGAGGGAGAGTAATTTCCAGGTTCCCACTGAGGCCGTGGTTAGGGATGTGCATGTGCCAGAAACCATTACTGTGGCTGAACTTGCTCACAAGATGTCGGTAAAAGCATCTGAGGTGATCAAGCATATGATGAAATTGGGCCAGATGGTCACGATCAATCAGGTGCTGGATCAAGAAACCGCAATGATCCTGGTTGAGGAAATGGGACACAAGGCATTCGCGGCTAAGCTTGATGATCCGGAAGCGTTGTTGGAGGAGAGCGGTGCACATACGGATGCCGAGGAGTTACCGCGCGCGCCGGTGGTAACAGTGATGGGGCACGTCGATCACGGTAAAACCTCCTTGTTGGATTCGATTCGTCGCGCCAAAGTGGCGGCAGGAGAAGCCGGTGGCATTACCCAGCATATCGGCGCTTATCACGTTGAAACGCCGCGTGGCATTATTACCTTCCTCGATACTCCTGGTCACGAAGCGTTTACTGCAATGCGTGCACGTGGTGCTCAAGCCACCGATATTGTTATCTTGGTAGTGGCGGCTGACGACGGCGTGATGCCTCAGACCAAGGAGGCGATCGCCCACGCAAAGGCGGCTGGTGTGCCGATTGTTGTTGCCATTAACAAGATCGATAAACAGGGAGCTAATCAGGAGCGCGTGACGCAGGAACTGGTTGCAGAACAGGTTGTGCCAGAAGCCTACGGCGGCGAGTCGCCATTCATACCGGTATCTGCGAAAACGGGACAAGGTATTGATGATTTATTGGAAAACGTCTTGCTGCAGGCGGAGGTGCTGGAACTGAAAGCGCCAGTCGATGCGCTGGCGAAAGGCCTTGTCATTGAAGCTAAGCTCGACAAGGGTCGCGGCCCGGTAGCTACCGTATTGGTCCAATCAGGAACGCTCAAGCGTGGTGATGTAGTGCTGGCGGGAGCAGCATATGGTCGAGTGCGCGCTATGCTTGATGAGAATGGCAAAACCATCGCTGAGGCTGGACCATCGATTCCGGTCGAAATTCAAGGCTTGACCGAAGTGCCTGCGGCCGGTGAGGAAGTCATGGTGATGGCGGATGAGCGCAAGGCGCGTGAAATTGCATTGTTCCGTCAGGGTAAGTTCCGTGATGTCAAGCTGGCTAAACAGCAGGCGGCGAAGTTGGAGAACATGTTTGAACAGATGGCCGAAGGCGAGGTGAAGAATCTGCCGTTGATTATCAAGGCCGACGTTCAGGGCTCGCAGGAAGCGCTGGTGCATTCGATGCAGAAACTGTCGACTGCCGAAGTGCGTGTACAAGTCGTACATGCAGCGGTTGGTGGTATCAGTGAATCGGATGTTAACCTTGCGCTTGCATCCAAGGCGGTCATCATTGGCTTCAATGCCCGAGCTGACGCATCTGCACGCAAACTGGCGGAATCCAGCGGCATTGACATCCGCTACTACAACATCATTTATGATGCGGTAGATGAGATCAAGGCTGCAATGTCAGGAATGCTGGCACCGGAAAAGCGCGAGCATGCATTGGGATTGGTTGAGGTCCGTCAAGTGTTCGTTGTCAGCAAGGTTGGTGCGATTGCGGGTTGCTATGTGCTTGATGGCCTTGTCAAACGTGGTGCATCGGTGCGTTTACTGCGCGACAACGTAGTAGTTTGGACTGGCGAACTCGACTCGCTCAAGCGCTTCAAGGACGACGTCAAAGAAGTGAAGGCAGGCTTCGAATGCGGCTTGTCGCTGAAGAATTTCAATGACATCAAGGAAGGCGACCAACTGGAAGTCTTCGAGGTACAGGAAATCGCACGCACGCTGTAATGAATCCCGGTCGGGCGATAGCCTATTGGCTTCACCCGCCGAATTCACACGATTGCGCGGCGGTTCTTATCATGGCAAAACATAGTAAATCCATTCCTGGACGTGGAGTCCGGGTTGCCGACCAGATCCAACGTGATCTGGCGGAAATTATCTCCTACGAATTGAAAGACCCGCGTGTCGGCATGATTACCATTACGGAAGTGCAGGTAACCCCAGACTACGCTCATGCGAAGGTTTTTTTTACGACTTTAGCGGACACTGATGACGCAGTCCGGAATACCTTGTCAGGTTTGCATAAGGCCGCCGGTTTCATTCGTGGCCAATTGGGGCGGCGTTTGACTATTCATACCACGCCCGAAATTCATTTTGTGCATGACGTTTCGCCAGCGCGCGGCATGGAACTATCGAAGCTCATCGATGAGGCAAATGCGACTCGTTCCAAGGATTCGGAACAGGATTGATTTTTTTCGCGCAGCCTGGTTGTATGCGTTTGCTGTTTTTACCGATATGGTACAAATTTTGACGAAGAAAACCCGTGTTCCCGTCCATGGCGTCTTATTGCTCGACAAGGCAGCAGGGTATTCCAGTAATGACGTCCTAATCAAAGCTAAGCGCCTAGTGAATGCCCTAAAGGCGGGGCATACGGGGACGCTTGATCCTTTTGCAACCGGATTGTTGCCATTATGCTTTGGCGAGGCCACGAAGTTTGCGCAAGATTTGCTTGACGCTGACAAGACCTATGAGGCAACAATTCATCTTGGTATCACTACTGAAACCGGAGATACTGAAGGCGCAGTCATTGAGTCGCGCAAAGTGGATATCACGCCAGAGAAGATTGAAACGGTATTGTTGCGTTTTTTAGGAGAGATTGACCAAATACCGCCGATGTATTCTGCGCTCAAGCGTGATGGAAAGCCGTTGTATGAGTATGCGCGCGCCGGCATCATACTGGAACGACAAGCGCGGCGAGTGACAATCCATGCACTGGATTTGCTAGCCTATCAGGCGCCATATTTAAAGATACGAGTTGCGTGCAGTAAGGGAACTTACATCCGGGTGTTGGGCCAGGATATTGGTGCGGCTCTTGGTTGCGGCGCTCATCTTCAGGCGTTACGCCGCATTCAAATCGGTGTACTGCAAATTGATAAGTCCATTACCTTGGAGCAATTTGCAGCCACACCAGAAGCTGAACGAGCTTGCTTGCTTGCCCCGGTTGATGCTTTACTATCGTCATTTCCTGCTTTAACACTACCCTCCAGCTTGGCTCAGCGTTTCCTGCACGGACAGCGTCTTGCGCTTAACAAAGAAGGCGTGGTTTTACCTGAGCAGCTTGGGCGAGTGCGTGTGTACCGGAATGACGATGCGCAATTGCTTGGGACTGCTCAATTGATGACCTACGGTGTGCTTGCTCCCGAACGGTTGGTGGCGGCCGGGTAATCGGTCAGAGTACCCAAAGCAAGCTAGCAAAGTTTTACGTGCTTGCAAGTCTTTGAAAATCAAGTATTTTCTCGATTTTATCTTAATCTCCCATGTTATAATTTTCGGTTTTCCGAATCCTGCATTAGGACATCATGTCAAACACCAAACGCGCTCTGCGCAATATTGCCATCATTGCTCACGTTGACCACGGTAAAACTACGCTGGTTGACCAGCTGCTGCGTCAGTCTGGCACTTTCCGCGAAAATCAACAGGTTGATACGCGCGTGATGGATTCCAATGACTTGGAAAAGGAGCGCGGCATTACGATTTTGGCAAAAAACTGCGCTGTTGAGTACGAAGACACACACATTAATATTGTCGATACACCAGGCCATGCTGATTTTGGCGGAGAGGTGGAGCGGGTTCTATCGATGGTAGATAGTGTGCTGTTGCTGGTTGATGCCGTCGAAGGTCCGATGCCGCAAACGCGTTTTGTAACGCGCAAGGCGCTTGCCCTTGGCCTGAAGCCGATCGTAGTGGTTAACAAGATTGACCGTCCTGGTGCGCGTCCGGATTGGGTAATTAATGCAACCTTTGAATTGTTTGACAAGCTGGGGGCGACTGAAGAGCAGCTCGACTTCCCGGTGGTGTATGCGTCGGCACTGAATGGTTATGCCAGCCTGGATCCGGATGTCCGGGAAGGTACTATGAAGCCGCTATTCAATGCCGTCTTGGAACATGTTCCGGTACGCGACGATGATTCTGAGGGGCCGTTGCAACTCCAGATTTCCTCACTCGACTATTCCTCTTATGTGGGCAAGATCGGCATCGGTCGTATCAAGCGCGGACGGGTCAAGGCATTGCAAGATGTGGTGATCATGAACGGCCCGGATTCAACGCCGGTGAAGGCGCGTATCAATCAGGTGCTTAAGTTCAAGGGCTTGGAGCGCATGCTGGTCGATGAGGCTCAGGCTGGCGACATCGTGCTAATCAATGGTATTGATGAAATTGGCATTGGCAGCACTGTGTGCGCCCCGGACAAGCCGGATGCACTTCCGATGCTGAAGGTCGATGAGCCGACGTTGACAATGAATTTCCTTGTCAACAGTTCGCCGCTCGCAGGTCGTGAGGGCAAGTTCGTTACTAGTCGTCAAATCCGAGACCGTTTGGATCGCGAATTGAAGGCCAACGTCGCCTTGCGTGTGACCGATACTGGCGACGATACGACGTTTGAAGTCTCGGGTCGCGGCGAGTTGCACCTCACCATTCTGCTGGAAAACATGCGCCGCGAAGGCTATGAGTTGGCAGTATCGCGTCCGCGCGTGGTATTTAAGGAGATCGGTGGCGTCAAGCATGAGCCTTACGAATTGCTGACCGTTGATGTCGAAGATTCGCATCAAGGTGGCGTCATGGAAGAGTTGGGGCGCCGCCGTGGTGATCTGCAAAACATGGAGCCGGACGGAAAAGGGCGTGTGCGTCTCGAATACCGCATTCCGGCCCGTGGTCTGATTGGCTTTCAGTCGGAGTTCATGACGCTGACGCGCGGCACCGGCTTGATGAGTCATATATTTGATGAGTATGCGCCGGTCGATTCCAGCAAGCCAGAACTAGCGGGGCGTCGCAATGGTGTACTGATTTCTCAGGATGATGGTGCGGCGGTCGCCTATGCGTTATGGAAACTGCAAGATCGTGGCCGTATGTTTGTCAGCCACAATGATCCGGTATATGAAGGCATGATCATTGGCATCCACTCGCGTGACAATGATCTGGTGGTCAATCCGATCAAAGGTAAACAGTTGACCAATGTGCGCGCCTCTGGCACTGATGAAGCAGTGCGCTTGGTGACACCGATCCAATTGTCGTTGGAATACGCCGTGGAATTCATTGAAGACGACGAATTGGTGGAAATCACGCCGAAGAGCATTCGCCTACGCAAACGCTTCTTGAAGGAGCATGAGCGCAAAAAGGCGTCGCGCGACGCAGCGTAATATCCCTCTGTCTGCTGATATTCCAGCGGATACTCTGACGCATGCGGCCCGGCCGCCCCAAGGCAGTCATGCCATACGGGGTCGCCGGGCTAATTTTTTGATTGCACCATGCCATTGTTAAATTCACACCAGCGCGCAATCTTGTTAATGATTTGTGCCGCGACGCTCTGGAGTATCGCCGGCGTGTTCACTCGCCATCTCGACGCTGCACGAGGATTCGAAGTGACGTTCTGGCGTAGTTTTTTCTCGGCGGTTTTTGTCGCAGGAGCACTGCTTATGCAGCAGGGGCCGGGGAAAACATTTGCTACCGTGCGCGCTACGGGATGGCTCGGTGTACTCAGTGGGATGATGTGGTGCGTGATGTTTGTTTGCTTCATGATCGCCCTGACCAAAACCTCCGTTGCCAATACGTTGATCGTGATGAGCGTCGCGCCTTTGCTAACAGCTTTTCTCGCCTGGATTATCCTGCAGCAGAAAATCCCTCAGCGTACCTGGTTAGCCATTGCTGCCGCATTGGTTGGCATAATCTGGATGTTTATGCATGGCATGAGCAAGGTCGGAGGAGATCATCTGGTTGGTATGCTGATTGCCTCTGCAATACCGATTGCATCGGCAGTGAACTTGATTGCTATCAAGCGTGCAGGACACCATGTAGATCTGATTCCTGCGATTTTGTTGGGCAGCGTGTTTTCCGCAGGTTTGATGTTGCCGCTGGCTTGGCCGATGCAGACTTCGCTGCACGATATCGTGTTGCTTGGAATTCTCGGTTTTTTTCAGCTGGGTTTGCCTTGCATGCTGATGGTACGGTCAATGCAATCGTTGTCGGCGCCGGAAGTGTCGCTGCTGGCCTTGCTGGAGGTGCTGCTAGGACCGATCTGGGCATGGTTAGGTGCCGGAGAGGTACCAGCGCAGGAAACCATCATTGGTGGCATCGTCGTCATGGCGGCGTTGGTATTCAATGAGCTGGCGGCGTTGCGACCCTCGCTGCTAGTGAATCGCAAGTTGGAAAATTAAAAGCCGCCCGACCAGTTCAGGCAAGGCGGCTTTGTCGGCTGCTCAGGCGAGGACCGACTCCATTTGTGGCACTGCCTTCTGTGCTTTGAGCACGTCGGCAATCGCACCGAACAACTGATCTACTTGCGGTTTGTCGATGATCAGCGGCGGGGACAGGGCAATGATGTCACCGGTGGTGCGGATTAGTACATTTTTTTCCAAAAAGCAACGCTGGAAGACGTCGAATGCACGGGCCGTCGGTTTGCCAGGTACGCTTTCCAGTTCGATTCCGCATACCAAACCGAGGTTGCGCACGTCCTTTACGTAAGGCAGGCCTTTCAAACTGTGGGCAGCGTCCTCGAAATAGGGGGCCATGGCGGCGGCACGGTCGAACAGGCTTTCTTCCTTATACACGTCCAAGGTGGCGATCAGTGCAGCGGCAGCGAGCGGATGGCCGGTGTAGGTATAGCCGTGGAAGAATTCGATAGCGTTTTCCGGCGCGGCGTTCATGAATGTGTCGTGAATATCTTGGCGCACAATTACCGCGCCCATGGGGACAGCTGCATTGGTCAACCCCTTTGCGCAGGTGATCATGTCGGGGATGATACCGAAGAAGTCGGCGGCAAATGCAGTGCCGAGACGGCCGAAACCGGTGATGACTTCGTCGAAGATCAGCAGGATGCCGTACTTGTCGCAAATGGTGCGCAGTTTTTGCAGGTAGCCCTTCGGTGGCAGGATGACGCCGGTGGAGCCCTGGATCGGTTCGACGATGACGGCAGCGACGGTGGCCGGGTCATGCAAGGCTAGCAGGCGCTGTTCCAGTTCGTCTGCCATTTCCGCGCCGTGCTCGGGCAGGCCGCGTGTAAATGCGTTCTTGGCGATGTTCAGCGGATGGCGTAGATGGTCAACTCCGCCTAACGCCGTGCCAAAGTGTTTGCGATTGCCGGCAATGCCACCGACGGAAATGCCGCCGAAGCCGACACCATGGTAGCCGCGCTCGCGACCGATCAGACGCGTGCGCAAGCCGTCACCGCGCATACGGTGGTAGGCAAGCGCAATCTTCAAGGCGGAATCGACCGACTCCGAGCCGTCATTGCAGAAGAACACACGGTTCAGGCCTTCCGGCGCAATTGCTACCAGAGCGCTGGCGGCTTCAAAGGCTTTCGGATGTCCCATCTGGAAGGTGGGCGCGTAATCCATTTCGGCAGCTTGTTGCTGAATGGCAGCAGTGATCTTGGGATGGCAATGGCCAGCATTTACGCACCATAAGCCGGCGTTGCCGTCGAGAATCTTGCGGCCGTCGTCTGAAGTGTAATACATGCCGGATGCAGAGGTAAGCATGCGCGGGCTGGATTTGAACTGACGATTTGCTGTAAACGGCATCCAGAAATGCGAGGTATCCAAAGTGTTGGCCATACTGTGTTTCCCTTTTGGAGAAATATTGATAAATGCGCCTTGGCGATGAGCAAGGCGCCTCAAGTATGTTGAACCAGTAACGTACCGTAATTCAATCGGTAAAATACCGGCTTATTATGACGATCTCATTGAACCCCGCCAAGCTACCTTCCCGTCGCCTTTCCGTCGCACCAATGATGGACTGGACAGACCGCCATTGCCGCATGTTTCACCGGCAGATCACGCGCCATACTTGGTTGTATACCGAAATGGTGACTACCGGTGCGCTGCTACACGGCGATGTGCCGCGCCATCTGGATTTCAACGGTGAAGAACATCCCGTGGCGCTGCAGCTGGGCGGCAGCGAACCGGCCGATCTGGCGCAGTGTGCGCGGCTGGGTGCGCAATGGGGGTACGACGAAGTCAATCTCAACTGCGGTTGCCCCTCGGAGCGTGTGCAGAAAGGTGCCTTTGGTGCCTGCTTGATGGCTGAGCCGCAGTTGGTTGCGGATTGTGTAAAAGCGATGCGCGATGCTGTGACGATCGACGTTACCGTCAAGCATCGCATCGGTATCGACGATGTGGATTCGTACGATTTTGTCCGCGACTTCGTCGGCACGATTGCCGAGGCGGGATGTGCGACTTTCATCGTGCATGCACGTAATGCGATCCTGAAGGGACTTAGTCCGAAGGAGAACCGGGAAATTCCGCCTCTGAAGGCGGACTATGCATACCGGCTCAAGCGCGATTTTCCCGGACTGGAAATCATCATCAACGGCGGCATCAAGAGCGTCGAAGAAATCGATGCCCATCTGCAGCATGTCGATGGCGTCATGCTGGGCCGTGAGGCCTATCACAACCCGTATTTGATGGCTTCCTTCGATGCGCGCTATTACGGCGATCATGCGGTGCCGGCGAAGTCGCGCATCGAGGTATTGCAAGCGATGCTGCCCTATATTCGCGAACAGCTTGCACGTTACGGTAATAACGGCACGGGTCTCCGGCTGAACAGCTTGACGCGTCACATGCTGGGCCTGATGACAGGCATGCCGGGCGCACGCGCCTTCCGCCAGACTTTGTCTGATTCGAAAAAGCTCGCCGCCAGCGACCCTGCCTTGCTGCTGGAAGCGGCGGCGCGCATGCCGTCGCTGCCTGTCTGAATTTTCTCCCTTCCGCTTGATGTCCTGCTAGTCGCAACGGATGGCATGGAATCTGCTCACCTCTCCGTTTTTCAGGTAACGATCGAGCTCTTACGGATGCTCGGTCGAGACTCGAGACATCTAGCAGGAGAAATGTCATGCCATTAAAGAGCGGAAAGAGTCAGGAAGCGGTCAAGAGCAATATCAAGACCTTGGTTCATGAATGGGAAGAGCGCGGCACGATTGGTAGCAGCAAGCCTCCCTCGAAAAAGAAAGCGATCAAGCAGGCGGTTGCCATTTCCTTGAAAAAGGCGGGTAAGAGCCGCACGCAGCAGAAGGGCGCGAAGCGGTAGTTCCCGTTCCCCTAAGAACGCAGCTTGGAAAAGGATCGATATGGCAAATCAATCGAACAAGCCGGTGGAAATTCCACCGCAACATCAGGACCGGCAGCCGGGATTGGAAACGGCAATGCAACCAAAGCCGCAGGCCGAGATGAAAAGCTATCGGGGAAGCGGCAAGCTGAAGGGTAAAGTAGCGCTGGTGACCGGTGGCGACAGTGGAATCGGGCGCGCTGTGGCAATTGCGTTTGCGAAGGAGGGGGCCAATGTGGCCATCGCCTATCTGGACGAACATGAAGATGCGCAGGAAACACAGCGTCATATCGAAGCCGAGGGCCGCGAATGCCTGGCGCTGGCTGGTGATATTGGCGATGCGGCGTTTTGTCGCAGCATGGTTGATGCCACGATGTCTTCTTTTGGTCGGCTTGATGTCCTCGTTAACAATGCCGCGCAACAATATCCGCAGCAGAGCATCGAAGACATTACGGAAGAGCAGTTGCTGAAGACGTTCAGGATCAATATCTTTTCGATGTTTTTTACGGTGAAGGCCGCCTTGCCATATTTGAAGGAAGGGGCGCGGATCATTAACACCACTTCTGTCACCGCCTATCGCGGGAGCGCCCACCTGCTCGATTACTCGGCGACCAAAGGAGCCATCGTTGCATTTACTCGCTCCTTGTCGCAGCAATTGGTGACGCGGGGCATCCTAGTGAATGCAGTGGCGCCGGGGCCGGTCTGGACGCCCTTGATTCCGGCCAGTTTCGAGGCGGAACAAGTGGCCAGGTTCGGCGAGAAAGTGCCGTTGGCACGCCCGGGACAACCGGATGAGATTGCGCCCTGTTATGTTTTCCTCGCCTCTGACGATGCCTCGTACATGACGGGGCAGGTGCTGCATCCAAATGGCGGCGAAGTGGTGAATGCCTGAAATGGCCCTGTACTAGCCCGCAACTGAAAGCTCAGGGGGATAGGTGAGATGCAATATTCCCCCTTCAATATTCCTTCAGTCGGTTGTACAGAGTTTTCAGACTGATGCCCAATGCTTCCGCAGTCAACCGCTTGTTGCCGCTGTAATGTTTTAGCGTCGCAAGAATGATTTCCTTCTGGGCATCTGCCAGCGGCGTGCCGACAAAGAAATTGAGGTAGCCCTCATGCACGGTAGCTTTTTTAGTGGATACATCCGAGATGCATTCTTCTACATCGAGCGTATCCGATGCCAGGATATAGGCACGTTGCACAACGTTCTTCAATTCACGCACATTACCGGGCCATGAATAAGAGCGGATCACTTCAAGGGAGCTGCGCGAGAAGACTTTTCCCGTGCCGCCCTTGTCGTTGAGTTCATGCAAGAAATGCTGCGCCAGAAGTTCAATGTCGGAGCCGCGCTCCCGCAAGGGCGGAATTCTTACCGGAAATACAGCGAGCCGGTACATCAAGTCTTCGCGCAGATTGCCTTGTTTGACCGCCGATTCCAGGTCGCGGTTGGTGGCAGCGATCAGGCGTACATCCACCTTCACCTCTTCGTCGCCACCCACCCGCAAGAAGGTGCCAGACTCCAGCACGCGTAATAGTTTCACCTGCATCTCAACCGGCATTTCAGTGATTTCATCAAGGAAGAGTGTGCCGTGCGAGGCATGCTCGAAGTAACCGATATGCTGTCGCACGGCACCGGTAAAGCTGCCTTTTTCATGCCCGAATAAGGCGGCTTCAATGAGATGGGCAGGGATGGCACCGCAATTGACGGCGACAAAGGGCTTGCTTAGGCGCGCGCTGGCTTGATGGATGGCATTGGCAACCAGTTCCTTGCCAGTTCCACTCTCACCGACCAGCAGCACAGTGGCCTCTGTAGCGGCCACTTTTTCCACTTGCTGACACAGTCGCTCCATGACGGAGGAACTACCGTGCATGATGCCGAATCGCCTAAGTGATTTTTCAGGAGTCATGAGGGATTCCACCGGGTCGTTGGAATGCGGAACCATGTTCCGTTTGAAGGAGAGCATCTGTTTTTCCATAATGATTGTTGCACCTCCGCGGGAGGCGTCGCTTGCGTTAATTCAGTTTCGGAGCCGATAGCACGCTAAGTCGCCGCGCAAGAATAAGTTGAACAATTTTTGCTGCTCGCCGCAGTGCGCCAGCGGCGAGCGCCAACATGTCCAACTTATTCTTGCGCGACTCCTAGGCGCGGCGCACTGAGGCTTAATCCGGTCTAAATGCATCGTTACGATGTAAGACCTACGCCGATGCTGTAAGTTTTACCCAACATTGCTTTCGGAAATTTCTGACTCGCTATAAAAACCAGAAGGGATGCCTACATGTGGTACCTGGCATGGAAACTGCCTTCTGCGCTACGCCCATTTTTGTGAAAAAGTTAATAGAACTTATTGCAAATGAAAGGGTCAAGTACGTGACAACGTTAACTCATTGAAAGGAACTGGAATGCAAACACTAAAAACCACATCGAAAATATTGTTGGTTGTTGCCGCACTCGGTTTGACAGCGGTAGGCTGTGATCGTCGCCCGACAGATACTTCCGGTGCCAGTGAGCCGGCAGGTAGCTCTAGCTCGGGTTCTTCGGGTACCTCCGGCTCTTCAGGCAACATGGGATCAAGCGGCTCCGGAACTTCCGGTTCCGACGCTTCCGGCTCTCGTTAAGCGGTATGCACATGAACTTCATGGTGAGTATGTCCAAGACAGTTGCTGCAACCGCCTTGTTGTCCCTGGTCATTGCCGGGTGTGATCGCAGCACGCCAGACCAGGCTTCCGGCGGCGTTGCAGCCATTCCCGAGACCTCGGGCATGTCCGGCACGGCGGCCAACGACAGGACGGGTACGTCATCGTCAGGTGCATCTGCTTCTACCTTCCAAGATGTGAGTAGTTCTGCTGCGAAGGCTATTGATGACAGCGTCATTACGACAAAAGTGAAGACGGCTTTATTGGCTGATGCTGACGTCAAGGGAATGGATATCAGTGTCAACACCACGCAGGGTGAAGTCATGCTGAACGGTTTAGTCACGAGCCAGACGCAGATAGATAAAGCAATACAGGTCGCCCAAGCAGTGGAGGGCGTCAAAAAGGTCGATAACAAAATGACCGTCAAGCAGTAGTTCTTTTATTTCCTCCTGGTTATCCTGACTGCGCAAGAAAAAACGGTGCAAGCATGGTCTTTTTTGCGCGGTCAGGATCCACTTTGCGGATGGCTGTTCTTGGTCAATAAAAACAAGCACGAATTTGGACAATGCTATTCGGCGACGTATGCTGGTGAACGGGTATCGCAAGGCAGCATCCGATAATCGTGGTGATTTCTTTCCCAATAGCTGAATTGGGCGCCAAGCGTAGCCGATGGCGTGTTTCTGCGTGGCTTGCGACTACATGCCGCCATCTTGCGTGGGCCAGATGCAAACAAAGTGAGGACCCAGATGCCACATGTATTGATCGTCGATGACGACACGAACACGCGCGAAGCGCTGATGGAAATTACTGCGGCCGAAGGATTTTCGACGGCGGTGGCGGGCAGCATACGAGATGCGCAGGCGCAAATCATGCGACAACGTCCCGATGTGGTGTTGATCGATCTGAAATTGCCAGACGGCAGCGGCATGGATTTGTTCAACGATATCGAAGCGCGCGCCACTACCGAGATTGTTCTGATTACTGGCCATGCCAGCGTCGAGACCGCAGTAGAGGCATTGCGCTTGGGTGCGGCCGACTACTTGACCAAACCGATTAATTTCCGTCGCCTGAAGGCCTTGCTATCACGCATCCCGCGCACGGTGGACCTGAAGGAGGAAATCGGCGTGCTGCGTAGCGAGTTACGCAGGTTGGGCCACTTCGGCCAGATGCTGGGCGCTGCACCGGTCATGCAAAAGCTGTACAACCACATCGGTCGCGTGGCGCCGACAGAAGCAACCGTGTTGCTGTTGGGCGAAAGTGGAACCGGAAAAGAGCTCGCGGCGCAAACCATTCATGATCTCAGCTTGCGACAGCGGCATCCGTTTTTGCCGGTGAATTGCGGCGCGATTTCACCGCAGTTGATCGAGAGTGAAATATTCGGTCATGAGAAAGGCAGCTTTACCGGTGCCGACCGTCAGCATAAAGGTTACTTCGAGCGGGCCAATGGCGGCACCTTGTTCCTCGATGAAATCACCGAAATGCCGGTCGAGTTGCAGGTCAAGCTGCTGCGCGTGCTGGAAACAGGCTCCTTCATGCGTATCGGCAGCAATCAGGAAATCGAAACCGATGTGCGGGTGATCGCGGCCAGCAACCGTGACCCGGAAGCGGCAGTCGCGGAAGGCAAGCTGCGCCTCGATTTATATCACCGGCTGAATGTATTCCCTCTGAAGATACCGCCCTTGCGCGAACGCGGTGCCGATATTGAACTGTTGGCCCAACATTTCCTGGATGAGTTGAACACTGCGCATGGTACGACCAAGGTGCTGTCAGCGGACGGACTGGCCTGTCTCAGTAATTATCATTGGCCGGGCAATGTGCGTGAATTGAGCAACTACATGCAGCGCGCCTTTATCCTTTCCGACCATGTCCTTGATGCGACGGCCTTGGCCCCCGTCATTACCACCCAATCGCCGGTCGGTCTGACACTGGCGATTCCTGTCGGAACCTCGCTGGCAGATGTCGATCGCAAGCTGATTTATGCGACGCTGGATCTGTGTGGCGGGGTCAAAAAACGAGCCGCCGATATACTGGGTATCAGCTTGAAGACGTTATATAACCGCCTTGAAGAATACGGGCCGTATGAGGGAATGCAGAAGAAAGAGGATACATCGCATTCGGCACATTCTTCACTATAAGGGAGCAGCGATTCGTTTCACTGATACGGCAGAAAGGGCGCGCTGCGAGAACGAGTACTTCAGTGGCGCGCCACCATGGTATCGATCACCACGATCAGTTCTTCCGGCGCTACCGGTTTGGTGACGTGCATCTGGAAACCTGCGGTCAGTGCGCGTATCCGGTCCTCGCGTTGCGCGAATGCGGTCAACGCCAGCGCGGGCATACGCTGCAAGGGCATGCTGCCGCGCGATTTCCAGGAGCGAAGTTTTCTCAGGACGGAGTAACCGTCTTCGCCAGGCATGGCGATGTCGCACACCAGCACATCGGGGAGCCGATCGTTCGCAAGCGTGTCGAGCCAGGCGAGCGCCTCTGTTGACGAGGCAGCGGCGAAGGTTTCTGCATTGGCTGCGTGGAGCACCATCTTCAGCGACTCGCGCGCTTCTTCCTGGTCGTCGATCAGCAGGATGCGCAGCCCGGCCAGCGAGGGCAGCGGTATGCCACCTGTGTTGCCGTCTTCGGATGGATTAACCGTCAGATATTTGTCAGTCTGGGTGCGCAGCGGGAAATGCACTGAAAAGCTGGTTCCTTTTCCTGAACCGGCACTTTCTGCGCCCACGCTGCCGCCGTGCAGTTCCACCAGATGACGCACCAGGAACAGGCCCAAGCCGAGACCGCTATGGTCGCGTGTGCTGGACGTGTCTGCCTGACTAAAGCGATTGAACAGATGCGGCAGGAATTCGGCCGATACGCCGATGCCGTTATCGCATACGGTGACGCAGATGTCGCGATCGCGATGGCTGGCGATCAGCCAGACGTTGCCCCCTTCCGGCGTGAACTTGATGGCGTTGGACAGCAGGTTCCAGAAAATCTGTTGCACCCGGTCGGCGTCGCCTTCGATCTGTTCGCTGGTAATACGGTAATTACAGGTGATGCCGATACGTTTTGCCAAGGCCATGGCGCGTACGCTTTCCACTGCGGCCTGCAGCGTCGGCAGCAATGCCAGCGGCTGTTTCACCAAGCGCAGTTTTCCGCTCATCATGCGCGTCACGTCGAGCAGATCCTCGATGAGCCGGACCTGCTGGCCGACGCCCGTCTTGATTCCCTGCAGGGCACGCTGTGCCAAAGGCGCGGCAGTGATGTCCTTCACATAGTTTTCCAACACGTGCGCCCAACTCTGGATGGCGTTGAGCGGTGCGCGCAATTCATGCGACACGATGGCGAGAAATTCGTCCCGTGCCCGTGCCGCTGTCTCTGCCTGGATGCGCGCAGTGCGCTCGCGCGCCAGCAACTCGTCGCGTTCCTTCTCCATCCGCGCGCGCTCGGTCACATCGTAAGCAATGCCGACGACCGATTCGATCTGTCCGTAGCGGTCCACTTCCGGAATCACACGGCCGGAATAAAAACGCATCTGGTCGCCGATCACGTGGTCGAAATCCAGTTTTTGCTCGGTGCCGGTGTCAAATGCGGCGCGCGCCGCAGCGTCCCAGGCGTGTACCACGGAAGAGGGCAAGCCCAGTTCGGCCTTGGTCTTTCCCAGATAGTCCGTCGCCTTCAATCCCGCCAGTTTTTCAATGGCGGGATTGACATACAGGTGACGCATATCGCGGTCGATGCGCGAGATGATGTCGGGCGAGTTTTCAACCAGCGTCTTGAATTCGCGCTCGCGTCGCTGCAGTTGTTCTTCCGTGTCGCGCAGATGCGTGATGTCGCTGACTGCAGCGATCAGCCCCCGTACTGCGCCGTGTTCATCGGCTTCCGGCACATACATCATGTGCAGGCAGCGCTCCTTGCCATCGGCGGCAGGCACACGCATCTCATGTTCCTGCGGTTTGCCGCGTAGCGCAGCGTCGATGTATTGACGAATGCAAGCAAAAGCGGTTTCGCTGATGACGTCCGGGATGCGCTTGCCGATCACGGTGGCCGGATCGAAAGCGAAACGTTCAGCATGCGTTTTGTTCACGAAGCGCAGGCGATAGTCGAGGTCGCATTGGGCGATAAATACCGGCAATGCGCTGGTGATCAGGCGCAGTTGCGTTTCCCGTTCGCGCAAGGCCTGCTCATTGTTCTTGCGGTCGGTAATGTCCATCACCATGGCGGAGAATCCGTAGACCTTGCCGTTGGACCTGATGTCCGGTGTATAGACCACCATCAGATGGCGCTCGCCGCGCCGCAATGACATGCTCAATTCGAAACTGACCCGCTGGCCCGCCAGCGCACTGGCCATATACGGCCGCAAGGAAGCGGCAGCGGGGCCAAGGACTTCGTCGAGTGTACGGCCGATGATGCTGTCGCGCGGCTTCTCGATCCACGTTTCGTAGGCAACGTTCACGAAACAGTAGCGTTCTGCGCGATCAATATAGGCGATCAGCGCCGGCACCGTATCGGTGATCAGATTCAGGTACTGGTCCTGTTGGAGCAAGGCTTCGGCCATGTGTCGGCGTGCGCTGGTATTGCGTACCGCTATCAGATACTCGTCGCCGTTGTCGTCGATAGGGCAGGGTGTGACAGTGATTTCAGCCGTGATGCTGTCGCCTTGCGGCAGCAATAGGTCCGCCTCGACGGAGGTTGGATAGTCGCCTGGCGGGAGCACGAAAACGGGCTTGCCGGGCTTGCCGGTTTTGCCGGCCTTGCCATCGACCGCTTGCAACACGTCGGAAATGGCGCGCCCTTTGAGTGGCTCCGCTCCCGCACCACGGAACAAGGCATCGGCGGCGCTGTTGCCGCCCACAATGTGGGCATGCCTCACCAGAAAAACAGCGTCATCGCAACAATCGATCAGCTGTCGGTAACGCTCCGCGTCCCGTACCAGCATCGGCTCCGGTATCGGGCGATGCGTTGGCTGAACGGGAATACCGTCCGGTCGCACCTCTACCTGATGGTCGGCGTCGTGGCTGGAAAGAAGCTGCGGACTCGGTACTGGCATGATGAAAGCGGACTCCTGTCTCCTGCTAGTTCGGCGGTTGTTACGGAATGCGGAGCGCATCAATAGCTTCGTTCGCTTCGTTCAAGCGTGATCGCAATCATGCATGAGACGTCGCTGCACACAACGATGCTACCGCACCTCGCGTGGTTTGCACTTTGGAAAGCACAGGTCCGGTGCGCGCAAACGTTGATCCTGGACAAACGCCGGACGATGCGCGTTCCAATGCGGTGTTTTTCACCATGCTTCCCAGTGTGTTTGCTGCTTTACTTGGCATTGTCGTGCGCCGCATTTCAGGCAGCCGCATCTCAGGCACTCTTGCTGCCGATATTCGTCTTGAGACCGTTGAGCTGCAATTGGGCAATGAAACTGCTGAATTCGTCCCCGACCGCTGCATGTTTCAAGGCAAAGACGACAGCCGCTTCCAGATAGCCGATCTTGGAGCCGCAATCGTAGCGTTGACCCTTGAATTCATAAGCCAACACGGGTTCAGCCGCCAGCATGGCGGCGATGGCATCGGTCAGCTGGATTTCGCCGCCGGTCCCCGGCGTTACATTCTCCAAATAGGTGAAGATGGCTGGCGTGAACACGTAGCGCCCGACCACGCCCAGCGTGGATGGTGCATTTTCCGGCTGTGGCTTTTCCACGATATCGGCCACGCGGTGAATGCGCACGCCCATCGATTGCGGACGCACGATGCCGTATTGCGCAGTCTGTTCCAGTGGCACGTTCTGCACACCCACCACGGAACTGGCATGTTGTTCGTACAAGTCGATCATCTGTTGCAGTACCGGCACCTCGGCATCGATCAGATCGTCGGCCAGCACCACCGCAAACGGCTCATCGCCGACCAGTGAACGGGCGCATAGTACGGCATGACCTAACCCCAGCGCTTCGCTTTGCCGCACATAGGAATAGTGCAGGTTGTCCGGCAGCAGGCTCTGAATTTCCTGCAACAACTTGATCTTGCCGTGGGAGGCCAGTTCCGATTCCAGCTCGTAAGCCTTGTCGAAGTGGTCTTCGATACTGCGCTTGCCACGTCCGGTAACGAAGATCATTTCGGTGATACCGGCGGCTGCGGCTTCTTCCACCGCGTACTGAATCAGAGGCTTGTCCACGATGGGCAGCATTTCTTTCGGCGAGGCCTTGGTCGCAGGAAGAAAACGGGTGCCTAAACCGGCGACGGGAAAGACTGCTTTACGGATTTTGGTCATATGTGTTCTCACTCGGGTGGTTATGGGGGCTATGCGGTACATAAAAATGCGGATTCGAAAATAGAGGGGCAAGCTCTCATGTTGCGCCGGTATGCGGCGTTGCGAACACGCACAACAAGGCGCACAACAAGGCGCACAACAAGGGTTTGCCGCATCTCTGGGCAACGAAAACGCCAGCAATCTGACGACAGACCGCGTAAGCCTTACATGCGCATGCCGTTTCTACATACTTGCCACTCTCTGTCAGGCCCTTATTGCGGCGCACAAATGCGATACGGCATGCGATGGAATAGCTTGATAAGCAGGAAACGTACCGGCAGGGACGGCACGGCAGTTTGATGTACCTGCCTTGCAGGTGCGCTTGAGCAAGATCATCGTGTCCGGCTATCCGCTCCGTATAGTGGAAATACGTTATACCCATCTGCACCTAAAACATGACATGAAATCGTGTCTTTTTCCGTCTGGCGGCGTTGCTTGTTGTTGCCATAGCGGCGGCTATGGCGCCGCCTCGTGCCTTGCCAGTCGAAAAAATCCATCGATTTCCTCTGTCACGTTTTAGGTGCAGATTGGTATTGGAGCGGATTACGCAAGAGTGTTGCGCTCGCTTCCGCGCATGTATGCAATGAACTATTGGAATTGGATCGTCTGCACTCAGCGCCGGTTTGCCGGTGTGGCAGGTTCGGCACAACTCTTGCGTAGGCGAGCCGTACTGCGCTGGCGGTACGCCACGCCGAAGGGCAAGGGTGACGCCATGTAACGCTCACCAATTTGCAGCAGTGCGGGTCGGCATCGCACGTATTGCAATCGGCCGGTTCGTTACCGCACCTTTCTACTTTCTATTAACGCCCAGAAGCTGCATCGAATATGGCAATGGCGTCACTTCGCACACTGTTTCGCTCGATTCACTCGATACGCCCTCGCGGCAAGGAGATAGCATGGCTTCAGCAATTATTGTGTTTTCGCATTTGCGTTGGGACTTCGTGTATCAGCGGCCGCAGCACCTGTTGTCGCGCCTGGCCACGCACTACCCCATCGTATTTGTCGAAGAGCCGATGTACAACGTGGAAAAGACGTTTTTAAAAACCTATTCGCCGGCGCCCAATGTCCTGGTCTGCCAGCCCAACACGCCGGTCAACATGCCCGGCTTTCACGACGACCACTTGCCGCATCTACAGAAGCTGCTGCGCCAGATCGTGCGCGATTACGACGATCACATGACCTGGTTCTACACGCCAATGGCATTGCCGCTGCTGCAGGAAATGCATCCGCGTGTGGTGGTGTACGACTGCATGGATGAACTGGCTTCTTTCAAGAACGCGCCCAAGCAATTGCTGCAAAGGGAGAGCGCCTTGCTGAAGGTGGCCGACCTTGTTTTCACCGGCGGGCAAAGCCTGTACCGTTCCAAGCGTGGCCGTCATCCCAACGTGCATTGTTTCCCCAGCAGCGTCGATGCCGCTCACTTTGTGCAGGCGCTCGACCGGACCAACTCGCATCCCGCGCACAAGGACATTCCGGGGCCGCGCCTCGGCTTCTATGGGGTGATCGACGAACGCTTCGACGCCGAGTTGATCGCCAGGGTCGCCGATGCGCACCCGATGTGGCAGATCGTGCTGGTCGGCCCGGTGGTCAAAATCGATCCGGCCAGTCTGCCGCAGCGGGCCAATATCCACTACCTCGGCCAGCAGCCGTACGAGGCGTTGCCGCATTTTCTCGCCGGCTGGGACGTCTGCCTGCTGCCCTTTGCGTTGAATGATTCGACCCGCTTCATCAGCCCCACCAAGACGCTGGAATACATGGCGGCGGAACTGCCGGTCGTGAGTACACCGGTTGCCGATGTGGCGGATGCCTACAGCGATATCGTCGCCATCGCCGCCGATGCGCCGGCGTTTATCGCGGCATGCGAAGCGGCGCTGCTGGCGCCGCCGGAAGCGCATGCCAAGAGAGTGGAAGGCATGCGCAAGGTACTGGCCTCGACCTCGTGGGATACCACCGTGACGCAGATGCGCACGCTGCTCGACTCCATGCCGCAGCACCGGTCCATATCACAACCCCTGTCATCCTCCCAGCTTCAGCACCGGGAGAATGTCGCAAAGCCAACCGAGCCTGCCGCCAACATCAATCTGCTGCGCCAGCATGACTCCATCCGCTATGTGAAGACGGCCATCATCGGTGCCGGGCCGACCGGTCTGTCCGCGGCCTATCACCTCGGACACAATGCCGTGCTGCTCGAAAGAGGCGAGATGGTGGGCGGCTGGTGCCGTTCCATCAAGGACAAGGGATTTACCTTCGATCATGCCGGGCACATCATGTTTTCCAACGACCCGTATGTGCTGGAGTTGTACGACATTCTGCTCGGCTCCAACGTGCACTGGCAAAACCGCGAAGCCTGGGTCTACAGCAAAAACGTCTACACCCGCTATCCCTTTCAAGGCGCGCTATACGGACTGCCGCCGGAGGTGATCAAGGAATGCATCATGGGGGCCATCGAAGCCCGTTTCGGCAGTGCCGGCAAGGCGGCGCCAGCGACGGCCAAGGCCAACGATTGCTGCGGCGATGGCGGTGTCTCGCTGCCGGCATCGAAAGTCGCCTCGTTGGGCAAGGCGGGGCCGGCCAACTTCGAAGAATTCATCTACCAGGTGTGGGGCGCCGGTATTGCCAAGCACTTTGCGATTCCCTACAACCGCAAGCTGTGGGCAGTGCCCTTGAGCGAAATGGAAACCTCCTGGCTGGGTGGCCGCGTACCGCTGCCCGATCTGGAGGAAATCATCGATGGCGCCTTGCAGCCGGTCGGCAAACCGATGGGACCGAACGCGCGCTTCGGCTATCCGCTGCGCGGTGGTTTCCAGGCGCTGGTATCGGGCTTCGTCCCGCACATCAAGGGCACCATCGAATTGAATGCCGACGTCGTCGCCCTCTCGCCCAAGCAGCGTACCTTGATGCTGGCAGACGGACGACGCTACCAGTACGACAACTTGATCAGTACCATGCCGCTACCGCAACTGGTGAAGATCATCGGCGATGAAGCTCCCGATGACGTGCAGCAAGCCGCTGCCGGTCTCAAACATATCTCGGTACGTTGCGTCAATCTCGGCGTCGCGCGCGAAAACATCACCGACAAGCACTGGATCTACTACCCCGAAGACACCATCTTCCATCGCATCTTCGTGCAGGGTAATGCCAGCCCGGAGTGCAACGCTCCCGGCGGTTTCGGCATCACCTGCGAAATCACCTATTCACCGACCTGGAAGCCCTTGCCTGTCAGTGGACAAGCATTGATCGAACGCTGCATCCAGGACTGCATCAAGGTAGGCATGTTCCGCACCGACGATCAGATCGTCGCCGCCAACGAAATCGACATGCCGTATGCCTATGTCGTCTACGACCACGCACGCGCCAGGAATGTCGCCACCATCAAGACTTGGCTGGCCATGCATGACATCATCCTCGCTGGTCGCTACAGCGAGTGGGAGTACTACAACTCCGACCATGCCTTCATCGCCGGCAGAAAGGCCGCCGAGACGGTGAAGTGGATGGAAAAGAAACGCGCCGTAGCGGTGGAATAAGGCGCGTCCTGTGTTGCGGCCGGGGCGTGGGCATGACGCCCGCCGGTCGCCTCGGGGAAAAGCTGTTGACCCATGCCGCGGGAGACTCGCATGAGGACATTGCTTGGGAACGTCTTGCTGGTACTTTCCCTGTCGCTTGCCGGCGCGGCAGGAGCGCAGGGCGTCGTTCCTGGTTCAGGCAGCATGGCGGAAGCGCCGTCTGGCGCGTCGGCTCGACAACACCAGCTTTACCGCACCAGCAGGATTGTCGGCACCAGCGTGAGGGACTTGAATGACCGACGGATCGGACGCATTCAGGATCTCGTGCTGGACGGCCGGCGCGGCGAAGTCACCTATGCCGTGGTCAGCTTCGGCGGCGTCCTGGGCGTCGGTCAAAAGCTCCATGCGGTTCCCTGGCAAGTCCTGCAACCTGAAAACGGTGGCAGACATTACACGCTCAACGTCGACCGGGAAACCATCAATCTCGCGCCGGCGTTCGACAAGGCAAACTGGCCGGACATGACCGACGCCAAGTGGCGCATGGAAATTGAGCGTTACTGGAGCCGCAAGGTCGGTCGCGGCAACCCTCCCGCCACGCTGCCGGAGACGGGCGAAGGCGTCGCGCCTGTACCGGTGCCGTCGGGTCCGAACGCTAGCGGCACGCGTTGACGTGCATGGAAAGCCTGTTATCCCTGGACTGGGAAAAGCTGTTCGGCCTCAGCCTGCCAGCCTCTGAGTTACTGGTACGCGGCACAGCCATGTACTGGTTCCTATTCGTCATATTCCGCTTCGTCGTGCGGCGCGACGTCGGTGCGGTCGGCATTGCCGATATGCTGATCATCGTCATCGTGGCGGATGCGTCGCAGAACGCGATGGCCGGGGAGTATCACACCATCACCGACGGTGTCGTGCTGGTATCGACGCTCATCTTCTGGAACGTACTGGCCGACTGGCTGAGTTACCGTTTCAAGACGTTCCGCCATTTCGCCGAGCCGCATGCGCTCCTGCTCGTCAAGGACGGTCGTACCCTGAGACGCAATTTGCGTCGTGAACTGATCACGGACGATGAACTCTGGGCCAAGCTGCGCGAATCCGGCGTGGAATCGCTGGAGCAGGTGAAGGCGGTTTACATGGAAGCCGACGGGCAAATCAGCGTAATCAAAAAATAGTGTCCCGATGCAGCCCGTGCCCTCTCGTCATTTCTCTCCCGCGACGAATACCCAAGCATGATCGTGACAATTCAGGGGCGGGAGGTGACGTGCGTTCCTTCCTCTGTGACCAGAGGTTGGTAGCCCTTTGCTCTTCAATTTTCGTGTAGGTTGGGTTGACGAAGGAAACCCAACATCGGCGAATGCAATGGCCCAGCCGGTTGAACGTTGGGGTTCGCTTCGCTCACCACCAACCTACGAAAAAATAAAGAGCGCCTTTAGATCTGCGCACCCGTGCGATACATCAGGCAGCTTTAGCCACTTCGATTGTGCTTACAAAGCTATCTGTGGCCATCACTGAGCGATGCACTTTTTTCCCGGGGTTTGCCATCTCATAAGTCCTGCCATCTGCCGCCTGATCAGGACGTTTCAAGTTGACGACAAGGTATTGTTTTTTTCCAGTCTCCGTAAG
>DATLIB010000169.1:0-5006 GCA_035539595.1 Noviherbaspirillum sp.
GCCGGGTACAGTGCCATAGCCGGTCTGGCCATTGGCGAGCATGCGGGTAACGCCGCTCGCATCACCGCCGTCACCGCCACAACTCGCCAAAAAGGCAATAAGAGAAATCACCAGGAGATTTTTCATCACATTGCTCCAATCAAGTAAAGGCAGCATCGCAGCGGCAGATGCCGGAAGCGCGCATGCCTCCCTTGGCTTGTGAACAATGCCGCGTTAATGGCATCTGCCATGCACATGTTCGCTGTACGCTCTCTGTACGTTTGTACACCAACCGCGCCGCTGGTCCGGTAAGAGCCGTTGCCAAGCCATGCCGTTCCGGCGCCGCGCCCCACCTCTCCTGATCATGATCAAAGCCTGCAACAATGATTTTTGCGGCTTTTCCGGTTTGCATTGCTGCGCGAGGATCTAGAGCGGATTCATGTTGCATCAGGCAGATACATGGCTTTCAGTTCGGCGGTCAACGCGGACAGATCAGGGAAGAGATTGAATTGCCTGATGCCAAGCACATTGAGTTCTTTAAAAAAACCGTCCACGTCTGGCGCCGGAATAACCAATTTGCGTAACCAAGCATCGCTGCCCTCCAGCAAATCAAGAGGGATGCGGCTGGAGTGAATGGTAAAAGCGCCTTGCTGCAACTGAATCCGGGCATCATGCTCCAGCGCCATGGCGACGCCAACGCTGTCGTGCTCCTCGCGATTCTTGAAGGCTGGCGCGATGAGCGGTTCATAAGAGGCTGCATCCAGGGGGAATATCAAAGGTTCAAACCCCTGTGTCTGATTGAGTTTGTCGGCAGCCAAAGCCCAAATACAGGCATCCCGGCTGCCATGCTCCGCTGGCGCGGCGACATTCGGATGCACGGAAAAAAATGCCGCCACCAGCGGGGAATAGGTCCAGTCCAGCAATCTGGTGGGCAAGCCATAATGCTGCATCAACGCCAGCCAACCCGGGTAATCGTTACTATCCGGACAGGTGACATAGCGGCTGCGCGCGCGCACGCGGAATTCATTGGTGAGGTAGCGTTCCTGCTGCGGCGAATAGCCGCGATGCACGCTGGGGGAAAGGTTCCAGGCGGAATTTGTCTGCCCTCGAAATAACCATCGATGCCCGCTGTCGAGCGCTCGCACCTGGCGCGAGAGATCACCTACCGCCTGAATCGCGATTTCTGCAATCGGCATTTCGTTATTGATGTTTGAACCTGTGCAACAGCACCCGGCCAAGCTTTACCTACTGGGTGAAGCTACTGCAGAACCGCCACTTTTCTTGTCGACCACGCCGGGAATGTCCTGTGTTTGTCTTCCGAACTTTCCTTTCAATGCATCGACGCCTTCTTGCGGCTTTGCCAGCGATTGAAGATCGGCCCGCTGTGCGCGCTTCTCGGTGCTGCGAATCTCTTGCTCCTTGTCACGCTTCTCGATCAATCCCGGCAGTGCCTCTCCGTCGCGATTGAACGACCAGGCCAACATAGGCGGACCAAGCGGCAGCTTGTCGGCGGGCATGCCTTCATGACCGGTATTCCAGACGTGCCATGTTTTCCCGTAACTGTTCATCTTCGATTCCATCAACTGCTTTTCCGCTGCAGCGGGAATGCCGGGGGCTACCAGTTGACCGGAAAGGATTTCTCCATTGTGGGGATGCCAATACTGTCTCTCCGCTTCCGGCAGAGTGGCGAATAATTTTTCCGAAATGATGTATTCGATGCCGTTCAGGTTGGCATTCTTTGTATTGCCATCGAATAAGGTGCATTGAGCAAAATCCTCATTCACCTGGTGGCAATAATGATGCGCTTCCATCTGCTGTTCAGGATGGTCTTTCATGGGATGAAAACCGACCAGGTAAACGTCGAATGGTTGCAATGGCGCATTGTCCTGCAACACCCTGGCACCGACTTCCAGGGTGCGGGTTTTCGCCGACTTGGACTCACCCGGAGGGCTTGTGCTGGGCGGCGCCTCCTGCGCCCATGCCGGCGGCAGCGGCCAGCCAGCCAGCGCGCTCAGGCACAGCGCAGTAGCGAAATGCGTCGGGCGCTTTTTCATTTGCCCTCCTTCTTTCGATTACTTTTAGGACTTACGCAAAATTGACCCGGCAAGGCATGTTGCCGCAGACAGGTCATCTAGCACGACAAGGCAACACAACGCGGCTGGGGCGGTTTTGCGTAAGTCCTAACTTTATTCAGAGATGCGAACCCGTCCTCTGCAGGTTCCTCGCCGCTTCCTTCCTATCAAGCATGAGGGAAACACCAAGTGACAAGACTGCATTCAAGGATGGAAAATCCTCCTGCGGCACTGTGTTAAACACGTATCCTGCGGGCCTTACAACACGATGAAAATCAAGCCTAGCGCTGCCAGCAGCCCAACCACGAGTATCGTCACCAATACGGGAATTTTCACAATGGCGCCTTTCCTGCCAAAGAAGCAATGCCATTTTGAGACGCGTAATGTCGGTTCGTTCAACCCCAGGTTCGGAAAAAACAAAAATCGTTTGGCAGGCAACACGATGCTGGCGCGCTTGGTGTGACGTACAGAGCACAGGTCGTGCAGCCATTTTCGTCACTCTACTTGCCAAGTTACCTGCCCAACTTCGCTCGCTACAGTTTGCGATGAATGTAAATATGCGTAGATCCCCACGGATATTTCGCCGGCATCGTTTGTACCAATTCAAACAACGGGGTCTTGGTGTACTTGGTCAGGGGATAACTAACGGAAACGATGCGGGTTCCGCGCCGCAGCGTCGCGAACCGTTCGACCAATGTGGCAATCGCGGCGTCGTTAAAGGCGGTGCCATAGAGGTAGAGCACTGTTGCATCGCTGTAATCGACATCCATCAGGTTGGCGAAGATAAATTCGACGTCGTCGATCCCCTGCTTTTTCTGAATCTTGCGGGCCTGAATCACAAATGTCGGGTTAATTTCAACGCCTACGGCACGGCAGCGATACAGGGCGTTGAACCAGAACACGCTGCGCCCTCGGCCGCAACCCAAATCGTAAATGACATCGTGCTCGGACAGATCGACGGCCTTGGCAATCGCATCCAGCGTGGTGAAAAAACTTTCACCATAAATCTTCTGTACCTGATCGTCGGGAAAGCTCCTTAAATAGCGATGACAGATATTGTCCGGGTTGCGCAACAGATACGCCCATAAGCACTGCAAGTCGGCACGACGGAACCGGGTGTTCGGGTAATAGCGCCTTACCGTCACCATATATTCGATGGCATCCACGACCAGATAGCGCGGATAGGCAAACAGCGCCTGCAACAGCGAAGAAGCCACCTCCGCGACAAACGAGGTCGTTTCCTTCACCGCTTTCAAAATGGACGTCATCTTGCTTTTCCCTTGGCTCTTTCCTTCGATTGAAAAACAACCGCGTTGATCGAAGAGCGATGCATCGGATTACGCTCTCGCCGGTTGAACAGCTTGCAGGTGATTCGAATAGCCCTTTTCTGGGGCAGTTTTGCGTAAGATGCCGGTTCGCATTATCTTACACGCAGGAAATCCCTCGTCGGATTAGGGGACCATCCAGGCATTGCTCAGAGGGAAAAGGAAGTTTTCCCATGCAGTCACACCACCATATTCATGGGATGTTTTGTGCTGACTGATGAACTTACTATCCTTGTGATTTCTCTGTATCTGCTTGCTTTGCCAAGCGCACAGTTGGCACAGACGCAAACAACGATCGTTTCATCAGGAGAGTGATATGAAGTCCGCAACGTCCGTCACGCTAGGCGCGTTAATTTCCGCCTTCTTATGTGCATGCACCGTTACTCCGACAACACAAATCAAGGCCTTTGGCGATTCGACGAAGGCGATCACCGACAAGGTCGATGCCGTCATCACCGAGTACAACCAGGCGGCGCTGACCAGGTCATTCACTGACTTTGCCGCCACATACAACGGCCAATTTGCCAATCGGCTGACAAGCGAAGGCTTGGGAGAGTTAGGACAGCCTCTTGATGAAAGAACGAAACAAGGAATCGCCATCTACCGTGCCAATCACACCATTGGCATTTATGCAGAGTCGCTTGGCGAACTCGCCGCTGCCGGGTCAAGGGCCGAAATTGACACCGCCGCAGCCAGGCTTTTCGGTGCCATGTCCGGTCTGAATACCCAATACAAGACGCTCCACACCAACCAAGGCGAGCTATTCAGTGGGAGCGATTTCGCGGCAACCACAAAATTTATCGCCGCAATCGGCAGCACGATCGTGGAGGAAAGACGAAACGCAGCCATCAAGGAGATCGTGCTTGCCGCTGATCCAAAGATATCCCTGTTGTGTGATGTTATTGACAAACAACTGGAGGAATCCGGAATTCATGAAGGCATATCCACGGCGCGCCAATACGTCCTGGCGGAAGAAATTAGAGACTACAAAAGGCAAGTCCAGAAGGATTTACCTCTTGAATGGCGACGGAACGAAATAAAGCGGCTGTATGAGCTAAAGAAAGGAATCACCGGCTCAAAACTGGCCATACAAACCGCACAGAAGGCCATACAGGAAGTTAAAACGGCCCACAACACGCTGGCCGAGGAACTAAGAAAGGATCGGTTTAGCAGCGAAGGCATTGCGCGCGCAGTGGGTCGGCTTCGGGATTTGGAAAGTCATTACAACGACTACGAAGCCTTGCTTCTTGAATGTAAAAAAATTGAAAAGGACAATCAGGGGATTTTGTCCTGCAATGACCTATGACTAATGACGCGATGAGCGATCCAAGGCTGATAGGACTTATGCAACACCGCCCCAGCCGCGTTGTGTTGCCTTGTCGTACTAGACGTACTGTCTGCGGCAACACGCCTTGCCGGGACAGTGTTGCGTAAGTCCTAACTGAATGACTGAATGACTGAATGACTGAATGACTGAATGACTAACGGGGAAATACGCATGTCGACTCAAACCATTCGCGGCAATCTTGTTGATGCCATCAACGAGCTGAATAAACTTCTTGAGGTCTGTACGGACGAGAATCAATGCTTTGAAATCAGGATCAAGATTAGAGAGCTATTTCAACGACTC
>DATLIB010000170.1:0-10421 GCA_035539595.1 Noviherbaspirillum sp.
CTTTCGGCCCCAGCTCAGCCTTGCCTGACCGATTCCTCCACCCTACAATGACCGCCCCGCCCGAATAGCTCAGCCGGTTAGAGCACTTGACTGTTAATCAGGGGGTCGTTGGTTCGAGTCCAACTTCGGGCGCCAGATAAAGCAAAAAAGCCGCCAGAAATGGCGGCTTTTTTGTTAACTAGCCACACCTCACCAACAGTCCGCAAGCGCACCGGCACTGTTGCCCTTGACGCCCGTATTGCTGAGCGTCAGGTTGCCGCAGCGGTCATTGGCTTGATCGCCGGCCGCGGTTGCTGTGATCGTAAAAGAATTTGCTGCCGCAAAAGCCGCCGCTGGGGTCAGGTTGTATCTCGCAACAGCCCCAGCCTCGCGCGGAGAAACAGTGACCGGCAAAGTGAAGCCAACATAAGTGTTGTTAACCGTACGGAACCGCTCCGCCAGTGCAGCGTACTCGATCAAATCGGCTTTGGCCTGCGCACGACGGGACTTGCGCAACGCATCTTGGTAGGACGGGTAGGCGATTGCCACCAGCACAGCGACTACCGCCACCACGATCATGAGCTCGATCAGAGTAAATCCCAGCGCTTGCTCAGGTCTTGACGTACGGCCTCCAAGCAAGCTCTCACCCAACTGATTCTTTTCCATCTGTTTTAGCCTCGTCCTCATAGCAATTGACGCCAAGACTGTCTGCCGCACGCACGCTGCACGATCATCGACTTGGTCGGGTCAGACGCATCTATTATCACTTCGCTGCACTTGGTATTCGGCGGATTGCTTGGGTCGCCGGGCACGCAACCGGTAGCGCTCGGATCGCAGTAGACCGGAATCAGCGGCAACGGCTGAGTCACGCCTACATCGCGGCTTGGCGCTCCATCGCCGGTCGTGATGCCGCCCGTGGTACCGCCGCCTACAACGCCATTCGGCGGCAGCGTGATCTGACCGAAGGCCGCACCGCCGGAAAGCGGGTCAAGCGCGTACAACCAGTTTTTCCCGCCTGGCGCGCAATCGGAAGCGAACCCCGGCTGATAGGTCGGCAAATAGACCTTTCCGCTCTGAATTCTCGGCCTTGCGATGAAACGCTCGCCAGTGTTGCTGCCATCCACAAGCAGATCGAGATAGAAACCTCGTTTGGTCAGGTAACTCACCGGGTTGCGGCTGATGTTCCGGGTTTCCGGGGTAGTCCCACCGGTCGTCATCTGTTGCGCTACCAGCAATCCCGCGGTCCGCCAATTGGTTGCAACGGTGGTTCCGTTATCCCATACACCATACAAGCTCTGGACCTGCTGGCCGAGACTCGCATTATTATCGCCCGATACAAAGTACCGGCCGGTACCGAAGTAGAGCATGTGGCCCGTGCCCGGACCCACCGCGATCTCGAACGAGCCGGTGATCGGCTGCCTGGCGCCCGCCGAATCGGTGGCCACGAATAGCGGCTGCCCGCTCAGCGCAACGTTCCACGTAGCCTCGGCCGCAGCACGAAGGTCGAACTTCCAGACATTGCCCAGCAAGTCCCCGCCGTAGACGGTATCGACCAGCCCATCGCCAGTGGTATCAATGGCTGAAATGTTTCCCAAGCCATTGGGCGTGACCGTGTCCAAGTCGTTCGGAGCCAGCTTGCGGATCACGGCACCCGTCTGGATGTCTACGACGAACAGAACCGGATCGCCGTTCTGGCTGTTGTAACCATTGCCGAAGATCGCTACCCATCGACCGTTATCAGTTGGTACGATCAACGGCTTGCCCAGCAGATAGCCCATATCGGCGTCGGTCTGGCTGTTGACTTCCCACAGCACGTCGTTGGCGCTGAACGACGAAGGGTTGGTCGTGTTGATCGCAAATACCGACCTTCCACCCGCACCTGTCGCACCGACCAGCACCGATTGCCAGCCGCCGTTGATAAGCACATCGGATAGCGTCATGCCGCCATCCACATAGTAGCGGTGGGTGTAGTTCGGATTCGCCAGCCACGCCATGTTGGAAAGGACGCCATTGGGCACGTACGCGAATGTCTCATTGCCGGTGTCGTCGAACGCATGCAGCATGCCGTCGTTGGCGCCTACGTACACGTATTCGTTCTGGGCAGCCTTGGCCGTCACATAAGCCGAGTAGGCAGTTCTCTGCGCTGCGGTAAGGCCCGAGGCAAAGGACCAGCCGTAGTTGGCGCGTTTGGAGGCGATTACCGGCGTCGAATTTATGATGTCGCCCAGAATGCTGGTACGTCGACGGAAGGGCGCCGTGGTCTTGATGACTCCTTCCATACTGCGCTCGCCGCGCAGATAGTTGACCATCTGGTTCGGTGTAATGCTGCCGAAGTCGCCAAATGGATTCACCGAGCCCAATCTATTGAATATCTCGACGTTGGTACTGCCCAGGTTCGTCGCGAGGAAAGGCTGCACGGCTGTCGTACGGTTGGTTGCATTGACATTGCTAAGCGCCGTGAATATCTTCCGGGCCCCAACGCCGGCCGCATCTGTCGGCATATGGGACGCCGCTGTCCACCGCACCGTGCCCAGTCGCCCATCGGTTCCGATATTCTGCGCGGTCAGATCGCCGATCCAATCGTGTCCGCCAGCAAGACTGCTGTAGGAAGGCAACACAGCGAAGGAAGTGGCGCTGACACGAGCACCTGCCACGCTGAGCGTACCACTGGTTCCGGTCTGGGCCTGGATTGCGTCGAACGCCTTGGTGAGCTGGCTACGCAAATTCAGCGGATTGGTGACCAGGAAGTAATTGTCCGGCACGCCATCGCTGTCCGCATCCCATTCGGTGCCATCGGGCAAGTTGTTGCTGTTTGCATCGGTGAAACCGCCGTACTTGGCGGCATACCACAACGGATCCATCAGCTGCGTAGCAGAACTCGTGCCAGCGCTGAAGTTGCGGACGTTGGACGTCGGCGGCAAACCCGCGCAATCGGCTGGCGGCGCGCCGCTGTCGCAATAGCCCGGATTCCGTCCAGGCGGCGTGTTGAAGCGATAGACCGTGTTAGTGGATGCGCACAGGCTCTTGTCGGTGCTATTGCCCGGATTGCCTATGCCATCCCTCAGGTCGCATATTTCCAGGTAAATGCCATCGTGATTACTGCCCGACAGCACATAACCCATGTATTGGTTCGCGCTGCCGGCCGCATACTCGGAAATCACCTGCACATCCACCGTACCGTCCGCCTTCGCGCTCACCTCGTAACGCGCGATGGTGTCCATGTCGTGGTCGTTGCCTTGCTCCACATCTTCGTAGTTGATGCGGAAGACCGCCTTCGCGCGACCGCCATTGACCGTGTTATCGACCACCTGGCCGGGGAAGTTGGTCAGCTGCTGGATATAAAAGTCGACAATGGTATTGGTCGGCTTACGCGTGCCGCCGCCGAAGGTGCCGCTGACCGTCTTAGCGAACGGAACCAGAGTGATCTTCCGGCCTGCCGTTCCGACCGGCACTTCGATCCGAGGCAATGGAGAGGCTAGTGCGATCGAATAAGTAGAAAGTTTCTGGTCATTGAGCGCCGCGTTGAGATCGGTCACATGACCAAAGCGGGCAACGCTAGCAGAGTAGTACGTACCGGACTTGGTCGGCTCCTCTGGGGCTAGACCACGGATATTGCCGAAACTTGACGCCGATTTGGCTGTGGGCGCCCCGTCGGAAACTCCACCCACTTCACCGATGAACACATCGCGCGCGCCGGTAAACTCATGGCTCCAGATGGCCTGACCCTGTCCGGAAGCGCTGAAGCCAGAGATATTGGTCGGAGTCGTTCCTGTGGTTGCGATGGCTCCGGCGAAAGCGCTTCCCGGCAGGTCGCCGTCGTAGCTTGGGTTGATGTCGCTGATCACCGTTTGATAAGGCTTGGCGCAAGTTGGATAACCCAGGCCACCTGCGGCTGCGGTCTTGTAGGGGTCCTTCCACATGTCCGTGGTAAGCCCCATCGTGGTTTCCTCGCTGACGCCATTGGTTGATCCACCGCTGGAAAATTCGGGAGTAGCCGATTCCGCACCCGAAAAATAGCGCATGGTTTCATACATCATCTCGGCCACCGGATTGCCCCACATGCGGCAATTGCCGTTGGTGATGACATCGCCGGTGCCGGCGCAGTTACCATTGCTGTTGCCCCAGTTCCAGTTGCTGTCGGCATTGAGGTTGTTGCTGCCACTGTTGTAGGCGCCCCCGATCATGCGCAGCTTGTCGATGGAACGAGCGATGCCGTTCACGTCGGTGCGGAACTGGCCGGTGTTGGCGGTGATCTCGTTGGAGAAATTGCCGACGTTGCTCCTGAGCTTCCCGCCCTGCAGGTTATTCTGCTGCGAGCCAGTGATCAGGCCGAAATACATCCGCTCACTTTCGCCGTAATCATGCAAAATTCCCGTGGGCTTGTAATGCCCGTTTGGATAGGCTTTGCACGTCGTATCACGCAGGGCTTCGGTGTCCGGACATACGGATACGCGAACGGAATAATCGTCGCGACGATTGGCTCCTGCAGTGCTTTCCCAGAACAAACCCCAGTTGTCTCCACCGCCCCCTTCTTCATGCCTGAACACGATGGTATGCGTTCCGGCCGACAGAGTGACGTTTGCCGAATGCGAACTAAGACCGGCATCGCTGCGATCATTGCCGTGACCACCGTACCAACCAACGACGGTGGTGCCATCAATGGTCAGGTCAACGGCATCGTCGCCATCGACGGCAAAACGGTAAGTGCCCGCAGTAGCGATATTCAAGGTGCCGCTTATACGGGTCATGTAATTATCATTGGTACACCCGTTTCCGGTGAACGGATTTCCGTCAGCCGTTTTATTGATACTGGTGACCGTACCTGTGCCGCACCGATTCCCCGCCACGGCGTTGGAAGTGAACAGCGTGTTCATGGCGGCGAGCGTAGTAGGATTGGCGGCGCCCGTTGCGCGCCTCCACGTCGATATCGACAAACCGGTCAGGGTACCAGTCGGTACCAAACCCCAACTACCCGACCCGCTAAGGCAGTCCACTCGCGAATTGCCGGATGTGAAGCACTTATTGCCCGCTACCGGTCCTTCGATCGAAAGCCAGTTCCAGATTCTGTACGGCGAGTTCTGCATAACGCGGAACAGCGGCGCAGAATTGTCGGTAACCGTAGTAACGGCGAAAAGGTGGTAATTTCCCGCGGTTGGCGCCGTGAGGGGCGCATAGTTGCTGATGTTGTAACCATCGCGCGCGACGCTTTGGTATTCCTTTCCCCAACTGTGCGCATCCTGAGGAAAGAACGAACCTTGCAATATCGTTTCAGTGGTGGAATCCACCTGTCGCCAGCCGCCGTACAGCACGCGCCGCAGCGCGTCCATGCGGGAAGTGGTCAGGTAGTTGAGAAAGTCGCCGCTCCACTGCCCGCTGCACGTCTTGTTGGGCGCCGCGGAAACGGGATTGAACTTGGCACCATCCCATGTATAGCAAGCAAAAGAATTGAAATAGCCGAAATAATCGATCTTGAACTTGGTCTGCCCGTCGACAACCTTCGTCTGCCAGCCCTGATACCCGACATCCGGCACGCCATCGCCGTCGAGATCGGAAGCGTCGTTGTAGGCTTCATAGTAAATCTTGTGATCCTTACCCATCACCAACATGTTCAGCGGCGGCAACGAGGCGCGCGCGAATAAAGGTGATTGCGCGATATTCAGCAGCGGTGGAGGCACTACCACCGCTTGCCCGATCGCCAGGCTTGAGATGACTATCAGGCCCAGGAGTGTCCAATGCTTGAGTTTCATGGCGATGCTCTGTCAGGGCTTGATGAAGATGGTGTCGATAGCCGCGAGAGACGACGATGCGGCTACTGAATTCTGGTCACGGCTGAAACCCGTGGTCCTGTACAAATTGCATAGGCTTTCGGAGCTGTCTCCGCCCACAGCTGCGCTGCACTCGCCAGTGCATATCCCGATATTGCGCGTCCGTACTTCGGATGCTGTGGTCACACCATTAGCCCAAGCCTTTGAGTCGAAAGGCGTTGCGCAATCTTCATTTTCGAAAAAATCGCCTTCGGTAATATCGACTTCGCGAGTACGGACTTCGCTTTCAGCATTCTGAAACGCAACATTAGCGGCCACATAGTTGGCGGACATGCGTTCCTGCAGGGTCGCCACTTGCATGCCCACTATGCCGATCAGCGCCAGCAGAATCAGCATGATCAAGGCGACATAAAGAACCGCGCCGCGTTGCTTGCGTGCAGAGATGGAAAAACTTGATCGCTGGAATCGGTTCATCGGTTCAATTTCCGTACAGTCGGTTGCGTAGCGCCACCGTAGTTTCGTAGACGGATCTGTAGTTTCCATCCGGCGTTTGCACCGGCATCTGCACTTCAAGAACGCTAAGCGGGATCAGCGACTGAGTTGCGGCGGCTCCTTCCCGATTGCCGGAGTTCCGCACCATCAGTCCCAGTTGTACTGCTCCGACGCGCCGCCATGCGGCCGCATTGGTTTCATCGCCAATCGTGCTTGCCGGCACCATGGACGAGATATACCCCGATGGCGGAGAAGTCAGCGGCGCCGAATCCCGGCCGAAAAGCAGCTGCATGGATTCGACCCCATCCACCATTTCCTCGGTGACAGCCGTCAAAGCACCGTTTCCTGGTGTCGAAATCCAACGAACACGATAGAGCGCTGGAGCCTGAGCCTGCGGGCTGAACGCGACGTAGTAAGCCATCGACTCGGCGCGATACAAAGATGCGCTGCCGGCCTTGTAGGCAAGCGAACTGTCATGTGTCGAAATGAACGTGAGGTCCGAGGCATTCAATCCAGTCTGGGTCACATTCATGCTGGTAGCGGTGGGTGCAGCGCTGGCCTGGAATACCGATGCACCGCGGCAATCGGCGATCGCAAACAGACCGCTTCCGCCGGTGGCCAAGGCGCCGCTGGCGGCCGGATACACCACCGCCGGCGTCCCGGTCGCATTGAACGTGGTGATCGGCGCCTCTTCCGCCGAAAGAAAACGCAGCACTACGATGTCGCTGCCGCGTATGGGCGCTGGATTCAGCCCACTTATATCCGCCGGCAGCACAGGCGACCAATCAGCGGCAGCACCGGCGACGAGGGCGGCTGGGATCTGACGGGTGTTACCGGGCGCGGTGCCATTGGCCTCGTAGCCTTGAATGGACACATCGAACCGCAGAGGAAATAGCAGCGCGGCGACATTGTTGGCATTTCGATTGGCTCCGTTCAAGAACAAGGAACGGATATTGCCGCCAGTGATGGTAGTGCCGTCGGTCGAAAGCAGCGACTGATCGTTCACGCACCCGGCGTGGCCAGCCATGCGCAGATCGCGAGTCAGGAAGTCGACAGCGAAACGCGAACTTTCCTGGTTGCGGGCTATGCCCTGCGATAGCTGATATGCGGTGCGCGAGGCCGAAAATACTTGCACAAGCCCCAACACAAGAATCGTACCGATCAACAAAGCGATCATCAATTCTATGAGCGATAGACCTGCGGAGACGCGTGGTCCTTTATAAGCGGTCTTCACAGACGACTCCTTACCGTGACTCTGCTATTGATTGAACCCGTATCTCCCCATTGGACATACACTACGACATTGCCGTCGGCGGCCAATTCAACGTCTGCTTCACCGTCTGGCAAAGCTGCGCGCACTTCGCACTTCCAGCGATCGATATTGACGGTAGGCGGAGCGGCCACCGCGCGTGCGCACCCTGTTGTTGGAACGGTCACGCCGCTGAAGCTGCCAGGATTGATGGCGTTGTAATAGGAACCGAGAGAACGCTGAATGCGCATCAGGTCTACCAGTTCATAAGCCAAATTGGTGGCAACAGTACGTTGCTGCGCGCTTTTGGTGAATCGAACGTTCATCGTCTGCAACAAGGCGAACCCGAGCAATCCAAACGCCAAAACCAGGATCGCGATCAGCACCTCGATCATGGTGAAACCCGAGGTGCGACCCCGGGATAGAGAAAGCAAACGGCGCGTCGATTTCGATTTCATGGGCATGCACCTGGATCCACACGGGTCTGGCCTGTTATTCCGATCTGTAGACAACGAATGGGCGTGGCTGCACCCTCGGGACTGAGTTGGATGGATTGGGCGCCACCGATGGCCCGGCCACGGCTGTCGAAAGCGATAGTGTTCGCACTGCCGGCCAAAGTCAGCTTGGGCTTGCTTTGGATATAACGGACAACCGTTTCCCCTGCCCCTAGAACACCGTTGCCGTCCGTTTCCGTCCAGACGAGCCAACCGTTATTCCAGTTGCCGCCACACGCCGTGCCGTTGGCACTCGAGCACACCCCACCACCGCGGGTACTACGAACCGCTTCGCTGCGTGCCAAAGCCAGCGATGCCAGTAACTCATTGCTGCTGGTCGCTATCCGATTGGAGCGCAAAGAGCTTTGGAAGCTGGGCAACCCTATGGTAAGCAAAACCGCGACGATCGCGATGACCACCATTAGCTCGATAAGGCTGAACCCATTATTTTGGCGTCTTGGCATCAGTAGCCGCTCCCCAGCGATGGCCTTACACGTTATAGGAGACCGCCGGACTGGCAAGCCTGTTCAGGATGGACGGTCCCGATGGGCGGACGGGCGTCCCCAGGGCGGCCCTACGTGCCAAGACTGCCGCAGACCGAATGTGAACCGCGTTCAGTTCCAAGAGCTCCCAAACCCTCGCCTGTCGAACTCAGCACCCGCTATAAGGAACCCCGGAACCCTATTCGGATATCACCGAGTCGGCACGGCCATCACACAGGTGTAAACACCTTCTTTCCATCCGCTCGTGAGTTTAGCCCGTGAATTGAATGCGTACAGGAGACGATAAGCGATGTTGCGCTGGGCGTGACCGGATCCCTGCTGTAAACGAAGCACTGGGGAGTCCGGCGGCAGCGCGGGATTGATGATGGTGACCGACAAAATATCGGCATTCACCGACAAGTCTATTTCCAATAACCCGCCTTCGGGAATTCGCGAAATCCCGTGCAGAACCGCATTCTCTACCAGCGGCTGCAAAACCAGGTGCGGCAATCTCTGCTCCCAAGGCAGAGGCTCTTCCATCCTCCACCGCACCTGCAATCGCTCGCCAAGCCGCAACGACTCGATGGAAAGGTAGCGCCGGGCCAGTTCCACCTCCTGGGCGAGGGTCGATTCGCCTTCGCCGACGCCCAAAGCGGCGCGGAACAAATCCGACAAGTCCAGGACCGCGCGCTCCGCCACGACCGGATCGGTCCTGACCAGGCTGGCTATCAGGTTCATGCTGTTGAACAGAAAGTGTGGTCGGATACGTGCCTGCAAAGCGTCGGCCTCGGCCCTGGCATTGGCGTTGAGTTGCAATGTCCAACGGTCGCTGACATAGAAATAACGCATAGCGGACGCAGTGATAAGTACCGCGATCGCCGCGCTGGCCGAAACGAAACGCCAGAAACTCACGTCCACCGGCGGCTTTCCCAGCGCGGTAAACAATGCATATACGATGCCCGCAGCCGCCACCGAAATCGCCGCAGATAGACCCAGCGACGCAGTTACGCCAAGGACGGGAGTGAACCGCGACAATACCTGACGCGACATGCAAAGCATGACCGACACGGCAATGGCGATCCACAGGGCGAATGCGCTCGCGGACAAGAAGTGCGCGAACGGAAGCCTATTCGCTTCGCCAGGCCATAACGCAACAACCACTACCACCATCTCCGCCATGCCCAGCATGACCATGATGCGGGCTCGCCGGCAGAAATCAGGCAACCAGGGAACCACCGTTTCCAACACCGCACACCTCTCTCAGAGAAAGCAATCGCGTTGCAACCGGACTGCCCGAATCGTCACGCCCGGCAACCTCATTCCTGCCAGCCGCAGCGTTATTCGGTTGGCGCCAAGGTCACGAAAGAACCCGATAGCAAGGCCGGTACTCCCCCGCGATCTTCATGCGCCGCTGCTCGACGAACGCGCGCAGCAATGCGTCCAGCGCATGCATCATGTCGGGGTCGCCGTGGATCTCGAAAGGCCCGAATTGCTCGATGCGGCGCATGCCGTCTTCCTTCACGTTGCCGGCGACGATGCCCGAAAAGGCGCGACGCAGATCGGCGGCCAGCGCGTGCGCCGGGCGGCCATGGTGCAAGTCCAATGCGGCCATGGCTTCGTGCGAGGGGACGAAAGGCTGCTGGTATTCCAGCGGCACGTCGATGGCCCAGTTGAAAAAGAACGAGTCTTTATGGGCGATGCGGTATTCGCGTACGCGTTTGATGCCGGCGGTCATCTTCTTGGCGACGGCGACCGGATCGCCGGTGATGATTTCGTAGCGTGCCGCCGCGGCGTCGCCCAAGGTCAGCCGGATGAACTTGTCGATCTGCTCGAAATACGGCGCTGCGATGGTGGGGCCGGTGAGGATCAGCGGGAACGGCAAGCCGGCGTTTTCCTCGCGCAGGAGGATGCCCAGCAGGTACAGGATCTCCTCGGCCGTGCCGACGCCGCCGGGGAACAC
>DATLIB010000171.1:0-4253 GCA_035539595.1 Noviherbaspirillum sp.
GTCTGTGCGGGATTTTTTCCGGTTTTTCAACATCGTTGGCAGGCATCTCCTTGAGTCCATATATTAATTATCAAGAGGAGCAGGATTCATGAATATCAAATCGCTACGGTTTGTCGCCGGTCTCGCGTTGGTCGCCAGCACAGCTGCATACGCACAGTCTTATCCGACCAAGACCGTCACCATGATCGTCCCGTTCGCCGCCGGCGGTCCGACCGATACGGTCGCGCGCCTGGTTTCCCAGTCGATGGGCAAGACGCTGGGTCAGCAGATCGTGGTCGAAAATGTCGGCGGTGCGGGTGGCACGATCGGGGCAGCCCGCGTGGCAAAGTCCAACCCCGACGGCTATACCATTTTCCTGCACCATATCGGCCACTCCACCGCGCCGTCGCTGTACCGCAAGCTGGCGTACAGTGCGACCGACAGCTTTGAGACGATCGGCTTGGTGACCGATGTACCGATGACTTTCGTGGCGCGCAAGGACTTTCCTGCCAAGGATTTCAAGGAACTGCTGGCTTACGTGAAAGCCAACAAGGACAAGGTGTCCTACGCCAATGCCGGTGTCGGTTCCGCATCCCACCTCTGCGGCATGCTGTTCATGAGCGCTGTCGGCGTCAACCTGACCACGGTTCCTTACAAGGGGACCGGCCCGGCGATGAATGACCTGCTGGGCGGCCAGGTAGATTTCATGTGCGACCAGACCACCAACACGACCAGCCAAATCAAGAGCGGCAAGATCAAAGTGTATGGCGTCACCACCAAGACGCGCGTGCCGTCCTTGCCTGACGTCCCCACGTTGCACGAAGCCGGTTTGCCGAACTTTGAAGTCGCCGTCTGGCATGGCCTGTACGCGCCGAAGGGAACACCCAAGCCGATTATCGATTCCCTGTCCAATGCTTTGCAGGTAGCACTGAAGGATCCGACAGTGAAGCAGCGTTTTGCAGAACTTGGCACCGAGCCGGTCGATGAAGCACGGGCCAAGCCGGAAGCGCATCGCGCCTTCCTGAAGGCCGAAATCGATAAATGGAGCCCGATCATCAAGAAGGCAGGCGTGTACGCGGATTGAATCAGCGTTAGCGCTCCCGTGATCGCTAAAGGCGGGGCAGGCAGCCCCGCCTTTCGCATGGCTGAGCCTGGATTGAATGAGAATAAATAAAAGACGAACAACGGCAGTGGAACCCTGTGCAGCGACAAGGTGTTCCATCGGTTTTAACAGGTAAAAGGAGATCCGCCTTGCCCTCATTCATACGCAACCCCAAGGATTTTTGGTCAGGGGTTATTTTTATCTTCTTTGGCTTGGCTGCCATCATCATCGGTCTGGACTATTCGATGGGGACTGCCGGCAGGATGGGACCTTCTTATTTCCCCACTGTTCTCGGCGGGCTGCTTGGCTTGGTCGGCCTGGTCGCGGTGCTGCGTTCCTTCTTTTCTGCCGGCGAGGCGATTGGAAAAATAGCATTCAAGGAAATCGCCCTCATCATCGCCGGCGTCTTGTTGTTCGGTTTCATCGTGCGCGGCGCCGGCCTGTTGCCCGCCGTGATCCTGCTGGTCATGATCAGTGGCTTTGCCAGCATCAAATTCCGTCTGCTTCCTACCATCTTGCTGGCAATCGGCATGGCAGCATTCAGCACGCTGGTATTCGTCAAGGCCATCGGTCTTCCGATGCCGATACTCGGCGCGTGGTTCGGCTTCTAAGGGAAGACAAGAAATGGAAATTTTAAGTAACCTCGGTCTCGGTCTGGAGACGGCCCTCACCCTGAACAACCTGTTTTATTGTCTGATAGGCGTATTTCTCGGTACGGCCATCGGTGTGTTGCCGGGGCTTGGCCCGACAGCGACCATTGCGATGCTGTTGCCAATCACCTTTTCGCTGGAGCCGATTTCCGCATTGATCATGCTCTCCGGCATTTATTACGGTGCCCAGTACGGCGGTTCCACTACCGCCATCCTGGTCAACCTGCCTGGCGAATCGTCGTCGGTGGTGACTGCCATCGACGGGTACAAGATGGCCCGTAACGGTCAGGCTGGCAAGGCATTGGCGACTGCTGCACTCGGCTCCTTTTTCGCCGGTACGGTTGCCACGGTGCTGCTCGCGTTGTTCGCTCCGCCGTTGGCAGAGGTGGCGCTGAAATTCGGTCCGGCAGAGTATTTTTCGCTGATGGTGCTGGGCCTGGTCGCGTCCGTGGTGCTGGCCAGTGGCTCGTTATTGCGCGCCATCGGCATGATCCTCCTCGGTCTGCTGCTCGGCTTGATCGGTACCGACGTTAATACGGGAACGCCACGCTATACCTTCGATCTGCCGCAGCTGGCGGATGGCATCAACTTCGTCATCGTCGCCATGGGCATGTTCGGCATCGGCGAGATCGTGCGTAACCTCGAACACGAAGAAACACGGACCTTGACGATCAAGAAGATCGAAGGATTGATGCCGACCAAGGACGACTTGAAGCGCATCTTTGCGCCCATTGTGCGCGGTACGGCATTGGGGGCTGTGCTCGGCATTCTGCCGGGCGGCGGCGCGATGCTGGCATCCTTCGCGGCTTATTCGATTGAAAAGAAGGTCTCGAAAAACGCCGCCAACTTCGGCAACGGTGCCATCGAAGGCGTGGCGGCCCCCGAGGCGGCCAACAATGCCGGGGCGCAAACTTCGTTCATCCCGATGCTCACCTTGGGCATCCCGTCCAATCCGGTGATGGCGCTGATGATCGGCGCATTGATCATCCAGGGCATTCAGCCGGGGCCGGCGGTGATGACGGAACAGCCGGCGCTGTTCTGGGGCATCATCGCCTCGATGTGGATCGGCAACTTCTTCTTGGTCGTGCTGAATCTGCCGATGATCAGTCTGTGGGTACGCATGATCATGGTGCCTTACCATTTCCTGTATCCGGCCATCCTGGTATTTTGCGCGATCGGTGTGTTCAGCCTGAACAACAGCGACTTCGATATCATCCTGATGGCATTGTTCGGTGTGTTCGGTTACTTCTGCGGCAAGTTGGAAATGGAACCGGCACCGATGCTGCTGGGTTTCATCATCGGCCCGATGATGGAAGAGTATTTGCGCCGCGCGCTGCTCTTGTCACGTAGCGATCCGATGGTGTTTTTGGAGCGTCCGATCAGTGCGACGATGCTGATCATGGCGGCCATCGCATTGGCAGTCGTGTTGTTGCCGTCGTTGCGCAAGAAGCGCGAGGAAGCCTTCGTCGAATAAGGGCAAAAGGCAGGTAAACCATCGGCGTGTTCCGGCAACGGGCATGCCGATTTTTTTTGCTACACGCACCGCAGACGACGCTCGAAACGCGGCAGGGTTTGATTTATCCTAGCAGCATGACACCCTCCCACAGCACGCACTTATTTTCCGCGATTGTCGAAGCGCCTTTCGGCGCCATCGGCATTCGGACCGAGCCGGGCATCCTGCGCGAACTGGTTTACCTGCCGCGCCACTTCAACGAAAAAGCGCCAACCGATACATTGGCGGAACAGGTGGCGCGTCAGCTTGAGCGTTATCTTGCCGAACCGGATTTCCGTTTCGATCTTCCGCTTCCCGAGACCGGTACCGAATTCCAGCGCAAGGTATGGCAAGTCATCGCCGCCATTCCTCGCGGCGAGGTGCTGACCTACGGCCAGGTCGCCAAGCGGATCCAGTCGGCACCGCGCGCTGTCGGTCAGGCTTGCGGCGCCAACTGGTTCCCCATCATCATCCCTTGCCATCGCGTCACCGCGTCCGGCGGGCTCGGCGGTTTTTCCCACCATGACGATGAAACCGGTTTCCATCTCGGTGTGAAACGTTGGCTGCTGGCCCACGAGGGAGTTGAAACTTACCGATGACCGACATGCTTGCGGCAAATCAGAGTGCAATAGACGAGTTTTGCGACACCTTGTGGCTGGAAGACGGGTTGGCAAAGAATTCGCTGGATGCCTATCGACGCGATATGACCTCGTTCGCCAACTGGTTGCAGGGCGAACGCGGCAAGGATCTGCATGCGGTGCAGGCCGTCGACATCCAGGCTTATTTTGCCGCCCGGCATGGCGAGACCAAGGCTACCTCAGCCAATCGCCGCCTGGCGGTATTGAAGCGCTTTTATCAGCTGGCACTGCGGCAAAACAAGATCAGCACTGATCCCTGTCTGAAGATGCGATCGGCCAAGCAGCCGCCGCGTTATCCCAAAACCTTGTCGGAGACGCAAGTAGAAGCCTTGCTGGCCGCGCCGGACGTGAATACCCCGCTCGGCCTGCGCGACCGCACCATGCTGGAGCTG
>DATLIB010000172.1:0-8698 GCA_035539595.1 Noviherbaspirillum sp.
TACACCCAGCAAGGCTTCAAGACCGCTTTCCGCGTGGTCGCCAATGACGGTCAGCTCGGCGGCACACTCGGCCGTTATGCTGCGGATCAGCTGAAGGCAAAAAAGGTTGCTGTGATCGATGACCGTACAGCCTACGGCCAAGGTGTCGCACAAGAATTCGCAAAGGGCGTCAAGAGCAAGGGTACGTCGGCTGAAATCGTTGCGCAGCAATACACCAACGACAAGGCAACCGACTTCAACGCGATTCTGACTTCGATCAAGTCCAAGAATCCTGACACCATCTTCTTTGGCGGCATGGACGCTGTAGCTGGCCCGATGCTGCGTCAGATGAAGGCTCTGGGCATCAATGCCAAGTTCATGGGTGGCGACGGCATCTGCACAGTAGGCTTGGCAAAACTGGCAGGCGATGCACTGGCTGACGGTCAAGTGGTTTGCGCAGAAGCAGGCGGCGTGGAAGATTCTCAGAAAAAAGGCCTGGAAGATTTCAAGGCAGCCTTCAAGAAGAAGTTCAACACCGAAGTGCAGATCTATGCACCGTACGTGTATGACTCCGTGATGGTCATGGTCGAAGCAATGAAGAAGGCTGGCTCCCCGGAACCGGCAAAGTACATGCCTGAACTGGCCAAGATCCAGTACAAAGGCGTGACCGGCAATATCTCCTTTGACAACAAGGGCGACATCAAGGACGGTACGCTGACGCTGTACACATACCAAGATGGTCAGCGCAAGCAACTGGCTGTTACCAAGTAATTGACAATTTCAGCATGGCGTAGGTGCTCCGGTTATTAACCAGGGCATTTGCGTAGAAGCTAGAAGTGAAGTGCTTTTAAATCCCCCGCTTTGTCGGGGGATTTTTTTTACACGTATCCGAGGTTTTCTTAAGCGCCTCTGCAATCGCACCACCCCCTTGATTCCGGACCATTTTTGTATGGATGATTCATTCAATGCGGGCAGTCGGCTTGTATTCACCAAGCGAGAAAAGATACCCCGACAAAGGTAACAACCCGGACAATTTGATGTAAACGCTTGTTCCTGCTCTTATATGATTCAATTTAGGCAGGGGATGGGCATGTCGTTCAATTATCATTCCAACCGTCTAATCATTCGGGAGAGGCGCTGCTAAATGCCGCACAATATCAGCCTCATTACCACCATTGCCGCAGCCTTGGGTCTCGCGCTTATCCTCGGCTTTCTAGCAATGCGATTGAAACTGCCGGCGTTGGTCGGCTATCTTGCTGCAGGCATCCTGCTAGGGCCGGCGACTCCCGGCTTTGTCGCCAATATGGAGCTCGCCGGGCAACTGGCCGAAATCGGTGTAATGCTGCTCATGTTCGGTGTGGGATTGCACTTTTCCCTGCATGACTTGTTGGAGGTCAAGAGAATCGCCTTGCCTGGCGCCACAATCCAGATCGCCGTTGCAACGACGCTTGGTATGGGAGTAGCTGCGCTGTGGGGATGGAGCATAGGAGCCGGACTGGTATTTGGATTGGCGCTGTCTGTTGCAAGCACGGTGGTCTTGCTGCGTGCGCTGGAAGACCGCGGCATGCTTGACTCGGTCAACGGTCGCATTGCTGTTGGCTGGCTGGTGGTCGAGGATCTCGTGACGGTACTGGTACTTGTGCTGCTTCCTGCGCTATCAGGATGGCTCGAAGGCACTCAGGATATTCAAACCGGGGACCTGTGGATGAAGCTTGGTATCACGCTAGGACAAGTTGCTGCATTCATCGTTTTTATGCTGGTGGTTGGACGCAAGGTTTTTCCATGGTTGCTATGGCAAGTCGCCCGCACCAATTCTCGCGAGTTGTTCACCCTTTGCATCATTGCCGCCGCTGTTGGCATTGCCTACGGGTCCTCCGAACTGTTTGGGGTGTCCTTTGCCCTTGGTGCGTTCTTTGCGGGAATGGTATTGCGGGAATCGGAATTGAGTCATCGGGCAGCACAAGAGTCGTTGCCACTGCGCGACGCATTCTCAGTGTTGTTCTTCGTATCGGTCGGGATGCTTTTTGATCCTAATGTTTTGCTGCAAAGTCCGTTACAAGTGCTTGCAGTCATTGCCATCATCATCTTTGGTAAATCGATCGCTGCCTTTGTGTTGGTGCTGGCGCTACGTTATCCCTTGAATACGGCGTTGACGGTTTCCGCGAGCCTTGCTCAAATCGGCGAGTTCTCATTCATCCTCGCTGCCCTGGGCCTTTCACTCGGCTTACTGCCACCGGAGGCCTACAGCTTGATCCTGGCTGGAGCGATCATTTCCATTGCGCTCAATCCTCTCATTTTTCAGGCAATCGAACCGCTCCAGGCGTGGATCCGAACGCACTCTGAACTCGCACGCAAGTTTGAACGTGCTATTGATCCGCTATCGGAATTGCCTTTCACGGTAGAACAGCACAAATTGACCGGCCAAGCCGTACTGGTGGGTTATGGCCGTGTGGGACGATGGATAGCGGAATCGCTTACCAGTCACGGCGTACATTACGTCGTGATCGAACAAAATCGTCAGGTAGTGGAGCAATTACGCAAGCAAGACATTCCTGCTGTGGCGGGCAATGCGGCTGAACCAGCGGTCCTGATCCAGGCGCATATTGCCCGTGCAAGAATTTTAATTATCGCCACGCCTGATACGTTCCACGTACGCACAATGACCGAGATTGCGCGTGCGCTGAACCCCGCCATTGAAATCGTCGTGCGCACACACAGTGAGGAAGAGGCAGCCCTCTTGCGAAAGGAGAACGCGGGCAAGGTGTTCATGGGAGAACATGAACTTGCTGCCGGGATGACGCGCTATGTGTTGGAAAAATTAGAAAAAGACAGTAAAAGCACGTCGCACTGAAACGCTCTTTTACTGTCTTCGCGGCCGGTTCAGAATTGCTACCGGTCGCTGTAATTGGTCACGCGTTAAGCAATAGTACTTATTTTTGGGACAACACCCACTGCACCAGTGCCCTGGCATCGGCTTCACTGAGCTGTGTATTTGCAGGCATTACAGCGTTACCCCAAACGCCACTCCCTCCCTTTAATACTTTCTGGGTCAGTTTGTTTTCGGCATCTTTTTGGCCTGCGTATTTGGTTGCCACATCTTTGAAAGCCGGACCAATCACCTTGGTAGCGACTGTATGACAGGCCATGCAGTTCTTTGCCTTGGCAAGATCAGCATTCGCCATCGCAAAGTTGGAAACAAAAGTACCAGCAGCCAACAAACCAACCAGGATCGAACGTTTCATCACTTTCTCCAAAAGAAAACTTCATCACATTCTACAGCGTCTTGCTTTCCTGAAACGGCGTACGTACATCAGCGGTTGACTACCATGATTGAGCGTTACAATCTTCCACAACATGCTGCAATAGGGAAAGCCATCATGCCAATCATTCTCATCATTGCTTTGTTATCAATTCTCCGATATTTCGAGATTGGTCCATTTGCCGAACTATCGTGGTGGTGGATTGGCGGCTTGTTTCTTGTCGCGTTTATCTGGTTCGAATTTGTAGAGAGGATACTGGGGCTGGACAAACGCAAGGCGCATGAACAACTGGAAAAAGCCCGTCAGGAACGAGTGAAGAAAACCTTTCGGAAGTGAAGGCCGATATAGCAAGGGCGGCACATTGGCCGCCCTTGCATCCCCACAGGTTAGCGTTTCAGTTGTGAGATATCGCGCACAGCACCACGGTCTGCGGACGTCGCCAGCGCTGCATACGCTTGCAAGGCTTGCGACACCACGCGTTCCCGGTTCTCGGGTTTCCATGCCTTACCGCCCTTGGCTTCCATTGCAGCACGACGCTGTGCCAGTTCTGCGTCATTGATCTGGAGATGAATACGACGCTCGGGAATGTCGATCTCGATGATGTCGCCGTCGTTTACCAAACCAATGGCGCCGCCCTCAGCAGCTTCCGGGGATGCGTGACCGATTACCAACCCGGAGGAACCGCCCGAGAAGCGGCCATCGGTAAACAGTGCGCAGCTCTTGCCCAATCCCTTGGATTTGATGTACGAAGTCGGGTACAACATTTCCTGCATACCGGGACCGCCTTTCGGACCTTCGTAGCGGATGATGACCACATCTCCGGCTTGCACCACATCGCCCAGAATCGCATCCACCGCGGCATCCTGGCTTTCGAATACACGCGCCTTGCCGGTGAACTTGAGGATGCTTTCATCCACCCCGGCAGTTTTGACGATGCAGCCCTTCTCTGCCAGATTGCCATACAGAACAGCGAGACCGCCGTCCTTGGAATAAGCATGTTCCCGGTCGCGGATGCAACCGTATGTGCGGTCGTTATCGGCCTTGTCGAAACGCTTATCTTGCGAGAAGGCGACTTGAGTAGGCACGCCCCCAGGCGCGGCGAGAAAGAATTGATGTACCTCCTCATCGGAAGTACACATGATATCGTTGCGCGCAATCGACTCGGCCATGGTTTTACTATGCACCGTTGTGACGCTGACATCCAACAGACCAGCCCGGTCTAATTCGCCGAGAATACCGACGATGCCGCCTGCACGGTGTACATCTTCTATGTGGTAGTCCTGCGTCGCCGGTGCCACCTTGCACAAGCACGGCACCTTGCGGGAAATCCGGTCGATGTCGGCCATCGTGAAATCGACACCCGCCTCCTGCGCGGCGGCGAGCAAATGCAGCACGGTGTTGGTGGAACCGCCCATGGAGACATCCAGCGCCATCGCGTTTTCAAAGGCCGCCTTGGTCGAAATATTGCGCGGCAAAATCGACGCATCATCCTGTTCGTAATACCGCTTGGCCAGTTCGACGATCAAACGGCCGGCGCGCAGGAATAGTTGCTTGCGGTCGGCATGCGTGGCAACGACGGTACCGTTGCCGGGCAGAGATAAGCCAAGTGCCTCCGTCAGGCAGTTCATGGAGTTGGCAGTGAACATGCCGGAGCACGAACCGCAGGTAGGACAAGCTGAACGTTCGATGTTGGCAACCTGCTCATCCGACACCTTCGGATCGCCGGCCTGGATCATGGCATCGATCAGATCGACCTTGATGATCTTTTGCGTGCCTTCCTGCTTGCCGTGCAGTGCTTCGATCACCTTGCCGGCTTCCATCGGGCCACCCGATACAAACACCACCGGGATATTCAGCCGCATCGCCGCCATCAGCATGCCCGGCGTGATTTTGTCGCAGTTGGAGATGCAGACCATCGCATCGGCGCAGTGCGCATTCACCATGTACTCCACCGAATCGGCGATCAGTTCACGCGAAGGCAAGGAATACAGCATGCCGCCATGTCCCATGGCGATGCCATCGTCGACTGCGATCGTATTGAATTCCTTGGCAACACCGCCGGCCGCTTCGATCTCGCGTGCGACCATCTGGCCGAGGTCTTTCAAATGCACATGGCCCGGCACGAACTGCGTGAATGAATTGACAACGGCAATGATCGGCTTGTCGAAATCGCCGTCCTTCATGCCAGTGGCGCGCCATAGCGCGCGCGCGCCCGCCATGTTGCGGCCGTGGGTAGTAGTGCGGGAACGGTATTGCGGCATGCTTGCTCTCCAGGAAATGTTGGGTTCGGACGCGTCCCAGCGTCACATAAGCCAAATAGATTGCCTTGCACGAAGCCACGTGTCAAATATATGATTCCTTCACCATTGATACGAAATGCATATGAATATTGAACTGCGCCAATTGCGTTATTTCATTGCCGTGGCGGAGGAAAATCATTTCGGCCGGGCCGCCGCCCGCTTGCATATGACCCAACCTCCCTTGTCGCAAACCATCCAATCATTGGAATCCACGCTCGGCACACCACTTTTTTGCCGTACCAAGCGCAGTATCGCCCTGACACCTGCCGGCTTGGCCTTATTGCCAGAAGCGCGTCGCATCCTGCAACAAGCGGCCGCCCTGCCCGACTTGGCACGACGTGCGGCATCCGGTGAATCGGGTTTGCTGTCGCTTTCCTTTGTCTCAACGGCGGACTACAGCATATTGCCGCCGCTGCTGCGTGAATTCCGTGAACGCTACCCTCAGGTACAGATCGACTTACGCGAAGCCACCACGGACATCCAGGTCGATGACCTGTTGCAGGGCAGGATCGATGCTGGTCTGCTGATTCCGCCGTTGCACGATAAAGCCCGGATGGAACTCGACTATCTGACGGTTCTCTCCGAACCGCTGATCCTGGCTGCGCCGCAAGACATGACGGCACTACAAGGAAAAAGGGAGGTCAGTTTGCACGCCGTTGCCGACATGCCGCTCATCATCTTCCCGCGCCGTATCGCCCCCGCTTTCCATGACGCGATCCTCGCCTGCTTCCGGGAGGCCGGCTTGACACCGCGCATCGGGCAGGAAGCCATTCAGATGCAGACTATCGTCGGATTGGTGTCGGCCGGCATGGGCATCGCGCTTGTGCCACAATCCGTGTCAAATTTAAAACGGCCCGGTGTCGAATATAAGTCGCTGTCGCACAAGACCGCAGCAGTCGAAACTGGCCTGGCATGGCGACGCGACAACATGTCCCCCGTATTGCGCACCTTCCTCGAACTCTTGCGAAAGAAAAGATAGATGCTTACTCATCCCCTTCCTGACCCCATCGCCATCTCGCTGGGCCCCTTGAGCGTTCACTGGTATGGTCTGATGTATCTGGTCGCCTTCATCCAGTTCCTTGTCTTGGGAAGGCTGCGGGCACGCCAGCCGCATATGATTGCGGCCGGCTGGAAAAAGGAAGACCTGGACGACATGCTGTTCTATGGTGTGCTCGGCGTGATTATCGGCGGGCGGTTGGGGGAGGTCTTGTTCTACGCTCCCGCCTATTATTTCAGCCATCCACTTGAAATCTTCAAGATATGGCAAGGTGGCATGTCTTTCCACGGTGGTTTCCTTGGCGTGCTGATTGCCATGGCTTTATGGGCATACAGAAGAGGAAAGAGCGTTATCGACGTGTATGACTTTATTGCGCCTATGGTGCCGCTGGGTTACGCGGCAGGACGCATCGGCAATTTCATCAATGCCGAGTTACCGGGACGCGTTGCCGACCCATCCCTGCCGTGGGCCATGGTCTGGCCGAACGTTGACAGCCTGCCCCGCCATCCGTCGCCGATCTATCAGGCGTTGATCGATGGCGTACTGGTTTTCATCATCGTCTGGCTGTTCGCGCGCAAGCAACGACCGCCACTGGCGGTTGGTGCGCTATTCGTCCTGCTCTACGGGACTGCCCGCTTCGTCACCGAATACTTTCGCACGCCGGACTATGAAGTACTTATTGCAGGATTTACCATTTCGGCGGGACAAATGCTGTCGTTGCCGATGATTGCATTCGGTGCCATCGCGCTTCTCGTCACTTATCTCACCTATTACCGGCATCCGGCATAGAAATGGCGTAATTAATCACTTAAAAAAGGCAGACCGGAGAGGCGTCGCAAACGCCTTTTCCGGTTCGTTATTTTAGAAACACCCTGTTTTCCATCTCCATGAACATGAATCTGTACACCTTGTTCGCATCCCGCTTCCCCCAAGACAGAGCCAGCTGCTGCATCGAAACGCATGATGGGCTTTTCTATTCGTGGAACGACCTCGACCGCGCCACGGCAAAAATGGCGAACCTGCTCGCCGGTCTGAATCTACCAAAAGATGCGCGAATCGCAGTACAGGTAGAAAAATCGCCAGAAGCGCTGATGCTGTATCTAGCCACGCTGCGCGCCGGTTACGTCTATCTGCCGCTCAATACCGCGTATCGTGAAACGGAAATTACTTACTTCATCCGTAACGCGGAGCCGGCGGTCGTCATCTGCTCGCCACAGAATTTCGGCTGGGTGTCGCAGATCGCGTTCCAGGCGGGCACAAAACATGTATTCACCCTCGGCGACGACCGCCAAGGCTCTTTGTTAGTGCGCGCCACTCACCAATCGAATCATTTCGATACCGTGGAAAAAAAGGCGAACGACCTCGCCGCAATCCTCTACACCTCCGGCACCACCGGACGCAGCAAGGGTGCCATGCTGACGCACGACAATCTCGCGTCCAATGCCAAAGTCTTGCATGACTACTGGCGCTGGCAGCAAGGCGATGTGCTGCTGCATGCCTTGCCGCTGTTTCATATCCATGGCTTGTTCGTGGCCTCACACGGGGCGCTGCTCAACGGCAGCAAGATGATTTTCCTGCCGAAGTTCGACACGGTTGAAGTGATGCGGCACTTGCCGCGCTCGACAGTGTTCATGGGAGTGCCAACCTACTATGTACGGCTGCTCGCCGACCCTGCGTTCGGCAAAACCATATGCGCCAACATGCGGCTATTCGTCTCTGGTTCCGCGCCCTTGTTATCCGACACCTTCAAGCAGTTCGCCGAACGTACCGCGCACACCATCCTTGAACGCTACGGCATGAGCGAAACCACGATGCTGACCTCGAATCCCTACGACGGCGAACGCCGCGCCGGGACGGTCGGGCTGCCCCTGCCCGGCGTGTCAGTACGCGTGAGGAATAACGAAGGCACGCCGTGCAAGGCCGGTGCTATCGGCAATATCGAAGTCAAGGGACCGAACGTGTTCAAAGGCTATTGGCAGATGCCGGAAAAGACGGCGGAAGAATTTACCGAAGACGGCTATTTCAAGACCGGCGACGTTGGGCTGTTCGATGATGACGGCTACCTGAGCATCGTCGGCCGCAGCAAGGACTTGATTATCTCCGGCGGTTATAACGTCTATCCCAAAGAGATCGAATCGTTTATCGACGAAATGGGCGGCGTG
>DATLIB010000173.1:0-69346 GCA_035539595.1 Noviherbaspirillum sp.
CTGTGAGTCTTGTACCGATGCCACATTTGCAGTGTCGGGAGACGGGATAGTGGAAGGGGAAGAGAGGGATGCAGGCGGCGTTTTCATGAAGCTTTCTCATTTCAAAAGAATCGTTAAAAGGCTGCTTGACTGAAAGGCGTAACCCGTAGTGGCTGCAGATGATTGCAATTGAGTGACTATTGGTTGTAAAAAGTTTCCCTCGTACCCCATTTTCCAAGTCTTGCTGCATCGGAGCGCATGACACAGCAAATACTGTGTCAAATTGCATGAAGAGCTGTTTAACCCCCGGCAGGCACCAGTGGCGCGCCATCCACTGCGCCGGACGTCTGTTCCTGCGTGCGCAGGCGAATCTGTTCCGTCAGCATGGCGAGGAAGGCGGTGGTCGCGGAGTTCAGCGGGCGCCGTGGATGCGATACCGTCACCACTTGGCGGATCAGGCGCGGCGAGACGATGGTGTGGCACTGCAGCGTGCCTTCGCTCAGGCCGCGATGCACCGCGATGCGCGGCAGCAGGGTCGCCAGCTGGGTTTGTTCCACCAGTTTGACGGTCGTGACCAGCGAGTCGATCTCGAACATGGGGGCCAGATCGACGTCTTCATGCTGCGCAAAGCTGTCCAGCACGCCGCGCAGGCCGTGCTCGCGCGTCGGCAGCACCAGCGCCAAGCCGAGCGAGGAAATCTGCTGCAAGGTCAGACGCGGCGGCAGGGCAGCTGCGTGCTTGGCGCTGGTGATCAACACCAGGTCTTCATCGACAATGTGCTCCACGTTGAGCGCCAGCTGGCGGCGCGGCTTGTTGATGATCGCCACATCGATCTGGCCGCCGGCGACCCAGTCGGTCAACGTGGCGCTGTAGCCGTCCGCCACGCGCACGCCCACGTTCGGATACCTGGTCGAAAACGCACTCAGGGTTTCCGCCAGCACGCCTTCCGTGATGGAGGCGATGAGGCCGATATTGACATGGCCGCTGATCTCGCCGTCGGTGCTGGTGACTTGGGTGCGGGCATGCGAGAAATCGCGCATAACTGGCAGGAACAGGCGGTACATCCGGCGCGCCGCCGCCGTCGGCACCATGCCCTGCTTGGTGCGCTCGAATAGTTGCTGGCCCAATTCTTCTTCCAGCTTGGCGATCTGCATGCTGAGGGCGGGCTGGACGATGTTAAGGCGCCGCGCCGCGCGCGTCACCGTCCCTTCTTCGAAGAGACAGATGAAGTACTGGACTTGGCGGAATTCCATGGCGATTTCTCCCCTGAATATCGGGAAATGGTATCACTGGTAATGATTCTACAGCGCATAAAAAAGCGATTGGAGAATGCGTGGTATATGGTGTGCGACACGAAAAATGAGTTGAAATTTCGGCGTTTGCTTCTGCAAACCCTCTTGCTTGATGCGCATGCGCTTTGAATTTGAAATCAAAATAAATGATGAGTAAATCACCAAGCATTACTTGCAATGATGAATTCATCCTCTATGTTTTTTTCATAAAAACAAGGCCACGCAGCGTTGAGGCGCGCGCCGTCCTTCCTTATGGCAAGGGTGGCGTCGGTGCTTCTGGATCGGGCATGCCCAAGTCAATGCCGCCCAGATCCGTGACCTTGCGCAAGGCAGTCACGTGTCCGATGAAAGGTTCTCTTTCGTGCCAGCCGTTGTCGCGCGCCGGCACCAGCCAATAGCCTTCATCATCGTGCGCGATCCAGTAACGCGGACGGTTGGTGTATTCGTACAGGGTAATCATGCGCAGTCCGCAATCCAATCGTTCCGGCGAGGGTATCATGCGGCCTGATAGCCGTTGCGCCGCAACGCGCAGATTGGAATCTTGTATATGGAAGAGCCTGTGGAACGCCCGTGGATCGTGTTACAGACCACCTACGATGTCGAAGCCTGGATCGACAGTTACAACCACGACCTGCGCCGCGCGGTCGCCAATTCCCAGGCTGGCGGCTATGGCATCTGCTTCCGCCTGGCCCATGGCGGCGACATTTACCTGCATACCGATAGCGAAGGCGACATCCTGCTCGACGTGACGCCGGAGGCGGACTGGGTCGCGCCCTTGATCGGCGCGGCGACGCGCACGGAAGTACCGCCCACGCAAATATGGAAACTGCCGGGCCACACGCTGACGCAATTGATACTGGGTTTGAGCAGCTTGATCGCCTCGACCCGCATTGTTCTCAGCCACGACTTCCGCATCAAAAAATATTGAGCGGGTATTGAGCGGCCGACTCTACGGTCCTTCGATCACGGCCAACGGCTGGCGCGGAAATTGTTGCGGACGCGCGACTGCCGCATCGACGATGGGTTCGAATGCTGGGGCGTTGTTCAGATTGCCCTCGCAATCGGCGCGACGGTGCGGCGAGCGACCCAGTGCAATGGTGTAGCCAACGCGGATCGCCGTATCGCTGCTGCTGCCGTCCTGCGCATGCGACAGCCGGACATTCCAACTATGTCGAGCCAGTTTGAGATCGAGCCGTTCCGCATCCGGTGCCATGCTGTAACCGCTCTGGAAGCGCAGACAGTTGTCGAAGTACTGCGCGTAGCTGACCCGACTCGAGAAAGACGCTTCGTCGCGTTGCGCATGCGGGACGGCAGCGTAGGTGAGCTGACTGATTTCGCGCCGCAATTCGAGGCGCGACTGCGGCGTTGGCCGCAATCCGAGATTCAGCATGTAGCCTTGCATGCGGCCCACCGCCAAGGTGCTGCTTGCCATGCCGTCCGCCTCCAGCGTCTCGGTGTCGTCCAGGGAAGTGATGCCGCCCGACTCTGCTGCCTCCGCATCCACCACGTAGGCCGAAATGCCAAGGTCGGACAAATGCGCATACTTCGTCCAGTACTTGCGTACGCCGAACAGATAGCTGTTTTGCAGCAGGGGATCGGCGCCGCTACCCAGGCTATCGGGAGCGAGCCCGCCGGTACGCAGCTGTGCGCCGGCCAAGCGCAGGCGGAGATTGCGTTTGGGAGCATAAATCCCGTTCAACAGTACTTCTGAATAATCGCCCTGACGTGTCACGCTGGCGCCCGCGCCGAAGCGGCTGCTCAGCAGTCGGCCGTAGTCGATCGATAGCGCGGGATCGGCCCCAGCCGGGTCATCGAGCGTGGCATCCCATTTTTCCCCGCGGCTCCGAAAACCGAGCGTGGCGTTGCGCTCGCCCAGATTGAAATAGCCGGGTTGCGGCTCAACGCGTTCATGCAGTTCCGGAAGGTTGTGCGTGACTTGGTCCATCCCTATGGCGCATGACGCCGCCATGCCGAGGGCGATTGACGCCCCCCATGGCAAGATGCACGCGCAAAGAGACTTGTCCGACATTCAGCTGTTTCCTGAAAAATAGCACGCATAACCCGCCCGCAGCCTGCACATGCCCGGACCCCAAGCCGGCATGGACAGCACTGTTGCCGCTAAGTTGCATCGACTTGCCCTGATGGTGCCGAGGGCTTGCGCAGCGCCAGCAAGGCCAGCGCAAGAAGCGCGAAGGCGGCTCCCGCATGAAAGGTGGCCGGCGCGCCCAGGCGGTCCCAGAGCACGCCTGCCACCACGCTCGCTGCCAGCATGGCGACGCCGCTGGCCAAGTTGAACAGGCCGAATGCAGTGCCGCGCAACTGCGCCGGTGCGGTATCCGCCACCATCGCCGCCAGCAGCCCTTGCGTCGCCGCCATGTGCAAACCCCATAACAGCAGACCGCCACCGACCCATGCCAGTTCTCCGCTGTGCGCGAGCAGCAGATCGGCCGCTACCAGCGGCACGATGCCGGCTATCAGCAGCGTGCGATGACTCATCCGGTCCGCCAGCAAACCCATCGGATAGGCGCACAGCGCATAAATCAGGTTCATGACTACCAGAACCAGCGGGGCCAGCGCTAACGCTAGCCCGCCTTGCTGCGCGCGCAGCACCAGAAAGGCTTCCGAAAAGCGCGCCAGCGTCAGCACGGCACCGGCTCCGACCACCCACCAATAAGCCGCAGGCAGCAGCCTCAATCCAGAGCGGGAAATGGGGAAAGTCTGCCGTCCTCCATGAATGACTTTTTCCGGCTCGCGTACACCGAACGCCAGCAGCGCCACCGCCAGCAGGCCGGGAATCACCGCAACCCAGAAGACGGCACGGAAATCGTTGGCCCAAAGCAACATCAGGCCCATCGCCAGCAGCGGGCCGACAAAGGCGCCGATTGTGTCGAGCGATTGTCGCAAGCCGAAGGCGGCGCCGCGCAGGGCAGCGGGCGTCACATCGGCGATCAGGGCGTCGCGCGGTGCGCCACGGATACCTTTGCCGATGCGATCCATGAAGCGCGCGCCGAACACCCAGCCGACGCCGCTCGCCATGGCAAATACCGGTTTGGACAGCGCGCCCATGGCGTAGCCGAGCACAGCCAGTCGTTTGCGCTTGCCCATGTAGTCGCTGACCACGCCGGAAAACATCTTCACAATCAGCGCGGTCGACTCGGCAACGCCCTCGATAATGCCCACCGCGGTGGCACTTGCGCCCAAAACAACGGTCATAAACAGAGGTAGCAGGCTATGGATCATTTCAGAGGAAACGTCCATCAGCAGGCTGACAAAGCCTAATATCCACACCGTGCGCGGGATGCGGGGCGACGGGGTTGGAAAATGGCTTTCGGGCATAGGCAAGAAGAAGGGCAAATTTGACCGAACTTTATCAAATTCGTTCCGCGCTAAGGCCGGGCATCCTAGGCCAGAATTCAGGTTTTTGCACTTTTCTTTGGTAGAATCAAGAACTTAACTCATTTTTAAGGTGCGTCATGCTGTACCCGGAATTATTCAAATCGCTCGAGCAAGTTCGTTGGGACATGGAAAAAGATATCCCGTGGGATCAGTTCGATGCTTCCAAGTTGACCGACGAACAAGCGCAAACCATTCGTATGAACGCGATCACGGAATGGTCTGCTTTGCCGGCAACTGAAATGTTTCTGCGTGATAACCGCGGCGACAGCGATTTTTCCGCATTCATGTCCATCTGGTTTTTTGAGGAACAAAAACATTCGCTGGTGCTGATGGAATACCTGCGCCGTTTCCGGCCGGACCTGATTCCGACGGAAGAAGAATTGCACAACGTGCGTTTCGAATTCGATCCGGCGCCGCCGCTGGAAACGCTCATGCTGCATTTCTGCGGCGAAATCCGCTTGAATCATTGGTACCGCTGCGCCTCCGACTGGCATACCGAGCCGGTCATCAAGCATATATACAAAATCATCAGCCAGGACGAGGCGCGCCACGGCGGCGCCTACTTGCGCTACATGAAAAAGGCGCTGAACGAAGTCGGCGACAGCGCTCGCGCCGCTTTCGCCAAGATCGGCGTATTGATGGCTTCCGCGCGCCGTACTGAAAAGCCATTGCATCCGACCAATCTGCACGTGAACCAAGCCCTGTTTCCGAATGACACGGTGCAAAGCCGACTGCCCGACCCCAACTGGCTGGAGCGTTGGCTCGACGGCCAGATCAAGTTCGACGGCGAATGGGAAAAGAAAGTCATCGACCGCATCCTGCACAACATGTCGCTGTTGTTCGAGCGCACCTTTGAATCAGTGCAAGACCTCAATCGCTACCGCAAAGAAGTCGTCGCGCGTTTAGGGCAGGGCGGATTGAAGCCGGTTGCCTGACTAAGTCGCCGCGCAAGAATAAGTTGAACAATTTTTGCTGCTCGCCGCTGGCGCACTGCTGCGTTGTCTGCCGCTTGCAGTGCTCGCACTGCGGCGCGTCAGACGCCTTGCATTGCATCCAGCAGCGAGCGCCAAAATGTCCAACTTATTCTTGCGCGACTCCTTAGGCCCCTACAACCTATCAGCCGCAAGCAATCGCCTGCGGCTTTTTTATTTCAACATGCCTAACTTCGAGAAAAAAATCTGCGCTCGCGACGCGCTTCGGCAACGCGTGATGCAATTGCCCAAGCCGGTCGTACTGACCAACGGCGTCTTCGACATCTTGCATCGGGGACATGTCACTTATCTTGCCCAAGCGCGCGAACTCGGTGCATCGCTGGTGGTCGCAGTCAATACCGATGCTTCGGTCAAACGACTGGGCAAGGGCGACGACCGTCCGGTCAATAGCTGTGAAGATCGCATGGCGATTCTCGCCGCGCTTGAGGCTGTCAGCATGGTTGTCGCATTTGACGAAGACACGGCCCTGGAAGTCGTACAGGAAGCACGGCCCGAGATTTACGTAAAAGGCGGCGACTACGATATGAGTGTCATCCCCGAAGGCCAGGCAGTCGCAGCATACGGTGGACGTGCGGTCGCGATTGAATTCGAACATGACCGTTCGACCACCAGGTTATTGTCGAAGGTGCGTAATACCTGAGCGGAGAGCAGCATGCAGCTTGCCCCCTTGGTCGAAGTCACACGCGGCGGCGAGGTGGAATCGATTCACTTTGGTTCGGTGGCCGTGGTCAACACGCAGGGCGACCTGCTTTACCATGCAGGCGATCCGCATTTCCTGACCTTCACTCGCTCCACCCTCAAACCCTTGCAAGCGCTGCCTTTCTTGCGCGACGACGGCCTGGCGCACTTCGGTTTCACGAGTCGTGAACTGGCGTTGATATGCGCCAGCCATTCCGGCGAGAGCATGCACACCGATACCGTGCAGGCAATGCTGCACAAGACCGGTTGCAGCGAGCGCCACCTACATTGCGGCTGCCATGTGCCGCTACATTTCGCGGTCGAGAGCCGGCAACCTGCGGCCGGCGAGGTCTTCAATCAATTGCACCATAACTGCAGCGGCAAGCACGCCGGATTTCTTGCCTATTGTGTTCAGCATGGTGCGCCGCTCGATACCTATCTCGATCCTGCGCATCCCTTGCAGAAAGCCATTAGGCACAGCGTAGCGCAAGCGGTCGACTTGGATGAGTCGGAATTGAGGATGGGGATCGATGGCTGCTCAGCGCCCAATTACGCCTTGCCCTTGTCGCGGTTGGCGCTTGCCTATGCGCGGCTGGCACAAGGTGGCAAAGACCCGGTGCATGGCGGCTTGAGCGCCGCATTGTTCGATGCCATGACCGGCCACCCGGAGCTGGTGTCCGGCACTGGTCGCAGCGATCTCGCCTTCATGCAGGCGGCGCCGGGCGACTGGGTCGCAAAAGGCGGTGCCGAGGCAGTGCAGGCGATCGGCATCCGCTCTGCCGGCCTCGGTATTGCGGTGAAGGTTTCTGACGGCAATCCGCGTGGTTTGTATCCGGCCGCGATATCCGTTTTGCAGCAGTTAGGCTTGCTCCCAGCCATTGACAAGACGCCGCTGGTCCCTTGGCTGCGCCCGCAGTTGCGCAATCTCATGGGCATCCCTACGGGTGAAATACGCGCCACCGTTTTGCTGAAAAAAGATTGATACGAAAGATTGACGCTGTGTAGCGTCGGCCGTCTTGCCGCTTCAATGCTTGTGATGAGCCGCCGATCCTGCGCCTTGCTTGCCGATGTCCCGCACGGTGACGGAAACCTCGGTCGTTCCTGATTTTTCAAAGATCAGCTTTAGTGGGAAGCGGTCGCCTGCCTTCAGCGGCTGGCGCAAGCCCATTAGCATTACGTGGTAACCATCACCCGGTTTCATTTCAACCTTCGTGGCGGGCGTCAGGTCGATGCCGGACACTTCGCGCATTCTCATCACGTTGTCGTCCATTGACATCATATGAAGCTCTCCCGACTTGGCGACGGGCGAACTGACGGCAATCAGCCTATCGGCTTCCTTGCCTACGTTTTCTATGGTCACGTAGGCGCCACCGGAGGGCTGGTGAGGTACGGTCGCCCGTGCGTAGGGGTTCTCGATACGCAAATCCTTCAGTCGGTATTCCTGCGCATGAGCAAGATTGCTGACCGCAATGACGGCCAGAACAAGTAGGGAGCGCAATTGCATGATGGTCTTTCTCTATGTAAATGAAAATTCGGTCAGCTTCCGCCAAGGAAGCCGTTCTGGCGCCATGCCTCATACACAACGATGGCGACGGTGTTCGATAAATTCAGGCTGCGATTGTCGGGCCGCATTGGCAGGCGTATCCGCTGCGATGCCGCAAACGATTCACGCAGCGCAGGAGCCAAACCCCGGGTTTCCGATCCGAATACGAATACGTCTCCTGGGCGAAATGTCATCGTGGCAAAGGGAGCGGAGCCATGCGTGGTGAGCGCGAACATGCGTTGTGGATCGGGACTTTCGCTGGCGATGAACGCACTCCAGTTGCGATGCACTTTCATGCTCGCGTAATCATGATAGTCGAGTCCGGCTCGCCGCATCTTGGCATCATCCAGCGGAAAACCGAGCGGCTCCACTAAATGCAGTTGCGCGCCGGTATTCGCGCATAGTCGGATCACATTGCCCGTGTTCGGGGGGATTTCCGGTTCAACTAGTACCACATGAAACAACGGTAACTCCTCTTTGCTTTAGTGTTGCGGCGTGCGTGCAAACACGATATTGGTCACGCGAGCGGCGCCGAAGCGCTTGAGCGTGACGGCTATTTCGTGCAGTGTTTCGCCGGTTGTCATGACGTCGTCGACCACACCGATGTGCCGGCCATGCACAAAATCAATCGCCTCTGCGGGAACAAGAAACGCATTGCGCAGGTTCTTCCGGCGCTCGTCCGGAGGCAGTCGTGCCTGTGACTGCGTATCGCGTTGTCGAACGATAAGTTTTCGATCCAGTGCGATACCGAGTGTGCGCGACAGCGGTTTGGCAATTTCCAGCGCTTGGTTAAAACCGCGTTCGACGAGGCGTTGCGGTCCAAGCGGAACCGCAGTCAGGTGAGTCGGCAGCAGTAGCCGGTTGCTCAGCATCGCGTCCCGCATCATGTCTGCAAGCAGCGGCGCCAGTTCGAGTCGGGCGCCAAATTTCAGTGCCAGTATCAGTCGATCCGCCGGCGCAACATAGTCTGCTGCAACAATTGTTGCATCGTAGGCTGGTGCATGTTGCAGACAGTTGCCGCATACCGGAGCCGTAATCCCGGCATCGTTCGGCAACGGGATTGCACATTGCGCGCAGCGCAGTGGCTGATGTGCGAAAAAATCACCCCTACAGCCTTCGCACAAGGCATGTGGGGCGTTGCCACTGCACAGCGCACAAGATGAGGGCAGCAGTGTCGGCAGGCGCGCTAAAACATGTCGCGACCAATAGCGTAGGCGGGAAAACATGGGGCAGGCGGCTCTTCGAGCGTGTAAACTGCACGCATTATCTCATTGCCCAAGCCGGATTTCCTCGTGCCCTTGTCTCCCGCCAGTCCTGACGTCAAATCCAGCGGTCCGATTGACCTGCACCGTGTACGTACCCTGTTTGCATCGCCAGCGCGTGTCACCGAGTCGGATTTCTTGCGTAGGGAAATCGCCGCGCGCATGCAGGAACGTCTGGCACTGGTAAAAATCGAGCCGCAACAAGTGCTTGATGCTGGTTGCGGGGCCGGCGCCGACCTCACAGTGTTGCAGGAGCAATATCCGAATGCGCGCATATTGGGCTTGGACGCATCGCATGCCCAGCTTAGCGCTGCCCGTGAGAAACAGTTGACTGCAATGTCATCAATGAGCCGACTACTTGCCAAATGGTTGCCGACGAAAATAGGTGCCAGTTTGGAACCGGTGGTTGGCTTGTCGTGTGGCGATTTTGCCCAGTTGCCGCTCAAGAGCCATGCTGTCGATCTGGTCTGGTCGAATCTCGCTCTCCATTGGCACCCTCAGCCTGACCGTGTCTTTGCAGAGTGGCGCCGCGTGTTGCGGGTGGATGGATTGCTCATGTTTTCCTGCTTCGGCCCGGATACATTCAAGGAAATACGTACGGCATTTTCCATGGTGGATGACGCTGCGCACGTACTGTCTTTTGTCGATATGCATGATTTTGGCGACATGCTGGTCAATGCGGGCTTTTCGACGCCGGTAATGGATATGGAAACCATTACTGTTACTTATGACTCCACAGAGAAATTGCTGGCCGATGTCCGGGCATGGGGGGGCAATCCCTTAACAACCCGGCGCCATGGCCTCATGGGGCGCCACGCATGGATGCGTGTGGTCGAGGCGCTGGAACAATCGCGTCGTGTCGACGGTAAAATCCCATTGACGTTTGAAGTGATATACGGACATGCGTTTCGTCCAGTGCCAAAGACGACCGCGAGCGGTGAAACCATCGTCCGGCTGGATCTGCGCAAAAAATAACGCTATGGTGTGGTCGCATAAGGGGCGCCTAAGGCAACGCGGCATGGTCAAAACATCAATCAATTTGTGCCAGTGATCCGCAAAGCCGCATGAGACAAAGCATTGAGCTGCCCTGTCTGCCATTTCCTCTTGATAACCCTTGGCGTTCCGACTTATACTTCCGTGGTTTTGCGTAGTGTGTGTACATTGCTGTGCTTGAAGGTTGAGGGCACGTAATGGCGCTTGCGTAAGGGCCGTTCAAGGGAAATGTTCGATTTGCATGCCACTTGATGTCGGCCTATTTAGCCTTTTGCGCTCTCCCATGTCGCGACCATCGCGGCTGCTCGGAACGCTTACTGATCTACCTGGTCGGTCTGCAGCGAACGAAGTTGAAGCTGAGGCGGCAGGTTTGACAGAATGGAAAAGACGCGAGCTGGCGTCAAAGAGACAGCAGAATTCCAATTTTAGGCTTTTGAGGAAATTATGAAACTTGCGAAGCGCCTTCAATCCATGATGCTCGGAGCGTCGCTCTTGGTAATGGGCATGCCGTCGTGGGCGGTCAACGATAGCCAGGGCGGTCCAGCTGTGCGTCAACTGAACCTTCCCACGCCGGTAACGAAGATCGCCGAGGAAATTTATTCGTTGCACACATTGATGCTGATCATCTGTCTGGTGATCTTCATCGGCGTATTCGGCGTAATGTTTTACTCGATTTTCAAGCACCGTAAATCCTTGGGTCACAAGCCTGCTACCTTCCATGAAAGTACCGCTGTCGAAATCGCTTGGACGGTGGTTCCGTTTTTGATCGTCATCGGCATGGCGTTGCCGGCGACCAAGACGGTGGTGGCAATGAAAGATACGTCCAATGCCGATCTCACTATCAAAGTGACTGGCATGCAATGGAAATGGGGCTATGATTACCTGAAGGGTGAAGGAGAAGGTATCTCCTTCCTGTCTGCTTTATCCACACCGCGTGACCAAGTCGTCGATCCTACCAAGGTAAAGAATGATAACTACCTGATCGAAGTGGATAATCCTGTCGTTGTGCCCGTAAATAAGAAAATCCGCTTGGTACTGACAGCAAATGATGTGATCCATGCTTGGATGATTCCTGCTTTCGGCGTAAAGCAGGACGCGATCCCTGGCTTTGTCCGCGATACTTGGTTCCGCGCTGAAAAGACAGGTGTTTATCGGGGGCAGTGCGCCGAACTCTGCGGCAAGGAGCATGCATTCATGCCGATCGTGGTCAACGTCGTCACCGATGAAGAATACGCGAAATGGGTTGATGGCAAGAAAAAAGAAATGGCCGCATTGGCTGATGATCCTAACAAGACCTGGACTATTGATGAGCTGAAGCAGCGCGGCGAAAAAGTTTATGCTGCTAATTGCGTCGCCTGCCACCAGGCAAACGGTAAGGGTGTTCCCGGCGCATTCCCGGCATTGGACGGCGGACCGATTGTCACCGGCCCGAAGGCCGGACAAATCAATCTCGTGCTGAATGGCAAAGGCGGCATGCCGCCGTGGAAGGGGGTCTTGTCCGACACCGAGATTGCTGCGGTCATTACCTACACTCGTAATAACTGGTCCAACAAGACTCAGGAAAATATTGTTCAACCGGCTGAAGTGCTGGCTGCGCGCAAGTAATTGAATTTAGGAGATTGAGATGAGCACCACCGCAGTCGATCACGCACACGATCATTCTCACGACCACGCGCACGACCATCCGCATGGCTGGCAGCGCTGGCTGTTTGCGACCAATCACAAGGACATCGGTACGCTGTATCTGTGGTTTTCTTTTGTCATGCTACTGTCTGGTGGCGTGCTGGCATTGGGTATCCGTGCCGAGTTATTCCAGCCGGGTTTGCAATTGGTTCAACCGGAGTTTTTCAACCAACTGACCACCATGCACGGTTTGGTCATGGTATTCGGTGCGATCATGCCGGCCTTTGTCGGTTTCGCCAACTGGATGGTGCCGTTGCAGATCGGCGCATCGGATATGGCGTTTGCTCGCATGAATAACTTCTCGTTCTGGCTGCTGCCGCCTGCTGCCATATTGTTGGCCGGTTCGTTTTTCGTGCCGGGCGGTGCCACTGCAGCCGGTTGGACGCTGTATGCACCGCTGTCGACCCAAATGGGGATCGGCATGGACATGGCGATCTTTGCAGTACACATCATGGGTGCGTCGTCGATCATGGGCTCGATTAACATCATCGTCACCATTCTCAACATGCGCGCTCCTGGCATGACCCTGATGAAGATGCCGATGTTTTGCTGGACCTGGCTGATTACTGCCTACCTGCTGATTGCCGTTATGCCGGTACTGGCCGGTGCCATCACGATGACACTGACCGATCGCCATTTTGGTACTTCGTTCTTCAACGCGGCTGGTGGCGGCGATCCTGTGATGTACCAGCACATCTTCTGGTTTTTCGGCCATCCCGAGGTGTACATCATGATTCTGCCGGCCTTTGGCATTGTGTCGCAGATCATTCCTACCTTCGCCCGTAAGCAGTTGTTCGGTTACGCTTCGATGGTGTATGCAACAGCATCGATTGCGATTCTGTCGTTTATCGTATGGGCGCACCATATGTTTACTACAGGTATGCCAGTCACCGCGCAATTGTTCTTCATGTACGCGACGATGCTGATTGCAGTGCCGACCGGCGTGAAGATCTTTAACTGGATAGCCACGATGTGGAAAGGTTCGATGACCTTCGAGACACCGATGTTATTTGCCATCGGCTTTATCTTCGTGTTCACAATGGGCGGCTTTACCGGTTTGATCCTGGCTGTCACCCCGATCGATATCCAGGTGCAGGATACTTATTACGTGGTGGCTCACTTTCATTACGTGCTCGTCGCCGGTTCGCTGTTCGCTTTGTTCGCCGGTTTCTATTATTGGGGCCCCAAATGGACCGGTTTTATGTATAACGAAACTCGTGGCAAGATTCATTTCTGGGGTTCGTTGATCACATTCAACATCACGTTCTTCCCGATGCACTTTCTGGGACTTGCTGGCATGCCGCGCCGTTATGCGGACTATCCGGCCCAGTTCACGGACTTCAATATGATTGCTTCGATCGGTGCGCTCGGTTTCGGCTTGATGCAGGTGTATTTCCTGTTTGCTGTCGTGTTGCCGTCCATCAAGGGTGGTGAAAAAGCAGCGGACAAGCCTTGGGATGGCGCAGACGGCTTGGAGTGGACTGTCCCGAGCCCGGCACCGTTCCATACCTTTGAAACTCCCCCGACGGTGAAGTAAATTAAATGGCGGGTGCAAGCCCGCCAATGACTGTATATATGCCTGCGCCGAAAAAGCCGAATAACCTGAAAACCGCGTTGATTCTTGCGTTGATAGCACTGATGTTTGCTGTAGGTTTGTTCATTAAACGCTTGTGGTTCATGTGATATGCAACGTCAGGAGCAAAGTGATAACGGCCAAAAGCGCCAGTTGAATATGCAAATGTTCGGCAAATTGGTCGTTGTTGCCGTGATGATGTTCGGTTTCGGTTATGCCTTGGTGCCGGTTTATAAAAAGATCTGTGAAATTACCGGTGTGAATCTTCTGACGCCGAAAATGTTTGTGACAGAAGAGGATGTCAAGAACACACAGGTGGATGAGACTCGTACGATTACGGTTGAATTTGATGGCACGGCCCAAGGACCATGGCGCTTCCGCCCAACTGTTGCAAGCATGCAGGTGCATCCGGGCGAGATGACGCAGGTAGTGTATGAGGTGGTAAATACACAAGGGCGTGCTATTGATGCACAGGCGATCCCAAGTTATGCACCGCAGCAGGCGGCAAAGCATTTCATGAAAATGGAGTGTTTTTGCTTCAAGCAGCAGACACTTGGACCCAACGAAGCAAAGCAGATGCCGGTGGTGTTTTATATCGATCCAGCACTGCCTAAAGACATAAAGACGATTACGCTGTCGTACACTTTCTTTGAGGTCGGTGGTCAAGGTAAGAAAGCAAGCTGAAACGGCTAACCGGATGAACGATTCTAGAACGACGATACAGCGCAAGGCATCCTTCGGTGCAACGATGAAGGCGGTATGCTGGTCGTTTTTTGGCGTCAGGAAAAAAAGCGATTATGAGAAGGATGCGCAGCAGCTCAATCCCGTGCATGTAGTTATCGCAGGGGTGATTGGCGCATTGGTATTCATCGCGACTTTGCTTTTGGTAGTCAAAAGTATCGTCGCTTAGTAACTATTTAAAATTTGTATTGGGAGATGGAGATGGGTTCTCAACACGCTAATGCGCCGTACTATTTTGTACCAGGGCCCTCCAGATGGCCTGTGCTGGCTGGAGCGTCCCTGCTGGTGACTATGCTGGGTGCTTCTGCATGGGTGAACGGCTACGGCTGGGGCATGGTACTCAACATGGTCGGTATTCTTGCCTTTCTTGTTGTCTTGTACAAGTGGTTTGGTGATGCGATCGCCGAATCCGAAGGCGGCTTATATAACGCCCGAATCGATGTTTCCTACCGCTGGAGCATGAGTTGGTTCATTTTTTCTGAGGTGATGTTCTTTGCCGGTTTCTTCGGCGCGTTGTTTTACGCACGTGCCGTCACAATGCCTTGGCTGGCCGATATTGACCATAAGTTCATCTGGCCTGATTACACTGCGCAGTGGGGCAATACTCCCGGGGGGACGATTGAACCGTTTGAAAAGATGGGGCCGTTCTGGATCCCGACAATCAATACGGCACTGTTGTTGACATCTGGTGTAACGCTGACCATTTCGCACCATGCATTGCGTGCCGGTCAACGTGGAAAAACAGCATTCTGGTTGTTTGCAACCATTCTTCTCGGTGCGGTGTTCATGGGTTTTCAGGCGTATGAGTATGCCCATGCTTACAGCGAGTTGAATCTGAAACTGACTTCCGGCATTTTCGGTTCTACCTTCTATATGCTGACCGGTTTCCATGGCTTCCATGTGACGTTAGGCGCGATTATGTTGGGAGTGGTCTTGTATCGCGTAATGAAAGGGCACTTTACCCCTGAGCATCACTTTGCTTTCGAAGGTGCTGCTTGGTATTGGCACTTTGTTGATGTGGTATGGCTTGGCCTGTACGTTGTTGTGTATTGGCTATAAACGACGGATAGCAAATAAAAAGCCGCACTGAAGTGCGGCTTTTTTACTGGGAAATCCTGTTTTGTCAGTAACGAAACCCGGTTGGCTGAATCCATCCTTGGTTATATGCAATCAGGATGAGGATAAAGAGCGCGATTGAGAATCCGACCCGCATTCCCAATGCGCGTACTGTGCGATTGCTTTTTCCCTTATCCCGCATCAGATAAAAGAGTGCGGAAGCGAGGCTACCGAGAATGAAGATGAATGCAATGGCAACAATGATTTTCATGACGAGAGAATGATGTGTCCGTGCAGCACACGGGGTTTTGATGCTGAATAAAGAGTCATTGTAATGCCAATCAAATTCAGACTTAGATGGGTTCCGTTCATCGCCACGGTAGTTGTGGTAGCGATCGGCATATTGCTGGGTAATTGGCAAACGCGGCGTGCGCTCGAGAAAGAGGCGGTCGAAGCAAAATTATCAGCGCGTGAATCGGCTCCCCCGCTTGCCTTGAGTGCTGCGCCGACTTCAGCTGAGGAACTTGAGTACAGACGGGGGCTTGTTCGAGGTGAGTTTATTCATGACTGGACCGTGTATCTGGATAACAGGCCATACAAAGGGAGTGCCGGTTTTTATGTGCTAACCCCATTGAAAATAGCAGGCTCGGATATGCATATTTTGGTCGCACGCGGCTGGGCGAAACGGGATCTTGCAGACCGGACAAAACTACCATCGATTATCACTCCAGAGGGAAAGATAGAGATAGAGGGTGCTGTGAGGCGTCACTCAAGCCAAGTGCTGCAGCTTGGAAACGCAGAGCCGCTACGTTCTAAAGCAATCGTGCAAAATGTAACCCCCTCGGACTTCGAGCAGGTTGGATTGCACATGCAGCCCTTCATCATTGAGCAATTAACGGATACGGGGGACGGTTTGGTGCGGGACTGGCCAAGACCGTCGATAGGTGTGGAGAAACATCGTGGTTATGCCTTTCAGTGGTATGGATTGGCCGCAATGGCACTGATCTTTTTTGTCGTGACAGGATTGAAACGTGGAAGACAATAAGCAACAAAAGATGGGGCGCTGGAAGTTGTTTGCAGTGATAGCGGTCTGCGCTGCACCAATGATAGCTTCGTATTTGACGTATTACGTCATCAAGCCGGAAGGACGTACGAATTATGGTGCGTTGATCGATCCGAAATCGCATCCGATGCCGGCACTTGGAGCCACGGCGCTAGATGGTCGGCCGCTCGGTCTCGATGCCTACAAAGGCAAGTGGATCATCCTGCAGGTCGCCGATGCAGAGTGTAAGGAATCTTGTCGCAAGCACTTGCATGACATGCGACAACTGCGCTTGGCGCAAGGAAAGGATATGGACCGCATTGAACGTGTGTGGCTGATTACCGATGAGGCACCACTGGAAACCATGCTGATGCGCGAATACGACGGCACACATATGCTGCGAGTGAACCCAGAGAGGGTAAAGACCTGGCTACCCACTTTGCCGGGTGGAGATGCAGCGGACCATATTTACATGATTGATCCACTAGGGAATCTGATGATGCGCTTTCCCAAGGATGCCGATCCGAACAAAATCAAGCGGGATCTTTCCAAATTGCTAAAAGCGTCACGCATCGGATAATGGATACCTCTATGCTGATACAGCTTGCCATCAAGGGGCTGCTAGCGGCTTTGCTGCCGATTATTGTTGTTTGGGTGTCCAGTGATGCCAACAAATATCGAAAGTTGATTTGGGTAACGGCATTCCTCACCTTTGATCTGATTATGTTTGGCGCTTTTACGCGCTTGACTGATTCCGGTCTTGGGTGCCCTGACTGGCCGGGCTGCTATGGACACGCCAATCCGTTACAGGCCATCGACAAAATCCGTGAGGCCGAAGCGCTAATGCCGAATGGACCTGTGACCGTCATCAAGGCATGGATCGAAATGATCCATCGTTATTTTGCGATGGGTGTAGGCGTACTCATCATCGCTATCATGGCGATTTCGTGGCGCTTGTGGCTCAAATCAAAGAGGCAGTCCGACCAGTTTTCACCGTGGCTGCCCACGGTCTTATTCATTTTCGTGTGTGTACAAGGCGCGTTCGGCGCGTGGACTGTGACCATGAAGCTGCAACCTGTCATTGTCACTATTCATCTTCTGTTAGGCATGAGCTTGTTGGCATTGTTGGCATGGGCAGGGGCGCGCCAAAATGATCATCAGCCAGTTGCCACGATAGCGATGAAGCTGCGCGTGCCAGCGACTGCGGCATTGGCGTTGCTGTTCATCCAGATTGCCTTGGGTGGATGGGTTAGCACCAACTATGCAGCGCTCGCCTGTCTTGATTTTCCGATGTGCGACGGTGCCCTGATTCCACAAATGGATTTTGGTAATGGCTTCACGCTGTGGCGCGACTTGGGGAAAACGGCTAGCGGTGACTACCTGCCTTTCCCGGCGCTGACGGCAATTCATTGGGTACACCGCATGTTTGCTTTTGTTGTCGTCCTGTTCATCGTGTGGGCGGCGCATAAAGCGATGCAAATAGAAGGTTTGCAGCGGGTCGGGAAGTGGCTTCTGGTAGCGGTGGTTGTTCAGTTTTTTATTGGTGTCTCCACTATTTTTCTTCGATGGCCTTTGGCATTGGCGGTGGCGCACAATGGTGGGGCGACGGTCCTTGTCATGTTACTGGTCATGTTAAACTACCGCACTCGCATTCCGGGACAAACGGCAACGGATCAAGCGATAACGCGGCTTTCGACCGCATGAGATTCAAGTGACTACCCTTACCGCACAATCTACCCGCCTCGCCCAGTACTGGGCATTGACCAAGCCGCGCGTAACGCAATTAGCTGTGTTTTGCGCCGTGATAGGCATGTTTCTGGCTGCTCCCGGTCTGCCTGATTGGAGAGTTGTCGTGGCCGCAACCGTCGGTATCTGGCTGCTTGCTGGTGCTGCTTTTGCTGTGAACTGCCTGGTGGAGCGTGAAATTGATTCGCGGATGGCGCGCACAGCGCGCCGGCCAATGGCACGGGGCGAAATAACGGTGCCACAGACCTTGGCGTTTTCGGGTGTGATCGGCGGTGCCGGAATGTGGATACTGTTTGGCTTCGTCAACCCCTTGACCATGTGGCTAACCTTCGCCACGTTCGTGGGGTACGCAGTGATTTACACGATGTTGCTCAAGCCTGCCACGCCGCAAAACATTGTGATTGGCGGCTTGTCCGGCGCCATGCCGCCAGCCTTGGGCTGGGCTGCGGTTGCGAACGATGTGCCGATGCAGGCATGGATACTTGTGCTCATTATTTTTGTTTGGACGCCACCACACTTCTGGGCGCTCGCCTTGTATAGACGAGATGATTATGCGAAGTCCGGACTGCCGATGCTTCCTGTCACGCATGGCTTGAAATTTACACAATTTCACATTTGGTTGTACACCATTGCACTGGTCGCAACGACCATGCTGCCTTATGCGGTGCGAATGAGTGGACTCATCTATCTGGTCAGTGCAATAGCGCTGGGCATAATCTTTCTTTGGCATGCATGGCGACTTTACCGCCATTACACCGATCTTTTCGCACGCCAAACCTTCACCTATTCAATCGTTTATCTGTCGCTGCTGTTTGTAGCTTTGCTGATTGACCACTACTTTAAGTTTTAAATTCTATGCTTTTCTTTTCCGTTAGAGGCTTTGCCTCATTCGCGCTTATTCTCTCCGTGATGTTTCTGAGTGCTTGTGAACGGTCGGAAGAGAGTGCGGAAATGATCCTGTCGCCAGCCAAAACAGAATTCAAAAACACCGATGTTACTGGTCTTGACTACGCAAAGGATTTCGCGTTGACCGATCACCATGGAAAAATGCGCACTCTTGCCGATTTCAAGGGTAAGGCAGTGGTAGTGTTCTTCGGCTACACTCATTGCCCGGACGTGTGTCCGACAACCATGGCAGAAATGGCCAACGTCATGCAGCAGCTTGGTCCGGACGCGAACAAGGTGCAGGTACTATTCGTTACCGTCGACCCCGAGCGCGACACGCCGGAATTGCTGGCAAAGTATGTTCCTGCGTTTGATCCCCGCTTTCTTGGACTGGTGGGGGATAAGGAGTCTACGGACAAGATAGCCAAGGAATTCAAGGCTTTCTATCAGAAAGTCCCGGGCAAAGAGCCGGGCAGTTACACCATGGATCACATATCGGGGAGCTATGTATTCGACCCCCAAGGACGCATCAGACTATTCGTACGACACGGCCAAGGGCCAGAGCCGATCATGCATGACTTGAGATTGCTGTTGTCGTAATTGGCAACTAACTCAGAAAAGTAAAAAGGCGCTTGATTTAGCGCCTTTTTTATTGCCTTTCAATACTTATGCGAAAGCCGCAAGTGCCCCTTTCATCTTTTTTAAAGCCGCACTTTCGATTTGGCGAATTCGCTCGGCGGATACGCCAAACTCGTCAGCCAACTCATGCAGGGTCGCCCCAGAACCGTCATCATTGGCCAGCCAGCGCGCTTCGACAATGCGCCGTGAACGGGTATCGAGCTTTTCCAGTGCCGTCTCCAAGCCTTCCGATTGCAGACGATCATACTGCTTCGCCTCCAGCGCTTTGATCGGCTCGGTAGCCTCGGAGGACAGGTAGGCAATCGGTGCGAACTTGTCGTCCTCATCGTCAGACGGCGAGTCCAGTGCGATGTCGTGACCAGACATACGGGTTTCCATCTCGATCACTTCTTCACGCTTGACGTTTAAGGCTTGCGCCAAGTCGTCCACCTGTGCCGGCGTCATCGTATCAAGGCTTTCTTTATGGCTGCGTAAATTGAAGAATAACTTTCGTTGTGCCTTGGTTGTTGCCACCTTAACCAAGCGCCAGTTCTTCAAAATATATTCGTGCATTTCAGCCTTGATCCAGTGCATTGCATACGATACAAGACGTACGCCTTGATCCGGATCGAAACGTTTTACGGCCTTCATTAAACCAATGTTGCCTTCCTGGATAAGGTCTGCATGGGGAAGACCGTAACCTAGATAGCCACGGGCAATAGATACTACCAAGCGCAAATGAGACATCACTAGCTTTTGTGCCGCCCCGAGGTCATTTTTGTCCCGCAATTCACGGGCCAAGGAAATTTCCTCTTCCGGCGTAAGCATTGGAATCCGGTTGACAGCCGAAATATACGATTCAATGTTGCCAAGACCCCCGCCAAAAGCGAGTCCCAACGCCTGACTGCTTACCGGAACCAGTGCAGATTGTGCAGATGCTTTCATGGTTTCTCCTTACTTCTCTAGCGACAACCGGATTATGAGTTGTCACGGTCTGCTTTTGGAAATTATATTAGCACTCAAACGTGAAGAGTGCTAATCGATGTTTTCAACCGATTTTATAAATAATTTCTATGGTTTTGTTGATGTCAATTGAAGCAATCTCTTAAAGGTGACCTCAAAAGAAAAGTTGCGTTTAATTAAACAAGAGCGACGTAACTCAAGATAGCGCCCGCTGAGATCAGGACAACCGAGAAAGATGCCGCCTTACTGAAAACCAAGCGCCAATCAGTCCCAAGCCGGCGCTTATTATTAATAATGCAAGAGTGGTTGTCGCGCTTAAGGGATTGAGGCGAAATTCCGAGGCGTACAGACGTGCAAACTCGGCGACCGCATTATTGAGGGGCTGCAATGCCAAGCCGACGACTCCCAGAGCGGCCGCTCCCGCCATCAGGCCTAATACCGCCCCAGTGTAGTAAAACGGGCGGCAAATAAACGAATCGGTAGCACCGAACATACGACAGACCTCGATTTCATCGCGCTGGGTCATGACCTGTAGGCGGATAGTGTTGAATACCACCGCCACTACAACGACACCTAGGGTGGTAGCCAAGAAAACCAGGGCCAGGCGGAGCACATGCATTAGCGCACCAAGTCGTTTTACCCAAGCGGAATCAATCTGCACATACTCTACGTCAGGCAAAGATTTTAATTGTACGGCGAGGGTTTCGATGCGCGCAGCATCGGATGCATTTCGTAGCCCCGCTAGTTTCAATACATATCCGTCCGGCAGCGGATTTTCGCCTAGCGCGGTAATGGCGTCGGATAGCCCGGTTTTATTCTTGAGTAAAGATAGTGCTCGTTCGCGCGGAATGAATTCCAGTCTGGCGCCGTGCCCCGATGCTTGTACGATACGTCGGATCTGGGGGGCTAACGCTGCAGCCCGTTCACTTGGCATATCCATGGACAGGAAAATGCTGATTTCCGGTTCAACTGCGAGTTGTTCGGAAATTGGACGAATGTTTTCCAATAACGTTAGTCCGGCAAAAGGCAACGCTAGCGCTATCGCAACGACCAGCATGTTTAATACAAAGCTGCCAGGCGATCCAGTAATGTGTTTGAGGGTATTGGCTAACGCAAAGCCGTGTTCTCTTAGCCAGCGGATCATGCGGCACCTTGCATAGATTTGTCCAAGGGATAAGGGGCAGATTGCCCTCGCTCCAAGTAAATCACACGCTCGGCACCAGCGAGGATGTTTTCATCATGGGTGGCGATAAGGCAGGTGACGCCGACGCCGTGAAATGCGCGTAGCGCTTCCATTATTCTGGTGGCGCTGGCGCGGTCTAGATTCGCGGTCGGTTCGTCTGCCAAAATGATTTGCGGACGATTGACAATGGCGCGTGCTATAGCAACGCGCTGTTGCTCCCCACCGGAAAGTGACATTGGATCTAAGGCAGCTTTATCGAGCAGATCGACCTTGTCGAGTGCGGCACGCGCACGCCGCTCGGCATCGGCTTTGGCCGTGCCAATGACTAGAAGCGGTAGCATCACGTTGGATAAAACACTTCGGTTATTCAGCAGGCATTGTTGTTGGAACATAAGACCAAGTTTACGCCGCAAGTACGGCAACCCGGATGACTTCAGACGTCCGATATCCTGACCGTTGACGAGCACCGTACCTGAAGTGGGCCGTTCCATTGCTGCAACCATCTTGAGCAGAGTCGACTTGCCGGCGCCCGACGGACCCGCGAGAAATGCCAGCTCGCCCTTGGCAATCGAGAGCGTGATGCCTGACAGTGCGGCAGTATCACGCGAATACTGTTTTGAAACCTGTTGAAATTCGATCATAAGTCAGCTCAGCAGCGCAGTGACGAACTCTTCCGCGTCAAAAGGCTGCAAGTCTTCTATTTTTTCCCCGACGCCGATGAAATACACCGGCACGGGCCGCGTTTTCGCAATTGCCGCTAATACTCCTCCCTTGGCGGTACCGTCGAGCTTGGTAATAACAAGCCCGGTCAATTGCAGCGCATCATCAAAGGCCTTCACCTGCGCTAGGGCATTCTGTCCTGTATTCCCGTCGATAACCAACAGGATTTCATGCGGTGCGTCATTCATACCCTTGCCGATGACGCGTTTGACCTTCTTCAGCTCCTCCATCAAATGCAGCTGTGTCGGCAGTCGACCGGCAGTATCGATCATCACGATGTCGACTTGACGCGCTTTTGCGGACTGCACTGCGTCGAAAGCAACTGCAGCAGGATCACCGGATTCCTGAGCGATCACGGTGACATTATTACGCTCACCCCAGATCGCCAGCTGTTCGCGTGCAGCGGCGCGGAAGGTATCGCCCGCGGCCAGCAATACCGACTGTTGATGCGCTTGAAGATGTTTCGCCAGTTTGCCGATGGTGGTGGTTTTTCCTGCACCGTTGACACCTGTAATCATCATGACTAAGGGTTGATGGCGGCCGAGAACCATCGGCTTTTGTAGGGGCGTCAGCATATCGATCAACAATATGCGCAACGCAGACTTCACTTGTTGTGCGTCGGTCAGTTTCTCGTTTTTTACCTTTTTCTTTAGGGCGTCGAGCAGGAATTGAGTGGCATCTACGCCAGCGTCTGACATTAGCAGCGCCGACTCCAATTCTTCGTAAAGATCATCATTGATCTTGGCACCGACAAAAAGGGTGGTCAGATTGGTCGATGTTTTGGATAAGCCAGCTTTGAGCCGCCGCATCCATGATTGTTTCTGCTCGGGCAGCTGCGGGGCAGCAGGGACAATCTCGCCTTCCGGTTCCGGCTCGGTTGCTGCTGGTGGGACGTTGGGCGCTTGTACGGACGTAAGTTCCGGCACCGCATTCGGTGTCGGGGCAGGCACTTCCACAGGGGGAGTGTCTTTCTTGAACCACTGTCGCCACGATGATTTCTGTGCCTCATCAGGAGCGGCTTCGGTAAGCTGCGTTGTGTGCTCCGGCATCGCGACTGGCGTCTCTGCCGGCGCTGCAGCCACGGCACTAGGTGTTTCGTCATGCGGTACGGTTTCCTGCACTGCAGGCGTATCTTTCGGTTTTTTCTTGAAGAAGCTAAACATCGGAGCAGGGGAGGAAAGCGGTCTGGAAAGCTTGCGGCGTCTGTGCCGAAAGAAGATACAATCGGGACCTCTTTTACGCGTGATGTTGTCTCACTACGTCACGACATCAAACAGGTTCCCTATTTTATCAGAGCGGAGATTATGAAATTCCGGACTGTTTTATTGCTTTTGGCATGGATGCTGGGTTTTTTGCCGATTGTCGCGCACGCTGTGCTTGCGCAAGAATTCATGTTGAAGAACGGTATGAAAGTGATTGTCAAGGAGGATCACCGCGCGCCTACCGTTGCCCACATGATTTGGTACAAGGTCGGATCGATGGACGAATATAACGGCGCCACCGGTGTTGCCCATGTCTTGGAACATATGTTGTTCAAGGGGACAAAGACGCTCAAGCCGGGAGAGTTTAGCCAACGCGTTGCCGCCCTCGGTGGGCGCGAGAATGCGTTTACCAGCAAGGATTACACCGCGTATTTCCAACAAATCGAAAAAAACCGGTTGGAACAGGTAATGGCCCTTGAGGCCGATCGCATGGCGAATACGATTTTCGACAAGAAGGAATTCGCGCAGGAAATCCGCGTGGTCATGGAAGAGCGCCGCTGGCGTACCGATGACCAACCCATCCCGCAAGTGTATGAGGCGCTGAATGCCACAGCTTTCGCAGCCCATCCTTACCGTCGTCCGATCGTCGGTTGGATGAGTGATTTGCAGAATATGACGGTGCAAGATGCAAAAAACTGGTACGAGCGGTGGTATGCCCCCAACAACGCGATTATGGTGGTGGCCGGGGATGTGGACCCCAAGCAGGTTCGCAGGCTTGCTGAAAAACATTTTGGCAAGATTGCGCGCAAGAACATACCAACCACCAAGCCGCAGGATGAGCCGCCACAGCGTGGCATCAGACGCGTGACGGTAAAGGCTCCTGCGGAAAATCCTTACGTTGTTCTTGCCTTCAAGGTTCCAGCACTACGCGATGTTGAAAAAGACAACGAATCGCATGCATTGGATGTACTGGCAGCCATTCTCGATGGCTACGACAATGCGCGTTTGAACGCGAAACTGGTACGTACCGACAAAGTTGCGAATTCGGCTGGTGCCGGCTACTCGAACGTCTCGCGCGGCCCGGAGCTGTTTCTACTTGATGGCACGCCGAGAGTTGGCGTCACCACAGAGCAGTTGGAAAAGCTGTTGCGTGCTGAGGTGGACCGCATCGCCAAGGAAGGTATTTCAGAGGCGGAACTCAAGCGCGTAAAAACGCAACTGGTTGCAGGGCAGATCTACAAGCGCGATTCCGTCTTCGGCCAAGCGATGGAAATCGGCTCAATGGAAATGAGCGGTCTGTCGCATACTCAGATCGACCGCATCATTGAAAAACTCAAGACGGTGACGGCAGAACAGGTGCAGGCCGTGGCGCAGAAGTATTTTGGCGACGATGCGTTGACCGTGGCAACGTTAGTCCCCTTGCCTTTGTCGGAGGGAAAAGCGCCGTTGCCACTCAAGGGATTGCGGCATTGATGCCAGGGACCATCATGATCAAACGTATTCTGTTTTCTTTCATCGTCGGTTTCTGCTGCATGGGAGCGGCGCATGCTGCAATTCAAATTCAATCGTGGACGCTTTCCAATGGTGCGCGGGTACTGTTTGTCGAAAACCATTCGATTCCCATCGTGGATATCAGCGTTGAGTTCGATGCCGGTGCCCGTCGCGATCCACTGAATAAATCAGGGACTGCGGCACTAACCAACGCTATGCTGGCGCGCGGCGTGCGCGAGGCTGCTTCCACTACAGAGGTTGCGCCCGAGTCGGCGCTAAGCGAAGCGCAGATATCCGACGGCTTTGCCGACATTGCAGCCCAACGCGGTGGCGATGCAGGCAGTGACCGTGCAAGTGCAAGTTTGCGTTCGCTGTCGAGTCGTGCCGAACGAGATGCCGGAGTGGCATTGCTTGCACGGGTTCTTGCGCATCCTGCTTTTCCGGAAGACCTTCTGGCGCGAGACAAGGCGCGTACGATTGCTGCGATCCGCGAAGATGATACCAAGCCGGAATCCATTGGCAGCAAGGCATTCTGGCGCCTCCTGTATGGTACCCATCCGTATGCGGAGCATGAAACGGTAGCCTCGGTCGAATCCATTACGCGGGACGATCTGGTTGCATTTCATGCCACGCATTATGTTGCCAATCGCGCCATCGTCGCGATGATCGGCGACATTACGCGCATGGAAGCGGATGCCATTGCCCGGCAATTGACCGTACGCTTGCCACAGGGGGCACCGTTAGCCGTATTGCCCGCGGTCGAAACCTTGCCGTCGCGTGAACAGCGCATTGCACATCCCGCGTCGCAGGCTCATATTCTGACGGGCGTTCCGGCAATCGCGCGCGGCGATGCTGATTACTTCCCGCTCCTGGTGGGTAATTACACTTTAGGGGGCGGGGGATTTGTTTCCCGGCTGACTCATGAGGTGCGGGAAAAGCGCGGCTTGTCGTATAGCGTCTATAGTTATTTCAATCCCCTCGCACAACCCGGTCCTTTTCAGGCCGGTTTGCAGACGCAAAAGGGACAGGCCGACGAGGCGTTAAGTGTGGTGCGCGACACGATCGCCAACTTCCTGCGTGAAGGCCCGACCGCACAGGAATTGAAGGCGGCAAAGGACAATCTGATTGGCGGATTCCCGCTGCGGATCGACAACAACAGAAAAATCTTGGACAACATCGCAGCAATCGGCTTTTACGGTCTGCCGCTGAACTACCTCGACACGTGGACTGACAATGTGAAAAAGGTGACGGTCGCCGATATCAAGGCGGCATTCCAGCGCAAGCTCGCGCTCGACAGGATGTCGACCGTGGTCGTCGGAACGGCAGAATAAGACAATGCAAAAAGGCAGCACGCAAAAAAAAGCCTCACTGCAACGGCGCGGCAGACCTGCACAACAGGTGCGCATCATCGGTGGCCTGTGGAAGCGGACGCCCTTGCCGGTACTGGAAGCCGAGGGACTGCGCCCAACACCGGACCGCGTGCGCGAAACTTTGTTCAACTGGCTTAATCACTTATTCGATGGTGAATGGACTCAGTTAAATTGCCTCGACTTGTTTGCCGGTACTGGAGCGCTCGGATTTGAGGCAGGCAGCCGGGGGGCAGCTCGAGTGCTTATGGTGGAGGATAATCCTGCCGCTATTCGCCAGCTGGAAGCGAGCAAGGCAAAGTTGAACGCAAACAGGATGAGTATTCAGCGAGGTGATGCATTAACAGTCGCACAAGGTTTGGCGCAACGGGTGGGCGATGCTTCATCGCGTTTTGACCTGATTTTTCTCGACCCTCCCTATCACCATGAGTGGTTGGTAAAAATACTCCCTGTGTGTGCACAGTTATTGCGCGATGATGGCTTGATATATGCTGAATCGGAAGTGCCACTCGATGCGCAAGGACCAACAATGGATTGGCTTGCTGGTTGGGAGGTGGTGCGTGCGGATAAGGCGGGTATGGTGTTCTTTCATGTGTTGCGACGCAATAATACCGCTGAAATTCAGGCATAATGCGCGTTCTGTTACATCTCTGAAACAGTTTTGTCAGGAGCCGCGATGGTTACAGCCGTTTATCCAGGAACGTTCGATCCGCTGACGCGCGGCCATGAAGATTTGGTGCGCCGTGCATCCGGCCTGTTCGACAAGCTCATTGTCGGCGTCGCCGACAGCAAGAACAAGCGGCCCTTCTTTTCTCTGGACGAGCGCTTGTCAATTGCGAACGAAGTGCTCGGTCACTATCCGAACGTGAAGGTAGAAAGTTTTTCCGGCTTGCTGAAGGATTTTGTGCGAGTGCATGACGCGCGTGTCATCGTGCGCGGGCTACGTGCTGTCTCCGACTTCGAGTACGAGTTCCAGATGGCGGGCATGAACCGCTACCTGCTGCCGGATGTTGAAACTCTGTTTCTCACGCCATCCGACCAATATCAATTCATTTCCGGCACTATCGTGCGGGAAATCGCCATACTGGGTGGCGATGTTTCCAAGTTTGTATTCCCTTCGGTCGAGAAGTGGCTGAAGGACAAGATCGCTGCCGACGGCAGGTAAGCGCTGTAGATTTCAGAGGTTGCTATGGCATTGATGATCACCGATGAATGTATCAATTGCGACGTGTGCGAGCCTGAGTGCCCGAACGACGCGATTTACATGGGGCCGGAGATTTACGAGATCGATCCCGATAAGTGCACTGAATGCGTGGGCCATTTCGACGTGCCGCAATGCCAACAGATCTGTCCCGTCGAGTGCATCCCATTCAATCCTGCGTGGCGCGAGAGCAAGGAACAATTGCAAGCCAAATATGAGCGCTTGCAGGCAGAAAAGACCTGAAACGCTGGGTCTGCATTTTCGCGATATGCGACTGTGCGACCGGTTAAAACGCGAGAGTAATTTCGACCTCTTGGCCGACGCGTACAAGTTGTCCCTCACCTGCAAGCAGGATCGCGTTCATCCCGAAAGTGATACCACCATCGACTTTCGGATTGGTGCGATAACCCTGAAGAATGTCTAGCGGATTAGGGCCAAATACCCCTGTGGTTTGGTCAATCGACGGCATGGGGCAGCGGGGGCAGGGTTTTACCGGCTTTAGCACTGCATTGCCGATCTTGATGGACTCCGCATAATCTTCCTCGAATGCGTCGATACCGTCGATGACGACATTCGGACGGAAGCGATTCATGGGCAGTGCATCGCGTGCCTGCACCTTGAGCTTCTCGTTGAGATCGCCTAGCGATGCCTCGGAAATGACCAACAGGGGAAATCCGTCCGAGAACAGCGTCGGCGCTTGTACTCCCTGAGTCCATGTGGTGTTCGCAGTGCGCTTGGCATGAGCATGAAAACGTACCAGTCGGCATGGCGTGCCGAGAAATTTAGAGAACCAGGTAGCAGTCGTCTCGTCGCAGTCGTAGGCTTTTACCGAGTCATCCCACACGCGCACTTCCATCGTCGTTTCATCTTCTGGAGCGGGCAGGCCCAGAGGAATTTCGAGCGGCAGCATACCCGGCGCACGGACCTCCAGCGTGTCGGCCTTGATGCGCGGCTTGATCAGAGCCATCTTCGGAAAGTCGCGCTGTGTCATGAACCCGCCTTGCGGATCAACCACCATCCATTCACGGTCGTAGATGTGTTCGCTCCTCAGGCCGGCCGGCGTCAGGATGGCTTCGCGCAGCGCGATGCCGCTGCAGGACTTGATCGGATAGAGGTGAAGTTCGGTGAGAGTCGGCATGCTGGTTGTACTGTTGGCAGAGGTGGCCAATATTAAATCGGAATGTGCAGCTGTAGGGAGTAGAAACTGTCATCAGCCGACAGCCGATTTTACCGGTCGATCCATATGCTTGACGATGGTGTTGTCTCTTTCATAATTACACCGCGCGCTATTGTAAGCGCTGCTTGCGGTCAGGTTTCGTCTATAGGTTCAACTGCCCGGAAAGCTCGCACATCCGGTAGCCCATCGCCCGGTACCCGCGCTGACGCTTGTCCCACATACGCAACAGTGCCGGATGCCCGGCATCAACAAAGTCAATGATCCGCACATCGGCCTTGCTGGCGTGCTCGCGGTGCAAACGCCCAGCGTACTGCTGGAGCGTGCCTTTCCACGAGATCGGCATCGCCAGCACCAAGGTGTCGAGCGGCGGATGGTCGAAGCCTTCGCCGACCAGCTTGCCGGTCGATAGCAATACACGTGGCGCATTCGGTGGCAGGGCGTCCAGTTCGTCGATCAGGTGATTTCGCTGCTTTTTCGTCATCCGGCCATGCAGCGTGAAAAGATTCCCGACTCGGCCTTCCAGAGTTGCACCGATCGCTTCCAGGTGGTCGGTTCGTTCGGTCAAGACGAGTATCTTTCGTCCTGGGCTGAAACAGTCCTCGATCTCGGTTGCAATCGCTTGTGTGCGGCCGGTATCGCTTGCCACTTGCCGGAAAACGTCCTGAATGCCGGCCTCGGCGGGCACGTCGATCCGGGTGGTGAGCATACGCGGCACGATAGCCAAGTCATGCGGTGCGCTGTCCGGCTTGGCGGCGGTGTGCCGGATCGGCCCGCATTGCATGAAAATGATCGGCTGCTGCCCGTCGCGACGGATTGGCGTCGCGGTCAAGCCCAGCACGTACCTGGCCTTGGCGCATTTGAGAATCTTCTCGAACGAGAATGCCGAGAGGTGATGGCATTCGTCCACGATGATGTGCCCGTAATTCTCGACCAGTTCACTAACCTCGCCTTGTCGCGAAAGCGACTGCATCACCGCAATGTCGATCTTGCCGGTCGGCCTGGCCTTGCCTCCGCCGATGGTGCCGACGGTACCTTTGCCGACGCCGAGAAAGGATTGAAGGCGTTCCTGCCATTGCTTGAGCAATTCGGTGCGGTGCACCAGTACCAAGGTGTTGACGCTACGACGCGCAATCAGCGCAGCAGCGGTGACCGTTTTTCCGAACGCGGTCGGCGCACATAGCACGCCAGTGTCAAACCCCAACATCCTGGCTACTGCATCTTCCTGATCCGTGCGCAGCGTACCGGCGAAGGCCACATCTAGCGGCTGACCCGGAATGCGCTGATCATTCAAGTCAAGGCGGATGCCATTATCGCGCAGCAGTTCCTTGACCGCTTCCAGGCAGCCGCGCGGCAACGCGATGTGCTTCGGGTAGTTTTCGGCGCAACCGATGACGCGCACTTTGTCCCAGGTCGACAAGCGCATTGCCTGCGCTTTGTAAAACTCCGGGTTCTGGAACGCGGCCAGCCGGATCAGCCGATTGGTCAATGGCTGCGGAAGATGCGCCTTCTCGACATAGATCATGTTTGCCAGCGTCACGGCAAGCGCCTTGGGCATCTCACCCGGCAGTTTCTTCGGCATGGAAGTCACGCGCTTCCAAGGCGCTTGCTGATCCTCGTCCGCGATGAACGTCACGTCCAACGGATGGGCGCCGCCGGTTGCATTCAAGATCGCGGTCTCAACAGCTTGTACGGACATGGGCGAAAGGGACGCCAGGTAAGCCCATTGATCGGGATGCGGCTTGAAATTGTCATCCACGAATACGCTGCAGCCGTTTTCTCGCGGCTTCTTCTGCAACGGCAATGCGATCAGATTGCCGAAGCCACCTTTAGGCATGGTGTCCTGATTGGGGAACAGGCGGTCGTAGGAGGTGAGCTTCAATTGCCGCGTGCGGGCACAGGTATGGCTGATGATGGCCGTGCCCAAGCGCCGGGCATCCCGCGCCGGGAGACTGGACGCGAAGAAAATCCATGCATGTGCCCCTTTGCCGGAGCGTGAAACTTCCAGCGCCACCGGCACGCTCAATTCACGGCACGACTGCACGAAGGCTCGCGCATCGTCGCGCCAATCGGCCTCGTCAAAGTCCACTGCCAAAAAGTGACAGCTATCGTCGGGTAGCAGCGGATAGACGCCGATGGTGTGCTCGCCGGCGAGGTGGTCATAGATGATGGCGTCGGAGAGCGGAATCAGCAGCCGGTTGCTGCAATCGGAGCACTTGATGCGTGGCTTCTCGCAAACACCCGCCCGCCATTCATTGGCGCAGGCGGGCGCATAACCCGATTTGCCGGCCTTGTTCTCCCAGCGGATTGGGTACACATCGGTACGGCCACGAAACAGGAGGCGAAAGAGGGCGATCTTTTCTTCTGTGCTCAGCCGGGATGGTTCCGGCTCAATCGATACCGGCGGGACTGGCGCAGGCTTCGGGATCCTCCAGTCGATGCCATGCGTGTCCAACAGGGCGACAAGCCGTGCGTTCTCGGCATGCAGCTTTTCACAGTCGGGACACCCTGATGCGGAAAACTGCGCGTGTTTGATCGCTATTTCTCCCATAGCCCAGCCTCGACCAGACGGCGAACCAGTGCCCCACGTTTGGCATGGCGTACCATGAAGCGGCGCAAGGCCTTATCGAATGCGTTTCGATTCGAGGCAAGCGCATACGCATCGGCAAGATCGACGATTGCGCGTTTCACCTCGTCATAGCCGGACGCTGTGCCGCGTTCCGCATGTTGGTGGATCGCGTTCCAGTGCAGATCGAAATCGGCGGCCAGCGTCAGGAGATAGGCCTCGCGTTGCTTGCGGCGCTCGGCTTCTTGCCGGGCGCGCTCTTTCTCTTCGTGTTCCAGGCGAAGTTTTTCCGCTTCCTTGGCAAGTGCGCGCAATTCGGCCACTTTACGTGGTTTTACGGGCGATGATTCTTGCGATCCGCTTTCCTTTAGCCAGGCGAGAAATTCCGACTTTACCCAACGCTCGGCCTGTTGCGATGCGCCCTGCAACAGCAGGTTAATGACAGTTTCTATCTCATTCCTGCGCAGTTCCGCCACCCAGACCTCGACACTGTCATCGTCGTGCCAGTACTCTTCGACCTCCTGGCTCCCTGCAGCCGCAGCGGCCACCAGGTCGGGATCGATTTCCAAAAATTCCACCAGCGCTTGCTGCGCAGCCGAAAGCTGCGACATGCCCGGCGGCACTTCCGGTTCAACGGCATTGTCACCGACTTCACCGGCGCTGACGCCGGCGAGCCAGCCAAGATAGAGCGGGCGCAGGTCGCCGCGCAGCAATTCGTCACGCAGCGGCATCAGGCGCCCCATCCAGCCCTGACCGGTTTCCATGTCGAAGCGCTCGTAGTCCTGGCCTTCATTCAGTGCCCAGTTGATGATCCAGTGCGTGCCAGAGTCATCGATCGTCAGTGCATATTCCGTTGCAAATCGCTTCAGCTCGGCCTTGCCGAACACCTCATGAGGCAGTCGCAGCGCCAGCCGGCAACTGCACCAATTGGCTGTGTAGACGAAGGCATCGAAATAGCGCCGCATCCAGTCTGCCGGATCACCCTTCAAATCGCCCCAGTTATATTCGTTGACGAAACTCGTCGCCGTAATCGTCGCCCGCGAGGAGCGCGAGCGGAGTTCGGCCATTTCGTTACGGGTCAGCGGCCGGTCGATGGCAACAAATTCGTAGTATTGGTACTCGCTCATGTATTCTTATTTCTGCTTGTCGGCTCGGAACGCGGAGTCATCGCCCAGATGAATGTAGATATGACCGAGCAGTTCCCCTTGCGCGATCTCAGCAAAGCCGCGTCCGCTCACTTCATCGTTCTCGTCGACACCACTCCAGGTGAATTCGACGCGATTGCCATGGACGCGGTAATCTGTTTGGCCTTGCACCAGGCCGAACTGGAAATCACCCAAGTTGTTCTTCTCGAAAGCAATATAGGCGGGCACTTCCATGTCCACATAGTCTTGATCCCATCTCTCCATCGAGACAATGCGCCATGTGCCGCGGAATGGGTTGGCTGTCATCAGTCGCTCCTTTTTCGCTTTGGTTTTGACAGCGCCTGCGCCGTCCGTTCCAGCGTTACTTGGCGGATACCTTCCCGACGAACTATTCGGAAATTCCTAATAGGTGCATCGGGTTGCAATCCGGCTATTCAGTCATCGACGCCATGCTCGACCAGCAAGTCATCCATGTCATCGCCGACGCCGTAACCGACGTTGTGGCTGGTGTGTCGCACCTCATCCAGCCGGGCATAGAGGGTGGGCCGCTGCCCGTCGGGCAAGACGGCGATGGCTTTCAGCGCCTGTTCAAACATCCGCACCAGCGCGTCGAAATAAGCTTCGTCCTGCAGGCCGACGTCATGGCTGAACCCGGCAGCCTGCTCGCAGTAGAACACCATCAGCTCCGCCAAGCCCTCGGATTGACCCATGGCTTTCTTATAGTCCGAGATCGCCTTCTTGGCCTTGGCCATCGAGGTGTCCTGGTCCTTGAGCACATCGGGCCACAGCCAGCGGGCTATGGTTGTCTTGTACGGCTTGAGCACGTCGCTACCCAGTGCGAAGCGGGCATGCAGAAACGTCTGGTTGTCCTTGTTGGCGGCGTACAGGTCATGTATCAAGCCGATCAGGCCGGTGCGGTCGAAGTCGGCCAATTTGGCTTTGACATCGCTCCAATTGGGCGCGTTTTTCTGGGATGCCATGGTCGTTATTCCTGATCGTCGCGGGCACGACTTGCGCCCTCAATCTGTTTAATCGCCCGGTCGAAATCGCTCTCAAACAGACGGTCTTGCACAATGCGGTACTTCTCGAACTCGCTTTCCGCATGCGCCTTGGCGATTTCTGCCGTGACTTGGCCTGCGTCCTGCAAAACTTTTCGGTCTGTCGCTTCGATGAATCGATTTAGGCGGGTCTCCCAATCCTGCATCGTCATCGGGATCTGCCGCAACACCATGTCCTCTGCCAGATCCAGATAAGCCGAAACCAGCCGCTGCAATTGCGCCATCTCGTTTTAGGTCAGATAGTTTTGGCGACCACCACAGCGAATTTCTGAATCTTTCCGCTGGGCGCATCCTTCCAGGAAGTCAGCCCCATATTGTCTTTTTCGGCATCGGCGCGGTGGTAGATGACTTCTGCCGCTGTCTGGCCATGAATCGCCCAATGCAGCTTGTTCTGTACGGTGGCAAAAAAACGCTTGGTGGCCTGCGCCGTGACATCGTAATCAATCGACGTGGCGTAAATGTCGGTGATTTTCTGGTAGAACTTGCGTTCGGAGAGGCGGATTTCCCGAATGCGCTGCAACTGTTCTTCAAAATACTGCTTTGTGAGCACAGAGCCGTCGTTCTTCAGGCGCTCGTCATCCATCGCGTAGCCCTTGATGGTGAACGACTCAATGATGGTGTTCGCCCATTTGCGGAACTGCACGGCCCGTTCGGAGTTGACCTTGTAGCCGACGGCGATGACCGCGGCGAGGTTGTAGTGCTTGGTGTTGTAGCTTTTGCCGTCGGCGGCAGTTATTCGAAAATTTCGAATAGCTGCGTCTTCTTCCAGCGCGCTGTCGGTAAACACCTTTTTCAGATGGTAGTTGATGGTGTGCGTTTCAACGTCATAGAGCAGCCCCATCATCTTTTGGGTGAGCCAGACGTTTTCATCTGCGTACACCGCTTCCACGCCGCCATTGCCGCCGGCTGTCCGATAGCCGACTCATGACACCGCCCAGTACCGCCGCCAACGATTGTTGCCTTCAATCGAACGGCGCCGCGCTCGATCAACTCTTCCAGCGCACATTTGACTTGCTTAGGCTGAATCTCGCCGCCGACCCGTTGGTGGATGTCGCTGATCGCAGGCTTGGGGTAGCGCTGGTCTTCGAGTACCAGCGCGGCCAAGCGATGCGGTTCAATGCGCTTCAGGGTGGTTTCACCGGTGAAGTTGAGACTGCACAGCAGGCCCGGATCAACAAAGTAGCGCGTGGCCTGAGTGCGTCCGGCACTTTGCACCAGTTGCCCATCCACCAGGCGCTTGAGCCAGGAGGGCGGGGCATCGCGCGTGGGGCGTTTAAGCTTGGTGGCCAACTCACGGGTGATTAGGGCGTCGTGCTGATGTTTTATGAAACGCCGTGAAACGATGCCTTCGGGCTAAACGTTGAACAGGAAGTTCAACACATCACCGTCCTTGACGACATATTCCTTGCCCTCAGCGCGCATCTTGCCTGCCTCTTTCGCGCCCTGTTCACCCTTGCAGGCGATGAAGTCGTCGTAAGAAATGGTTTGCGCCCGAATGAATCCGCGTTCGAAATCGGTATGGATTACTCCTGCTGCCTGGGGAGCCGTATTGCCGACATGTATGGTCCAGGCACGCACTTCCTTGACGCCGGCAGTGAAGTAAGTTTGCAGGCCGAGCAGTTTGAATGCAGCGCGGATCAAACGGTCCAGACCAGGCTCTTCCATGCCCATGTCGGCCAGGAATGCCCCCTTGTCCTCGTCGTCGAGGTCGGCGATCTCCGCTTCAATGGCGGCGCAGATAGCGACGATCGGCGCATTTTGTTCCTTGGCGTAGGCGGTTAGTTGATCCAGCAGCGGATTGTTGGTGAAGCCAGTATCCGACACGTTGGCAACGTACATTGCCGGCTTTGCCGTGATCAGGCATAACGGCTTGATCAACGCCATTTCTTCCGCATCCAAGCCCATTGCACGCACCGGTTTGGCATCGTTCAATTGCGGCAGGATGCGTTCCAGCAGTGCGACCAGCTTGGCCGCGTCCTTATCGCCGGATCTGGCTTTCTTGTTTTCACGATGGATTGCCTTATCGACGGTACCCATGTCGGCCAATGCAAGTTCGGTTTGGATTACCGCGATGTCGTCAAGCGGACTAACCTTGCCAGCAACGTGTATCACGTTCGGGTCCTCGAAGCAGCGCACGACGTTAACAATTGCATCGGTTTCGCGGATGTGCGCAAGAAATTGGTTGCCGAGGCCTTCACCTTTGGAGGCACCTGCCACCAGTCCGGCGATATCGACGAACTCCACGACTGCCGGCACAACGCGCTCGGGCTGGATGATTTCTGCCAGCACATTCAGACGTGGGTCGGGGACTTCGACGACACCCACGTTTGGTTCGATGGTGCAAAAGGGATAGTTTTCTGCAGCGATGCCTGCTTTGGTCAGCGCGTTAAAAAGAGTGGATTTGCCGACATTAGGCAGGCCGACGATGCCGCATTGGAGACTCATGGTGTGTACTTCGCGAAGGAGATGAATTAACGCGCTATTTTACCGTAGCAGAAGAGTCAGATCGCTCGCACCTGCTCCAGGTTGGGCTTTTCGACAAACTGGGCCAAGGTGTCGCGCAGACGTTCTCCTTCGGCGATGGCCAGTTTCCAGTTGAGAACGCGATACGCATCGTTGGTGCCATAGTAGTGAAAATCCTTGCGATCCGGCAGTTTGCCGCGCGACAGTGTCTGCAAAAATGCAGGAGATGGTGAAACCATGATCACGTTATTAAGCCAGTCATGGTTGCGACCGAAGTGGGCACGCCTCCATGGTAATGGCTTGTCGAGCCAGCCCGGGATGATCTGGCCGGCGAAGTGGGGGTAAAGCACAAGGCCGCCTTCCGGATTGCCGGCCGCGCGGGAATAGGGGAGAGCCAAGTGATAGTCAATCAGGCCCCCATCCCAATAGGTACCGAGGGGGGCCTGCGGAATATGACGCACTGGCTCCATCGTTAACGGCACGGTGCCGGAGGCGAGCAGAGCACTGGCGATATTGTGCGGCGATAGCGGGGCGAATCCTGTGTTGAAGGCATCGAATTTTGCTTTTAGCCAGAAAGCGGGATCACGCTGATCGTAAAACACTACCCGGGCAAGGTGGTTTGCCAATTGTGATCGAGATAGCAGGTTGCCGAATGCGGCAATGCCAAAGCCGATACTGACTGACGTATCCGTCCGAGGTGCCTTCAGCAAGCCACGACCACGCGTTGCCAACACTTGCAAGCGGAAGTGGGGATGACCGAGGATTTCGGTCTCGTGCCCGCCAATCAGGTTCTCAAGGAGGTTTTTGCAAGACTGCGAAACGAAACGCGCCGATGGCCGATGCGGATAGGATTGCTCGCAATATAGGTCACTCAAGCGCTGAAAAGCAGCGACAGGATCAGCATGACATGCGGCCGCCATGCGCCATGCACCGATTGAGGCCCCAATCAGTGTCCGCTCGCGCGGAGCCGACGGTAGCCAATTCCCGAACAGCCATTGATCCAAGTGTTGGAAAATCAGTCCTTCCGGACCGCCGGCGGCTGCCGGAACTATTGCGATATCCTGCGCGCGCAAGCCATGCTCACGCAGATGTGCCAGCGCGTTCGGCCCAGCCTGGATTATCAGGGAGTGCATTGCCTAGGGTTGGTATTCGTCGTTGAAATCAGGGGAGGGCTAGGGGAATGGGTTCTCAACCTGACATCTGACGGACTTACACCGCCGCCGATAATTCTCATTTGGCCGTCGAATGAAGACGCATCATCGCTGCTTCGAATTTTCCCTCGCATAACAACGGAATCACATCGCTGCTTTTTGAAATCGCCTCGTCGATCAAGACTTGGTCTCCCTTGCTCGGACGGTGCAGTACATAGTCGGCAACGGCTTGTTGCAGGTTGAATGTACGCGGGTGTCCGATGCCGATGCGCAGGCGCCAGTAGTCTTGTGTGCCGAGCGCTGCGGTAATGTCTTTCAGTCCATTGTGTCCGCCGGATGATCCGCCTTTCTTTATTTTCGCTGAACCTGGCGGCAGGTCGAGTTCGTCGTGTACCACCAGAATGTCTGCTGGCAGGATTTTGTAAAAACGTGCAAGTGCGCCCACCGCTTGACCGGATCGATTCATGTAAGTTTGCGGTTCGAGCAACCATACTTCTTGGCCGACGATTGTCGTCTTCGCTGCTAACGCGTTGTAACGGGATTCACGTGCCAGTCTACCTGCGGCAAGACTGTCGACTAGCCAGAAGCCTGCGTTGTGGCGTGTTTGCTCGTATGCAGGTCCTGGATTACCGAGGCCGACGATAAGGCGAATGGGCATGAATTTGCAGTGTTCGTGCAGATGGCGAGCAAATCCGCACGGGATTTAAAGTGAAAAAGTGATTATCAGGGAAGTCCGTGCTTGCCGTCCAATTCCAGTATCGTTTTACGCTGTCTCGGATCAGTACGGACGGGGGCGAAAAAAAACCCGCCAAATGGCGGGTTTTTCAAGACATTGCTGCCTATGTCGTACTGATTACTTCTTTTCACTTTCTTCGCTCGCAGCGGCATCACTTGCTGAAACCTGGCCGGCTGGAACGCTGGCGATGGCGATAGTAGGATTATCTTGGCCATGCAGCGCCGGAGTAACGCCCTTGGGCAGCTTGATATCGGATAGATGGACCGAAGCACCTGCTTCTATGGTCGAGAGGTCCACTTCAACGAATTCAGGCAGATCGGACGGGAGGCAGCTAACATCCAGTTCATTCATCACATGGCTGATGATTGCGCCGCCAAGCTTCACGGCCGGGGAGACATCAGCATTGATGAAGTGCAAAGGCACCTTGACGTGAATCTTCTGTTTTGCATCGACGCGCTGAAAGTCGGCGTGCAGCACGATTTGCTTATAAGCGTGCATCTGGAAGTCGCGCAGCAGAACCTTCTCTACTTTGCCTTCGATTTCCATGTCGAGAATCGACGAATGGAATGCTTCTTTCTTTAGGGCGTGGAACAATGCATTGTGGTCCAGCGTGATCGCGACCGGTGTAGCGGTACCACCGTAAATGATGCCAGGTGTCTGACCCGCATTGCGCAGGCGGCGGCTCGCTCCGGACCCCTGTTCTTTGCGTGGGAATGCGATTACTTTCATTTTAAGGCTCCATTGATTGCAAGACATGCTGCCTTGCGTTGCATCCCCCGCGACCAGGGGACTTAAAACTCTTCCCTTGAAAAGGGAGGAGGAAAATTTAATCGACGAACAACGAACTAACCGAGTCGCCCTTGGTGATGCGCTTGAAGGTTTCTGCTAGCAATTCAGCTGCAGTCAATTGACGAATTTTCGGACAGGCCTTGGCTGTGGCGGTCAGTGGAATAGTATCGGTGACCACCAGTTCATCCAGCGGCGATGTGGCGATACGATCAATTGCCGGCCCGGATAGCACAGGATGCGTACAGTAAGCAACAACTTTTTTCGCTCCGCGCTCTTTCAGCACCTCAGCGGCTTTGGTAAGCGTACCGGCAGTATCGACCATGTCATCCATAATCACGCAGTTGCGGCCTTCGACCTCGCCGATGATGTGCATTACTTCGGATACGTTGGCTTTTGGGCGGCGCTTGTCGATAATCGCGAGATCGCAATTCAGGCGTTTTGCTAACGCACGAGCGCGGACCACACCGCCCACGTCAGGCGACACGACCAACAGGTCGTCGTAATTTTTTTTGATTAGATCGGTAAGAAGGATCGGCGATGCATAGATGTTGTCTACCGGGATATCGAAGAAGCCCTGAATTTGGTCCGCATGCAGATCCATAATCAAGACGCGCTCGACACCTGCTTGTTGCAGCATATTGGCAACCACCTTAGCGGAAATTGCTACGCGTGCGGAACGTGGACGACGATCCTGACGTGCATAACCGAAATAGGGTATTGCTGCAGTAATGCGACCAGCCGATGCACGTTTCAGTGCGTCGACCATCAACATGATTTCCATCAGGCTGTCGTTAGTCGGGGCACAAGTGGATTGCAAAACGAACACGTCCTTGCCACGCACGTTTTCATTGATTTCCACCATGACTTCGCCATCGGAAAACTTCGATACAACAGCTTTGCCGAGAGGAATCCCAAGTTGCTTTGCGACCCCGGCGGCCAACTCCGGATTTGCGTTGCCGGTAAAGACCATCAGGTTTTCAAGCGCCATGGAACACCTAAATACAATTGGGGTTAGAAGTTTGAAAGCCGCCAAGGCTCGACTATCGTCTTGCATTGGCGGCTTATTGATTTTTCTTATTTTAATGGCAGGGGAAGAAGGATTCGAACCTTCGAATGCCGGAATCAAAATCCGGTGCCTTAACCAACTTGGCGACTCCCCTACACAACCGAGTGCTTGTTGTTGCTCCATATTGCAACGTCAAGCGAATTCTTGAATTACGACCCTAGCAAATGCGAGAGCGGATGCCGCTCGATCGCTTTTGTTTTCCAAACTTTCCAACTCGCCGATCCAGTTTTTTGTGCTGCGCGCAGCACTTTCTCTGCTTCATGCTCTTGTGAAAACGCGCAAAAAACACAAGCGCCGGATCCTGTCATTCTCGCTTTGCCATATTTACAAAGCCACTTAATTGCCTTGGCAATTGGTGGAAACATGTTTTCTGCTATAACTTGCAGGTCGTTTCTTCCGAAGCAATTAGGTGCATTGGAAAAGTCCGTCATTGTGACGGGTTTTGAATCTCTTGTCAATTCTGGATTAGAAAATATCGCTACAGTTGGAACGGAAACGCCGGGTTCGATCACAACATACCAGCAATCAGGTGTCGCAACCGATACCAGCGCTTCACCGATGCCTTCGGCAAAGGCGTTTTCCCCGAACAGAAAAAAAGGAACATCTGCCCCCAACTGCAAAGCTAGCGTCATTAGCTCTGCTCGCTTCAAACCGGTCTGCCACAAGTGATTCAATGCGATCAGCGTGGTGGCGGCATTAGAAGAGCCACCACCGAGGCCGCCCCCCATTGGCAATCGTTTGTCGACGGCAATGTTGGCGCCAAGGCTTTTGTTTCCCGTAGTCGCCTGGAGTAGATGTGCTGCGCGCACAACCAAGTCAGATGCCTCTGGAACCCCGTTCAGCACAGTTGTGCGGTGAATGAGACCGTCGTCACGCACCTGAAAATGCAGTAAATCGCCATAATCGACCAATTGGAAGACAGTTTGCAGCAAGTGGTAACCGTCTGGACGCCGGCCCGTAATGTGCAAAAACAGATTCAACTTGGCTGGTGCAAGGCAATTCGTTAATGTGTTTGCCATGTATCGATCACAATGCGAAGTGATACGTTGCCTGCTTGTTCCGTCAGGCGGGCGAGGTCGATGCGTTTCGGGCGGTGCGTTGTCGATAGACTTGCCTGGTTTTCCCAGGTTGCATAATGAATCTGCCAACCGTCGTGTGTCGTGATCGTTGCATCTTGCGGTGTGGCGATGAAATGTTTGCCGTGGCCATCTACGCCAAAACCCTGTAGCCAGCGGCGTAAACCTGCCACAGGCAGTGGCCATCCCAAGGTGTCTGCAGTGAGGGCATCTACGCCGGCAGCAGCACGCGTGGACTGTCCGTTCTGTATTAGCGTGGCACCGTCAGGTCGCACCTCAATAAGCGCGATGGTTTGACCGAGGGGGGAAAGTAGGGTTACCGTAGTGTGCAGTGGGGTTTGCCGCCAGACGAAACTGCCATGCATGGCTTCGTCTTGGCGTGGCCCTCGATAACGTATCGAAAGCCGGCCGGCGAGAGTGATTTCCTCCCAGTAAACGCGTTGCACTGCCTCTGCGGCGATTTTCTGTTCCACGGTGGCAGGAGGGGCAAGACTGGCGCACCCCGTCAACAGTAATGCCAAGGCAAACGCCCCGCGTTGTGGGAGTAGAGCCTTCATAAACTAACGTTCAGTCGCGCCAACGTGCTCTTGAGCGTGTCGTTTTGGGGATCTTTTATTTGTGCATCCCGCCACAGTTTTTGCGCGTCTTCCTTTTGCCCTTTTGCCCACAGAACCTCTCCAAGGTGGGCTGCGATTTCGACATCAGAGCGTAATCCATACGCCCGACGAAGCATCGCTTCGGCCTCTTTCAGTCGTCCAAGTCGGAATTGCACCCAGCCCATGCTGTCCATGATGAAAGGGTCTTCCGGCGCGAGTTGCAACGCTTTTTCGATCAGGGTATATGCTTCGTCTAGGCGTATGTTGCGTTCCGCCAGTGAATAACCTAGAGCGTTGTAAGCGTGCTGGTTATTTGGCGCGAGTTTCATCATGTTGCGCAGCGCGTTCTCCATCACTGTCCACTGTCCGATTTTTTCCGCCGCCATCGCATAGTCGTACAGCAGGTCGGTATTGTTCGGAAAACGCTTAATGCCAGCACCAAGCACATTCATGGCCTCTTGCAAGCGATTTGCGTTGCGTAAAATATGGCCTTCTGCAATGATAATCTGAGCCTGTTCGCGCTCATCGCTGACGTCAATTTCGCCAAGTAATTTACGGGCTCCTGTTACGTCACCGCGTTTTGCAATGACTTGTGCGCGCTTGATCTGTGCATTCAGATATGTTGCACCCGGTTCGATTTGACCGAGCCATTTGAGCACGGCGTCTGTATCTTGGCGTTCTTCGGCAATCTGGGCGAGCAGCAGCAAGGCCTGCGCAGGGTCGCGCTCTTCGTCCGGCTTGGCGGCGAGGATGTCAAGATAGGCCGTCAAGTATTTTTCGGCCGTCTTGAAGTCATTGGTTTGGATGCACAGTACACCAAGTGCGTAAAGCGTTGTCAGGTCTTCTGGTTGCAATTTGAGGAGCGCTTCGAATTCGTTGCGTGCCTTTGTATATTCTTTGTTTTCAATCAGCATGCGCGCATACGCCATGCGAACGTCAATTGCCTTGGGGTGGCTGTTCACAAAATCCGTCAGCAGCTTGGCGGCTTCCTCCTTGTCTTGTGTTACCTGTATTAGCGCGAGAATCGCTAATTCGGAATCAGGCTTGATTTTCAGCGCTAATTGCGCTTCTTGGCGCGCCCGTTGCATGTCGCCACTGGCGTATGCAGCTTGTGCAAGGGCTAGGTGTGCTTCCGGCAACTCAGGATAAACTGCAAGCACTTGCTCCAAAAGCAAGAATGCTTCCTGTTTATTCTTGGCTCGTGTCAGCAGTCGCTGCATTTGAAAGGCCAGCAGGCCTTGAGTTTGGGGACGTGCTTCTCGCATGCGTTGCTCGAGAATAGGTTTTGCATCCGCCAAGTTGTCGCTCAAGATAATAAAGCTGAGGTGGTACTGCGTTGCTTCATCGGAATCCGGTGCTAGCGAGCGCCATAAGCGAACGGCACTCAAGGCGGCATCAGCTTGTTTTGCACCCAAGGCCATTTCGGCGGCGCGTCGGGCGACACGCGGATCGCGGGTTTGCTGCGCAATTGCCAACGTTGTCACGTATGCGGTTTGCCAATCCCCACGCTGGTAAGCGATTTCGGAACTCAGTAGCTTAAACAATAGATCTTCTGTCAGGTCGATGGTGGGAAGTTCATCTTCGGACCTCCGTTCGTCCACCATGCTGGCGGTATTGGACATGGCCGTTTGTTTTTTTGCCATGTTTTCTTGTGGCGTACTTGATGCTGCGACCGCATTCGTATCAAGCGGATGGGGGGCGGTCGCACACGCCGACAATATGACCGAGAGAGTTACAATGAGAAAAGTGTTTTTCACGGGACGTTCCCAGCTAATCGAGCGGGTTCAATTCTACGCCCAACCGCGTTGCCATGCGCGGGCGTGAGATGTATACATAGCACGTTTGCTCTGCTTTAAACTTATCTTCCTACAAGAATTGCCTTGCCATGCCAGAATTACCCGAAGTCGAAGTCACCCGACGAGGCGTTGCGCCTCATCTTGAGGGGCGCGTAGTTACCGCTGTTACCTTGCGGCATAGTGGATTGCGCTGGCCTTTTCCGACTGATTTACAAGAACGTCTTTGTGGGTGTGTGATTCGTGCTACCGGACGACGCGGCAAATACTTATTGATCCGGTTCGATCATGGCACCTTGATTGTCCATTTGGGAATGTCGGGCCATTTGCGCATTTTGCCGTTGGATGTGCCGCCACAGAAGCACGATCATTTCGAACTGACCGTCGGCGACCAGTTGTTACGCATGACCGACCCGCGTCGTTTCGGTGCGGTTCTGTGGCATGGGTGTGATGAAGGGGCGATCGACGAACATATCCTGCTTAGAGGGTTAGGGATCGAGCCGCTGGAAGAGGGGTTCGACGCCCAACTGCTATATCGGCAGACACGTCGCCGCAGCGCGCCCATCAAGCAGGTGTTGCTTGCGGGAGATGTCGTGGTTGGTGTCGGCAATATTTACGCATCGGAAAGCCTGTTCAAGGCAGGAATTAATCCGAAAACCGCTGCGCACCGTATCGGTATGGCGCGTTATGAAAAGCTGGCGTGGGCAATTCGTGAAACGCTAGCGGCTGCAATCGAGCAGGGCGGTAGCACTCTGCGTGATTTTATGGCGGCAAACGGTCAGCCTGGATACTTTCAGCAAAATTATTTTGTTTATGACCGGGCGGGACAGGCATGCTACCTATGTGGTACGACAGTGCATCAGATCAAGCAAGGACAACGTTCGACATTTTATTGCCCAAATTGTCAAAAATAGGAACGGATGCTAGTGTAAGGTGTTCCCAATAGGGAACGGCACCTTCCAATGTTGCTCGCGCCTGAACGCGAATTGCTATGAGGCATCGTACAAAAACACATGCCGGCATGTTTGATCAATAGCAAGAAATGTAAACCTTCATGTCTCTGATGCCGAACAGTAGAGGATAACGTGAGCAATCTGGTACAAAAATTCCAGGAATACAGCGACTGGCGTAGCAGCGTCGTTTCTACACTGGAACGCTATCAAGCATGCATCAATGCTTCCAACCTTGCCGATATGGCAAGCGATCAGCGCTTTGCGCGTATACAAGCGCGGCTTGCGGACGACAAACTGTCTATTGCTTTTGTCGCAGAATTCTCCCGCGGAAAATCTGAGCTGATCAACGCCATTTTTTTTGCCGATTATGGTCAGCGCATTCTGCCGTCATCGGCCGGTCGCACTACGATGTGTCCGACCGAGTTGTTGTACGACGAAACCATGCCGCCGTCGATCCGCTTATTGCCTATCGAAACCCGTGCTGAGGCATTGTCAACCAGTGACTTTAAGGAGCACAGCCATGTTTGGACTGTGTTGCCGCTCGATATTTCTTCCGGCGATGGGATGCTGGAAGCGTTCAAACAGGTCAGCCTGACCAAGCGGGTGTCAGTGAAAGAGGCGAAGCGTTATGGTCTATATCATGAGGATGACCCGGATGCTGTCTTGGCGTTGGGCCAGGATGGTCTGGTTGAAATTTCGCAGTGGCGCCATGCGATCATTAATTTTCCGCATCCCTTGCTCAAACAGGGATTGGTTATTATCGATACGCCAGGACTGAACGCAATCGGTACAGAGCCGGAGTTGACGCTCAATCTGATTCCAAATGCACATGCAGTCCTCTTCATCCTCGCAGCCGACACTGGTGTGACCAAGAGTGACATCGATGTGTGGCGTAATCATATTGGCGCCGGTTCTGCGCGTATGGTCATCTTGAACAAGATCGACAGTATGTGGGATGAACTGCGTACCGAAAATGAAATCCAGCAGCAGATCGATCGGCAAGTGGCAGACGTGGCACAGACGTTGAGCCTGACAACGCAGCAGGTGTTTCCAATTTCTGCCCAAAAGGGATTGGTGGGTAAGGTCAATCGCGATGCTGCACTATTAGTGAAAAGCCGTCTGCCGCAGTTGGAAACGGCATTGTCCGACGAACTTATTCCAAGCAAGCAGGAAATCGTACGTGGGCAACTCGTTTCCGAGCTCGCTGAACTCACTGCATCAAAGCAGGCCTTGCTGGCTACACGTTCGCGCAATGTTGTTGAGCAACTAGTAGAACTCAAAAGCTTACGCGGCAAGAACCATACGATCGTCGAACACATGATGAAGCGTGTCGACCTCGAGAAAAAAGAATTCGACGAGAGCTTATTGAAACTGCAAGGTACGCGGGCGGTATTTACTCGATTGTCTACCGAGGTATTTACCAGTCTCGGCATGAATATTCTCAAGGGAGAAATCCGTAAGGCGCAGGATGCAATGGAAAAGAGCAGGTTCTCAGTGGGACTGCGTACGGCTGTAAAGGATTTCTTCGTGCAAGTGCAGAATAATCTCGCATTGTCAGGCCGAAAAACTGATGAAATTTCCGAAATGATGGCAGTGATGTACCGCAAATTTTCTGCCGAGCATGGTTTGGTGCTTTCTGCCCCGATGCCTTTTTCGCTAGATAAATATCGCAAGGAACTCGACATGATTGAGGCGGTTTATCACAAGCAGTTCGGCGCTGCCGCAATCATGACCACGCCGCAGATGGCGCTTATGGAGAAATTTTTCGATTCTATCGCTTCGCGGGTAAAACAGAGTTTCCTGCAGGCGAACCGCGACGTGGAAGCTTGGCTGAAAGTGGTTATGGCACCGCTTGAAGCGCAGATATGGGAGCACAAGGCGCAGTTGAAAAAACGCAGACAATCAATCGAACGCATCCATATGGCGACAGAAAGCCTGGAAGAGAAAGTGGCAGCATTGGAAAAAATCCAGGCTGAATCCAACGAACAGAAGAATAGACTCGCAATGCTGGAATTCGAACTAAAAAATGCCATTTCCGCCGAACTTGCCGCACTCAAGGCGGCATAAGAATTCATGAAGCGAGTAGCGGAAGCATTGGCCAGTCCGGCTGTTAACGAGCAGGACGATACCGATCCTGGTTTTTCAGAGGCCATCATTCAATGGCAAGCTCAATATGGGCGGCATGCGCTGCCTTGGCAAAATACGCGCGATGCCTATCGTATTTGGGTATCCGAAATTATGTTGCAGCAGACGCAGGTAGCCGCAGTGATTCCATATTATCAGCGCTTCCTTGCTCGTTTTCCCAACGTCGTTTCATTGGCAGCGGCGGAATCGGAAGAAGTAATGGCGCACTGGAGCGGACTCGGCTATTACTCGCGTGCTCGCAATTTGCACCGCTGCGCGCAACGCGTTGTTGCCGCCCACGGCGGTGTCTTTCCTGATGATCCTGCGCTGTTGTCCGAGTTGCCGGGCATCGGCCGCTCAACCGCAGCGGCGATTGCGGCATTTGCGTATGGAAAACGGGCAGCCATTCTTGATGGCAATGTCAAACGTGTATTTTGTCGTGTTTTCGGCATAGATGGCTTTCCTGGAGTCAAGCTTGTTGAGGACGCTCTATGGAAGAGGGCAATCGCCTTACTGCCTGAAACGGGCATCGCGTCCTATACACAAGGATTGATGGACCTAGGGGCGACGCTGTGTACACGCAGTAGCCCAGGCTGCGCGAGCTGTCCGCTATCACGACGTTGCGTTGCGCTGGCAGCTAAGCGTGTACATGAATTGCCGGTGCGTAAGCCGAAAAAGGCCATTCCGGAAAGGAGCACGATAATGCTCGTTGTGTCAGACGATAAGCATATATTGCTCGAGCAACGACCGGACAGTGGTATTTGGGGGGGCTTGTTGTCTCTGCCCGAATTCGATCGAATGGCTTTCGGTAATCAGGGGGGGGCTCTTGAAGAAGTATTTGCTCAGGTTGTCGCACCGTTTGGCGTACCGGTATCTTGTGAACGGTTACAACCGTTCTCTCATATCTTTACCCATTTCAAACTGCATGTGTCCCCCTACCGGATGCGGATCAAACATCGTGTCGATTTTGCTGGTGAGGGTAGACACGTATGGTATGCCACTGACCGGCTGAACGAAGCGCCACTCCCCGCGCCGATCAAGAAGCTACTATTGGCCGTTTTTAGTGCGCCGGACTTGTTGTCGAATTAATTACCTTCGACCCATTCAACGCGGTTACGCCCCAGCTGTTTGGCTTGGTACAGGGCGGTATCGGCGCGAGAAATTAAGTCAGTAATCTTTTCTCCGTTGCGGTATTCGGCGACGCCGATCGAAAGCGAAATATGCTTTTGCTCCAGCAGCTTTTGGAAATCGAGGAAGTGCGCATACACACGCAAGCGTTCTGCATGCACTACCGCACCCCGCACATCGGTATCCGGCAGGATTTGCAGAAATTCGTCTCCTCCGTAGCGGCCGAGAATGTCGGTATCGCGAATGCTGTCGCGGGCTATGCGGGCGAATTCCTTCAAGATCGTATCGCCGGTTAGATGGCCATTGTTGTCGTTGATTTCCTTGAACCGATCAATATCGATTAGGCAAATTGAGAATGGCACCGCACGCGTGTCGGCCTGCATCTTGGCTTGCTCTAATTCTGTCTGCAGTTGGCGGCGATTGTAGAGACCGGTCAATTCGTCACGGACCGATTTTTCTTCGTAGTGTTCCAATTGATAACGAGTGGCTTTGAGCAATTGCCGGAGATTTTGGATTTGTTTCCCGACTAAGATCATGCTGGGTAAGGTTAACGCGAACACACACCATTGGACCAAGTCGGTGCGAAAACTATAGGCATACCCCTCTTCATGACCACGCATCAAGACAATGGCGAGATACGTGCTCAAGCAGCCCATCGACAGCACAATGAGCCACGTGGTCGACAAGCGAAAAATGCCGAAGGAGAATGCGATCAGGATAAACGGCACCAGGGCAATTTGTGTTGCGCGCTCGAGGTAGGCGACTCCCAGCATGATGGCGAGTGATGTTACGAGTTGCGGCAGCGTCAGACTGGGTTCGTAAAAGCGCATATTGAAGCCGAGCTTGAATACTCCATAGAAAAGGATGACGAAAGCCAATATCACCGCAGCGACGCTGATGAAGGTTATGCCGCTGATGAACCCTTGCCGGTAAAAAATATACATGCTCAACGCGTATAACAGCGAAATGAGGCTGATCGGTGAAACTTGCGGCATGCGCACGGTTTGCAAACTCTTGCGGCGATTGATGGAGTCTGACCGCAAGGTCTCGCGTGCGTCATCCAATAACATAGGGTTAGCGCTCAAAATAGTGCCAGATGGCCCGGTACGACAGCGGTTGGGGAATGGGTTGCAACAGGTGAGGCGACTCCGCATTTATCCTATGAATGGCCACGGATGATTTTGCGCGACGACAAACCAGCCGTAGAAAAAGGAAGTCGGTTAAGAAAGAAGGCGTGCCAAGTCGAAAATGGCACATTCAAGGACGAAAAAAATCTGGATTTTATTAATTTTTAATCAACAAAATGCTATGAGTGCCAACGATAAAATCGTTTAAGCCGAAACGATTTTATGTTGTTGCAGATACTGATGAATAATCGAAAGGCGACTTTGCGCATCGCTGAGTTCCAATAGCTTTTGGCGGGCTTTCAACGGTATTGGCAAAATCTCGCACCAGCGGTTGGCCACCCAACTCACATTGTGCAACTGAGGCGGCTGCGAAAAAGGATGGATGTGGCCAGTCCCTTGTTCCGCCTGCGCTGTGGCGGCAATGTCGTCCATGACGATCTTGAGTATCTTGGCACAGGTGACAAGCATGTCGTTGAGTGGGGCCGGAGCGTCTGCCGCAATCACCTCGACGCGCGCCTCCAGTCGCTGATCGTTGAGTACGTGCGTTTCAAGAATACGGAAACGCTCACCGCCTTGCGCACGCAGCATCATGACGCCAAGAGCCTGCATGTCGCAGTTCACTATATGCGCCAGGCAACCAACACTCTCTGGCTCGGCGGCGATGCCGACTTCCTGTCCTGATTTGATCAGGACCACGCCGAATGGTTTGTCGTGCCGCAAGCACTCACGAACCATGTCGATATAACGGGTTTCAAAAACTTTGAGAGGCAATACTCCGTCCGGGAACAGGACTGTCTTCAGCGGAAACAGTGGAAGCCATGTGTCGTTGTGGGGCATGCTGGGAGATGGTTATCAGGTCAATTCACGATGTCGCAACAACACACGCTCATTGGCACGGAAATGCTTCGCCAGCTGTTCGACCATATACACCGAACGATGTTGTCCGCCCGTGCAACCAATGGCCACCGTGAGGTAGCTGCGGTTGTCGTGCTTGAACGAAGGCAGCCATTTTTCAACGAAAGTGCGTATGTCGGCGAGCAACTCAACGGCATGAGCTTGGGCATCGAGAAAGGCGACAACGGGAGCATCACGTCCCGTAAATGGACGTAGGGTTGTATCGTAATAGGGATTGGGCAGCACTCTGACGTCGAACACCAGGTCGGCATCGAGCGGTACGCCGAATTTAAACGCGAAGGATTCGAATAGCAAGGTCAATGGTGTGCGTTCGGTTTCAACCAAGTCCTTGATCCAGCCGCGTAGCTTGTTGGCCGAAAGACCTGAGGTGTCGATCACATGGCCGATGCCTTCGATGGCGGACAGCATTTCGCGTTCGCGCAGGATGCATTCGGTCAGCGTGGGCTGATCGGCACCCTGATCGGCGCGTACCCGATGCGATAGCGGATGACTGCGCCGGGTCTCTGAAAAGCGGGCGATTAACGATTCAGTCTTGGCGGTGAGGAAAAGCACTTTGACGTCGTGCCCTTCTTCCTTGAGCACTTGGATATCGGCGGGCAATCCCGTCAATGAATCCGCGCTGCGTGCGTCCATGGCGACAGCCAGCGTATCTGCACCTTCATCAAGGCGCGTAGCAACCAGTTGACGCAATAGCGTGGGAGGCAAATTGTCGACGCAAAAGTAGCCGGCGTCTTCGAGTGCATTCAACCCGACCGATTTTCCCGATCCGGAAATGCCTGTAATGAGGATAATGCGCATAGACGATAATGATACCGCAAGCGCAGCAAGGTGCCGGGCAGTCGTTAGTCGTTGCCCATTGCCTTTTGCTGACGCTCCATGAACTCTTTGAGCGTATCGATGCCGCGCAATTGCAGGATGGTGTTGCGTACAGCGGCTTCCAGCAATACCGCAAGGTTACGGCCCGCTTCGACAGGGATGACGACCTTGCGGATCGCCAGACCGAGCACTTCGTCGGTCTGCGAGTGTAACGGCAGACGCTCGTAATTCTCTTCGAGCGTCTTGCGGCGTACCAGATGCACGATAAGATTAAGCCGCATTTTGCGGCGCACCGCAGTTTCGCCAAAGATGGTTTTGATATCCAGCAGCCCTAGGCCGCGCACTTCCAGCAAATTTTGCAGCAATGCGGGGCAGCGGCCTTCGATCATGTTGGGCGCGATGCGCGCGAACTCGACAGCATCATCGGCGACCAAGCCGTGGTTGCGGGAAACCAGTTCGAGTCCAAGTTCGCTCTTGCCGAGACCGGACTCGCCGGTAATCAGCACGCCCACACCGAGTACGTCCATGAATACGCCGTGCATCGTAATGCGCTGCGCCAGTTCCTTGGACAGATACACGCGCAGATAATCGATTACCTGGGCGGCTGGTAGCGGTGTCGAAAATAGCGGAATGTTCTTTTCGTCACAGACCGACAGGATGTACGGTGGGGTTTCCAATCCCTGGGCAATGATGAATGCAGGGGGCTCGCCGGCCACCAGTTCTTCGGTCTGGAGTTTGCGCGCAGCGGAAGAAAGTTTGTTGTAGTACTGGATTTCCTGGTGTCCGAACACTTGCAGGCGCCCCGGATGAATCAGGTTCAAGTGTCCGACCTGATCGGCGGCAGAGGTGGCGTCCCCCGCGATGCGACGCTCGCCGCCGGGAAAGCCGGCGAACCATCCAAGTTGCAATGATTCTCGGGTGTCGTCGAAAAGTTGCTGGATGCTAAGGTGGGTGGTAACAGGCATAGGGCGGATTATGCGTGCACGCTGGATTGCCATGCAAGGATGCGAGCATGGACGGATGCCGGGTCCGGGTCCGTTACCAGTTGACTGCGGAACATCTCATCGGAAAACATCTCGGCCACTTCGGACAGGATCTCGAGGTGCTGCTGCGTCACATGGTCAGGAATCAGCAGGAAGATCAGCAATTTCACCGGTTGACCGTCAGGCGATTCGAAGGGGATCGCATCTTTCAGGCGCACGAAAGCGGCAAGCGGCGCTTTCAAACCTTTAATCCGGCCATGCGGCACGGCAACCCCATGTCCCAAGCCCGTGGAACCTAAGCGTTCGCGCGCAAACAAATTGTCCGATACGACTGAGCGTGCAATGCCGCAGTTGTTTTCAAAGATTAATCCGGCCTGCTCGAATGCGCGTTTCTTACTGGAGACTTCGAGCTCAAGAACGACATTGTCGGCTGCGAGGATTTTTGCGAGATTGGGCATGTTACAGAATAATATGGTGCATTGCACAAAATGAATTCTCGAGTGGCATTATAGGCCTCTTTGAGGGATGTGCAATGCCAAGCATAAAATGGAAGAGGGAAACTGTCTTGATGGTGAGCAGGCCAATGAGCAGAGGAGGTTGATATTGCTAATTTCGGCAGTGGTGCCGTAAGGGGTGTTGCCGAAATAGCCCTCAAAATGTGGAATGTTTTCGTCACTGGGCGGCGCGCCCTTGTGTTGGCGGTCTCTTTCAGTGCGCGCACTGTAGCGAGACAATCGCCGTGCATTGCATTCAGCCAACGCCATATCTATCTCGCAACGTATTTTGGGAGATGCTTAGTAGGATAGAGTGTTAAATCACGCTAAAGTTTCTTTGGCGTATTGTTTTTCTGCGCCACTGGGAATGTTGTCTTCCTGGACATAATTACTGTCGCCCGTTGCGCAGATTTGCCGGACGCCGGCCAGTAGTGAAATTGCTGCGCCATGGATTGATATCGAGGCCGCCGCGTCGCGTATAGCGTGCATACACTGACAATTTCTGTGGGTGGCATTGCCGCAGAATGTCCATGAAAATTCGCTCCACGCACTGTTCATGAAATTCGTTGTGATTGCGAAAGCCGATCAAGTACTGGAGCAGACGCTCCTGATCGATTTGTGCGCCGACATAGTGGATCTGCACACTGGCCCAATCAGGCTGGCCGGTGACCAGGCAATTGGACTTTAGCAGGTGCGATACCAGCGTTTCTTCTACTATCGCCTCTTCATGATTGGCCTGTAGAAGCGCCGCATTCGGCGTATATGCGCTGACTTCGATATCGAGGCGGTCAAGCAGTAACCCTTCTAGTTCGCCCATCTGCAAGGCAGGGAAGCCATCCGGCATCAACAGTTTGACCTGTACCGATGCGCCAAAGCCGGCGGACAGGTCAGTACGCAACAAGTCGGACAATGCCTCCGGTGTCGCTATCCTGGTTTGATTGAATGAATTCAGATAGAGCTTGAACGATTTCGATTCAATGATATTGGGCGAATCAGCGGGTACGGTAAACGTCGCAATTGCAACTTGAGGTTTGCCGCGCAGGTTCAGCCAAGACAGTTCGTAGGCGTTCCAGATATCGACCCCAAAAAATGGCAAGGTGCCAACGATGCCGATCTCGTCGCGCTTTTGTTGGCGAGGAATCGGAAACAGCAGCGATGGCGTGTACTCGGCTTGGTAGGCTGTTTGTTTGCCGAGCGGTGAGGCTTCTGGCAGGTTTGATGTGGCCATGATCGGGGCGTTCAAAAAGAGTCGGCATGAGCGGCGCTGTATCGTGGGCGTGTTTTTGACAGCAGGTGAAAGCGCCGGTTCGCCTGCGGCCGTATCGGCCGTATGCCTGCGCTACAGGAATAGCTTGTAGGCTGGGTTGTCGTTCTCATCCCAGTAACGGTATCCCAGTCCGGAGAGGAAGGCGCGAAATGTTTTCATTTCTTTCTTCGGTACTTGCAATCCGACCAGGATGCGGCCGACATCGCCGCCTTGATTGCGGTAGTGGAACAGGCTGATATTCCAGTTTGGCGCCATGCTATCGAGGAATCGCATCAGTGCACCTGGGCGCTCTGGAAATTCGAAGCGATACAGCAGTTCGTCGTGTGCAAGGGGACTTTTGCCGCCGACCAGATGGCGGATATGCAGCTTGGCTAACTCGTCGTGGGTCAGGTCCAGCGTTTTGAAGCCATGCTTCTGGAAGTGCTTTGTGATCTTGCCGGATTCGGTGCGGTCCGAAATCTGCAGGCCGACAAAAACGTGCGCCTCCTGTTCATCGCTGATGCGATAGACGAACTCCGTTACATTACGCGGGCCGACCAATTCGCAGAAACGTTTGAAGCTGCCGCGCTCTTCCGGAATCGTCACAGCGAATACGGCTTCGCGCGCTTCCCCCACTTCTGCACGCTCGGCCACAAAGCGCAGCCGATCGAAATTCATGTTGGCGCCACAGGCGATGGTTACCAGGGTTTCGCCCTGAATCGGTTTCTTGCCTGCTTTGGTGCGTTCGATGTATTGCTTGGCCCCGGCAACGGCGAGCGCGCCCGACGGTTCCAGGATGCTGCGAGTATCCTGAAAAACGTCCTTCAACGCAGCGCATACCTCATCGGTGTCGACTACGATGACTTCATCCACATACTGTTTGGCTAGGCGGAAGGTTTCTTCGCCGACGAGTTTGACGGCAGTGCCGTCGCAGAACAGGCCGACATCAGGTAGTGTGATGCGGCGTCCGGCTTTCAGGCTGCGCGCCATCGCATCGGAATCGACCGACTGCACACCGATGATCTTGATGTCGGGGCGGACTGCCTTGACGTAGGCGGCGACGCCTGAAATCAAGCCGCCGCCGCCGATGGCGGCAAAAATCGCATGAATCGGTCCCTGATGCTGACGCAGAATTTCCATGCCAATGGTTCCCTGACCGGCGATGACGTCCGGATCGTCGAACGGATGCACGAAGGTGAGCTTGTGTTTTTTTTTCAGCGTCAGTGCATGGTTGTAAGCATCGGTGTAGGACTCGCCGAATAAGACGACTTCGCCGCCACGCGCCTTGACTGCGTCGATTTTTACAGGCGGGGTAGTGGTCGGCATCACGATGACGGCGCGACAGCCCAATCTGGATGCCGACAAAGCAACGCCCTGCGCGTGGTTTCCCGCCGAGGCGCAGATGACGCCGCGTTTCAACTGCGCCGGTGTTAGATGCGCCATCTTGTTGTAGGCCCCGCGCAATTTGAAGCTGAACACGCTCTGCATGTCCTCACGCTTCAGGTAAATCTGATTGTCCATGCGTTCTGATAGCGTGGGTGCAAATTCGAGCGGGGATTCCACTGCGACGTCGTAGACGCGCGCGGTCAGGATTTTCTGCAGATAGTCGGTAGTCATAAGCCTGTCTTGGTCGGCATGCTGCTCCGATGCGGCATGCGGGGGAACTCGTCATTATAATGGACGCCCCCGCCAGCTTTACAACATCGCCAGAGACTCGTTACATGCAACCTACATACCGAAACGTGCCTTTCCCCTGCAATCGATGACCGAGTCTTTCATTCGTTGGCTGTTTTCTGTTCTTGCTGTTCCTGATGTTGGATTGATATCTGTTTTTCTTATCAGCCTGCTGTCTGCGACGCTGCTGCCGCTCGGCTCGGAGCCGACTGTATTCGCGGTGGTGAAAGCCAACGATGCTTTGTTCTGGCCGGTGATGGTCGTCGCCACCGTCGGCAATACAGTCGGGGGCATGATCAACTACTGGATGGGCTTTGGTACCAAGCGCGCCTTGGCCAAGGAACGTGATAGTCGCTGGTTCGGCTGGTTGCAGCGTTTCGGTCCCAAGACCATGTTTCTGGCGTGGCTGCCAGCTATTGGCGATCCATTGTGCGCTTTGGCTGGCTGGTTGAAATTGCCTTTTTGGCCATGTGTCTTTTACATGGCGCTTGGAAAATTCTTGCGTTATCTCACCATGACAGCCGTGCTGCTCCATGTCCCTAACGGCTTTTGGCAACGCCTGATCAACTGGCTTTGAAATTTTGTTGCAAAAGTGTCAGTGGCCTGTTGCGTAACCTGCATCATTTGGTCGTGTAAGTGTGAGGCTGTTGAAGCACTGATGCAGTGCAATCAGCTAGAATGCGCCTTTAAGGGTAAGCCCGAACACTTTGATGAACGCCCCAGCACAAATCCACGCTTTGCTTTCCGATACGCCCGGCGATGCAGTACCAGCCCGCTTGCGCGAAATTCCCTACAACTACACTTCCTTCTCCGATCGCGAAATCGTGATTCGTCTGTTGGGCGAGGAGTCTTGGCGCATTCTCGACGAGTTGCGAGCAGAGCGGCAAACCGGCCGTTCCGCACGCATGCTGTACGAAGTGCTCGGCGACATCTGGGTAGTGCGGCGTAATCCTTATTTGCAGGACGACCTGCTCGATAATCCGAAGCGACGCCAAGAGCTGATCGACGCGTTGAACCACCGCCTGAGTGAGGTCGAAAAGCGCCGCCTGACCACCGAGCTGAGTAACGGTGCGGACGTCCATGCCAAGCACCGTAGCGCCAATGTGGAAGTTCTGCTCAAGGCCGCCCGCAAGGCGGTGACCGATTTTGGCGATGAATTCCGTCAGGCTTATGACTTGCGCAAGCGCGCGACCAAGATCCTCGGCCGCTACACCGCAAAGGACAACATCAAGTTCGACGGCCTGGCACGAGTGTCGCATGTGACCGACGCGACCGACTGGCGCGTTGAATATCCCTTCGTCGTCCTGACGCCGGATACCGAAGACGAGATGGCCGGGCTGGTAAAGGCATGTATCGAACTCGGCCTGACCATCATTCCACGCGGAGGCGGTACTGGGTACACCGGTGGCGCTATTCCGTTGACGCCCTTATCCGCTGTTATCAACACCGAAAAACTGGAACAACTCGGTTCCGTGGAAATGCGCATGCTGCCGGGTGCCGATAAACCGTACGCGACCATTTATTCGGGCGCTGGTGTGGTCACAAAGCGTGTATCCGACGCTGCCGAAAAGGCTGGTTTCGTATTTGCGGTCGACCCGACTTCGGCCGAAGCCTCGTGCATCGGCGGCAATGTCGCAATGAACGCCGGCGGCAAGAAGGCCGTGTTGTGGGGGACCGCCCTCGACAACCTGGCGAGCTGGCGCATGGTCGATCCCAACGGTGACTGGCTGGAAGTCACGCGTCTGGAGCACAATTTCGGCAAGATCCACGATGTGTCGGTCGCAAAGTTCAAGCTGGAATGGACACATCCGGGCGAGAAGGGCAAAGTCAATGCGCCATTCAAGACGGAATACCTGGAAATCGAAGGCCGTCGTTTCCGCAAGGAAGGGCTTGGCAAGGATGTCACCGACAAGTTCCTTGCTGGCTTGCCCGGCATCCAGAAGGAAGGTTGCGACGGATTGATTACCTCCGCGTGTTGGATTCTGCACAAGATGCCGAAGTACACGCGCACCGTGTGCCTGGAATTTTTCGGTCAGGCACGCGAGGCGATTCCTTCAATCGTCGAGATCAAGGATTTTCTCGATGCTGAAACCAGAAAGGGCGGCGCCATCCTGGCCGGTCTGGAGCACCTCGACGAACGCTATTTGCGCGCGGTCGGTTATGCAACCAAATCCAAGCGTGGCGTGCTGCCGAAGATGGCATTGTTCGGCGACATCGTCGGTGATGACGAAGAAGCGGTTGCACGTGCTGCCTCCGAAGTCATCCGCATCGCCAATACTCGCGTCGGTGAAGGTTTCGTCGCCGTCAGCCCGGACACGCGCAAGAAATTCTGGCTCGACCGTGCACGTACTGCTGCTATCGCAAAGCATACCAATGCGTTCAAGATCAACGAAGACGTCGTGATTCCCTTGAACCGCATGGGCGAATACACCGACGGCATTGAGCGCATCAACATCGAACTGTCGATCAAGAACAAGCTGCAGCTGGTGGCCGGGTTGCGCGAATTCTTTGCGGCTGGCCATCTTCCGCTTGGCAAGAGCGAGGATGCGGATGCGAACGATATTCCGGCCGAAGAATTGCTGGGCGACCGTGTGACGCAGGCGGAGCAATTGCTTGAGGCGACGCATGCGCGCTGGTCTTACCTGTTGTCCAATCTCGACAAGCCATTGAATGAGGCGCGTGATGAACTGGCGGCGCTGCAAATTTCCTTGAGCTGGCTCGACGAACGGCTTGCGCGCCAGCCAGACGCGACGGTATTTCATGTGGTGCAGGATCGTACCATCCGCATTTCGTGGAAATCGGAAGTGCGCACGCAGTTGCGGCAGATTTTCAATGGCGGTGCGTTCAAACTGATTCTCGACGAATGCGGTGCCATTCAGAAGCGCGTGTTGCGCGGCCGCGTGTTCGTCGCCTTGCACATGCATGCGGGCGACGGCAATGTGCATACCAATATTCCGGTCAACTCCGACCATTATGAAATGCTGCAGGATGCGCATGCAGCGGTTGCCCGCATCATGGTGCTGGCGCGTTCCCTCAACGGCGTGATTTCCGGCGAACACGGCATCGGCATCACCAAGCTGGAGTTTCTGACTGAAGATGAAATCAAGGATTTCCGCGACTACAAGCTACGCGTCGATCCGGAAGGCCGCTTCAACAAGGGCAAGCTGCTGAATCGGCCGGACATGCATGCAGACTTGCGCAATGCGTACACCCCATCGTTCGGCCTGATGGGCCATGAATCGCTGATCATGCAGCAAAGCGACATCGGCGCGATTGCCAACAGCGTGAAAGACTGCTTGCGTTGCGGTAAATGCAAACCGGTATGCGCTACCCATGTGCCGCGTGCCAACTTGCTTTACTCACCGCGCAACAAGATTCTCGCTACCTCGCTGCTAGTCGAAGCTTTCCTGTACGAAGAACAGACCCGGCGCGGTGTGTCGATCAAGCATTGGGAGGAATTCGAGGATGTGGCCGACCACTGCACGGTGTGCCATAAGTGCGTGACCCCGTGTCCAGTCGATATCGACTTCGGCGATGTGTCGATGAACATGCGCAATCTGCTGCGCAAGATGGACAAAAAATCCTTTAATCCCGGCACCGCCGCCGCAATGTTCTTCCTGAATGCCACTGACCCGGCCACCATCAATGCCACGCGCGCCGCGATGACGGGCTTCGGCTTCAAGGCGCAGCGTCTGGCCAACGATGTGCTGAAAAAATTTGCGAAGAAGCAAACCAAGGCACCGCCGGCCACCCATGGCAAGCCGCCGGTGAAAGAGCAGGTAATTCACTTCATCAACAAGAAGATGCCAGGCAACCTGCCCAAGAAAACCGCGCGCGCCTTGCTCGATATTGAAGATGACAAGGTCGTGCCGATCATCCGTAACCCGCAAACTACCACCGCCGATACCGAAGCCGTATTTTACTTTCCGGGCTGCGGCTCTGAGCGCTTGTTTTCGCAGGTTGGTCTAGCGACTCAAGCCATGCTATGGCATGTCGGGGTGCAAACCGTGCTGCCCCCGGGCTACCTGTGTTGCGGTTATCCGCAACGCGGTTCCGGCCAGTTCGATAAAGCCGAAAAGATGATTACCGACAACCGCGTACTGTTCCATCGTGTCGCCAACACGCTGAACTACCTCGACATCAAGACAGTCGTAGTGTCGTGCGGGACGTGCTACGACCAGCTGCAACGCTACGAGTTCGAGAAAATATTCCCTGGCTGCCGGATCATCGACATTCATGAATACCTGCTTGAAAAGAATGTGAAACTGGAAGGTGTGGGCGGGGTCCGTTATATGTATCACGACCCCTGCCATAGTCCGATGAAACAACAGGACCCGCTAAAAACGGTGAATGCGCTGATCGCCACCGCGGATGGGCAGAAAGTGGAAAAAAACGATCGTTGCTGCGGTGAATCCGGCACCTTTGGTGTCAGCCGTCCCGACATCTCGACGCAAGTGCGCTTCCGCAAGGAAGAAGAGATGCGCAAAGGCTCCGACAAACTGCGAGCCGACGGCTTTGGCGGCGAGGTCAAGATCCTCACCTCCTGTCCGTCGTGCTATCAGGGCTTGTCACGTTACAACGAAGATGCAGGCACCACGGCCGACTACCTCGTGGTCGAGATGGCGAAGCATTTGCTTGGTGAAAACTGGTTGCCGGACTATGTGGCACGCGCCAATAGTGGCGGTATCGAACGTGTATTGGTATAAAAAGCCATGGCGAAAGAACCTCCTTGCGAACTGTGCCTGCACCCCGGCGGCGACGTTGTTTACCGGGATGACAACTACCGCATCGTGCTGGTCGATGACGAGCGTTATCCCGGTTTTTGCCGTGTGATCTGGAATGCTCATGTGCGCGAAATGACGGACTTATCGACGGCTGACCGCGCCATTCTGATTGCTGCAGTATGGCAGGTAGAGGAGGTTGTGCGCGAAGTAATGCAACCCCACAAGGTCAATGTGGCGAGCTTGGGCAACGTGGTCGCGCATCTGCATTGGCATGTGATTCCGCGCTACGAAGACGATGCGCATTTCCCCAATCCAATCTGGGGAGAGGTCAAGCGCACGCCAGCCTCCACCGACCTTGCCAAGCGGCGGATGCTGGTGCCGAAGCTGCGCGAAGCGATGCTCGACCGCTTTGCCGGATCGCTACTTTAATGGCTGGCTGACCATGATAGATTCGAAAAAAATGGCGCCATCGCCGACGGGACTCACAGTGCATAAACAATCGCGCATGCTCGACATTGCATTCGACTCGGGTGAAACGTTTGTGCTGCCGTTCGAATACTTGCGCGTCTACTCCCCTTCAGCGGAAGTGAAAGGCCACGGCCCGGGACAGGAAGTGTTGCAGACCGGTAAACGCGAGGTGCTGATTACCGCCCTCGAACCAGTTGGCAACTACGCCGTGCAGCCGCATTTTTCCGACATGCACAATACCGGCATCTATTCCTGGGACTATCTGTACTGGCTCGGGGCAAACCAGGCGGAGCTATGGGAGAAGTATCTTCAGCGTCTCGAAGCCGCCGGATTTACCCGGGAAACCGGCCGTGACGCCACCATGCCTGCCGAAGATGGTCCCGGCTGCGGCCACCATCATTGAGTTCCGGCCCAAGGGAACGCTTGGCGGCGCTGCCTGTCTGCACTTGTATAATGCGGCTTGATCCAACAAGGCCGTTGCCATGACCAATACCACGCATTTCGGTTATCAAACCGTTTCTGAAGACGACAAGGTGCACAAGGTCGCCGAAGTCTTTCATTCTGTCGCTGCGAAGTATGACGTGATGAACGATCTCATGTCGGCTGGCCTGCACCGGATCTGGAAAACATTCACCATCGCTCAGACGGGCGTGCGTCCGGGTTTCAAGGTGCTCGACATTGCAGGCGGTACAGGCGACTTGGCCAAGGCATTTGCAAAACAGGCAGGGCCGAGCGGCGAAGTGTGGCTGACCGACATTAACGAATCGATGCTGCGCGTGGGACGCGACCGGCTCTTGAATAAGGGGCTTGTTACCCCGACCTTGTTATGCGACGCTGAAAAATTGCCGTTCCCGGCTAACTACTTCGACCGGGTCACCGTGGCATTCGGTTTGCGCAACATGACACACAAGGAGCAGGCACTTGCGGAAATGCAGCGTGTGTTGAAACCGGGCGGAAAATTGTTGGTGCTGGAATTTTCCAAGGTCTGGCAACCGCTGCAGAAACCGTATGATATCTACTCGTTTTCGGTGCTGCCATGGTTAGGAAAACGTATTGCCAATGATGCGGAAAGTTATCGATATCTCGCCGAATCGATCCGCATGCACCCGGATCAAGACACTCTGAAGCAGATGCTGCAGGAGGCTGGATTGGAGCGTGTGGAGTACTACAACCTGACGGCCGGCGTGGCAGCGTTGCATACTGGAATCAAACTTTAGGAGAACGCCATGCAAAAAATCCTGATCGCCTTGCTGGTCGCCGTAAGCGCAGCATCGATGGTAGTGACCGAGGCAGAGGCCAAACGTATGGGCGGTGGCGGCTCCTTCGGCAGGCAATCGCAAATGAGTCGCCAAGCTCCGTCCCAACCGACACAAAATAATGCAGCCAGTGCAACACAGGCACAGCGCGGCGCGGCGGCTCCTGCACCGGCCGGGGCTGTGACCAAGCCGGCCAGCCCATGGAGAAACATTCTCGGTGGCGCGTTGCTCGGGCTCGGGCTCGGTGCTTTGCTGTCGCATCTTGGTATCGGCGGCGCCTTTGCCAGCGTTATCAGCACCGTTCTGATGTTGGCGCTATTGGCTTTTGCCGGCATGTTCATCTACCGCATGCTGCGCCGTAAAGGCCCGGAAGCGCCGCATGCACGTACAGCGTATGCGGGTGGTGCTTATTCTGCCGGCGACACACCGGAAATCGGGTCGAAGCTGGAACCGCAGGGGCGCCCACTTTCCCTTCAAGCCGATGCGGCATCAGGGGCAGCAATGGCATTGCCCGCAGATTTCGACGTGCCGGCTTTTCTGCGCAATGCGAAGACCTACTTCATTCGCCTGCAGGCAGCTTGGGATAGGGCGGATGTGAATGACATCCGCGAATTCACCACACCGGAGATGTTTGGCGAGTTACGTTTGCAACTGCAGGAGCGCGGAGCATCGCCCAATCATACCGACGTGGTATCGCTGGACGCCGAATTGCTTGGCATAGAGCAAACCGACAAGGACTATCTCGCCAGCGTTAAATTCAGCGGCTGGATCAAGGAAGCCGAAAACGCGTCTACCGAGCAATTCGCTGAAACCTGGAATCTGACCAAACCGGTTTCCGGCACCGGCGGATGGTTATTGGCGGGCATCCAACAATTATCCTGAGGGAAACGAAATAAGCTGCGGCAAACTGGTAAACTCAAACCGCCCGTGATTCTCACGGGCGGTTTTGTTTTGTGAGCTTGTTCCATATTTGGCAACAGAAGGTGTTGATTGCCAGTTCTGAGCCGCCGCACCGACGTTTGCACATATTGATATCCATGAAATGCGTTCTTTGATTTCTTCATCCGTCTGCGCGGCGATCAATCATTTGCTGGCACGGGAACCGTGGGCGCGCGACAAGCTGGCCGGCCATGTCGGCAAGGTGGTCGTGTTCGATGCCGGCCTCGTTTCATTCCGCCTGAAAGTGGCGCCCGGCGGCATGGTGCAAGCTGTCGAAACCGAAAAAACGGCCACTGTCATCATCCGCGCCAAATTGTCGGATTTACCGCTGATCGCACAGAACCGGGACCGGGCCTTTTCCTATGTGCAAATTGAAGGTGATGCTGATTTTGCCAATACCATTTCCCAACTCAGTCAGTCGGTACGTTGGGAAGTGGAAGAAGATCTGAGCCGCTTGGTCGGCGATATCGCGGCAGTGCGCCTCGTTGGTGGAGTGCGCGCGGCACTCGATACGGCAAAGTCGACTCAACAGAAGCTGGTCGAAAATGCCGCCGAATATTTCCTTGAAGAGAATCCCTTGTTGGTGCGACCGCAGGCTGTGATCGATTTCTCAGAGGATGTGGCCCGACTGCGCGACGATGTCGAGCGTTTGGCCAAACGCATTGAAAAACTGAAAGAAAGCCGCTAAATGCTATTCAAGTCCTTGCGGCTTTTTAAAATTACCCGCGTAGCGCTGCGCTACGGTCTTGACGACATTGCAATGTCCGGGCTGGCGATTCCTCGCCTTGCCAAACTGATCGATAAGCTGATTTTCTGGCGCGATATATCGGCGCCGCGCGGCGTCCGCTTGCGCCAGGCACTGGAAGATCTGGGGCCGATTTTTGTCAAATTCGGGCAGGTACTCTCGACACGGCGCGACCTGATGCCGGCCGATATTGCTGATGAATTGGCGAAATTGCAGGATCGGGTGCCGCCTTTCGATTCGGATTTGGCGATTGCCCAGATCCAGCGCTCGCTTGGCGCCCATCCCGACCAGTTGTTCGCCAGTTTCGACCGCAAACCGGTGGCTTCGGCATCCATCGCGCAAGTACATTTTGCAAGCTTGAAGGACGGTACAGAAGTGGCCGTCAAGGTATTGCGCCCGAGCATGAAACGGACCATTGAGGACGACATCGCCTTGATGCGGATTGCTGCCGGCTGGGTGGAAAGGCTGTGGGCCGACGGCCGTCGCCTCAAGCCGAAGGAGGTCGTGGCCGAATTCGACAAGTATTTACACGATGAACTGGATTTGATGCGCGAAGCAGCCAATGCCAGCCAATTGCGCCGCAACTTCCTGCAATCATCATTGCTGATCGTGCCGGAGATGTTTTGGGATTATTGCTCCACATCGGTCATCGTCATGGAGCGCATGCGCGGCATTCCGATTTCGCAGGTCGAACGTTTGCGGGAAGCCGGCGTGGATATGAAGAAGCTGTCGCGCGACGGTGTTGAGATTTTCTTTACCCAGGTATTCCGCGACGGTTTTTTCCATGCCGACATGCATCCCGGGAATATTCTGGTATCTGTTGATCCCGCCAGTTTCGGTCGCTATATTGCGCTCGACTTCGGCATTGTCGGCACGCTAACCGATTACGACAAGGATTACCTGTCACAGAATTTTCTGGCGTTTTTCCGGCGCGATTACAAACGCGTAGCCGAAGCGCATATCGAATCCGGCTGGGCGCCGAAAAACACGCGGGTGGACGAGTTGGAGTCGGCCGTGCGCGCCTGTTGCGAACCGATTTTCGATCGTCCCTTGCGCGACATCTCTTTTGGGCAAGTGTTGCTGCGCCTGTTTCAAACCTCGCGTCGCTTTAATGTCGAAGTGCAGCCGCAACTCGTTCTGCTGCAAAAAACCCTGTTGAATATAGAAGGACTTGGGCGTCAGCTTGACCCCGATCTCGACCTTTGGAAAACCGCCAAGCCGTATCTGGAGCGTTGGATGAATGAGCAGCTCGGATGGCGCGGTCTGATGACGCGCCTCAAGGAAGAGGCGCCGCATTACAACAAGATGATCCCGCAATTGCCGCGCCTGGTGCATCAGGCACTGAGTGCGCACATCGATGAGGTGCCACGACAAAACGCCGAACTGTTGAAGCAGCTGCTGAATGAGCAACGACGCACCAATCGTCTGCTCGGTTTTACCGTGTATTTCGGCGGTGGGCTGGTGGGAGGCCTCATCATCACGCAGGTACTGATACGCTGGTCCATCTTCTGGTCCTGGTAAGCGCATGACCACCTTCGATACGCGCGACCCGTCTCTGCCGGAATTCTGGTCCGAGCGATTTGCGCATGCTTATACGCCATGGGACCGAGGCGGTGTGCCGGTGCAATTACAGCAATTTGTCGCGCAAGCTGGACGTCCCTATACGGCATTGATTCCCGGCTGCGGCACTGGCCACGAAGTTGCCTGCCTTTGCGAAGCGGGCTGGGATGTCACCGCGATCGATTTTTCGGGAACGGCGGTGAAGGCAGCGCGCCAACGGCTACCTCGTTGGGCGGAACGGATTGTGGAAGCCGATTTTTTCAAATACGTGCCGGTGACGCCGGTCGAACTCATTTACGAACGCGCTTTTTTCTGCGCATTGCCGCCACACCTGAGACCAGCACTTGTGGCACGCTGGGCTGAGCTGCTTCCGCCCGGCGGTTTGCTGGCGGGCTTCTTTTTCTTCGGCGAGAATCCGAAGGGACCTCCCTTCGGCATTGCGCCGGATGAACTGGAAGCCTTGCTGTCGCCGTCTTTTGCGCGCATCATCGACTTGGCAGTCAGCGACTCCCTGCCAGTCTTTGCAGGAAAAGAACGCTGGCAAGTCTGGCAGCGTCGCTCATCGTCTCCAGCTTGACCGGCAACGGCTTTTATCATTCCCGCAAAGCTCTGCGGCTATAATCCCCCAAAATTTTTTGCAAGGAGCCTGCATGAGCACACTCGTCGGATTCGTCATTCTTTATTTGGTTGTCACGGTTGCAATCGGACTGTATGCAGCGCGACGCGTCCACAATTCCGGCGATTATGCAGTTGCTGGCCGCTCGCTGCCGCTGTATATCGTGATTGCGACAGTTTTTGCTACCTGGTTCGGTTCAGAAACCGTACTGGGTGTACCAGCAAGATTCGTGGAAGGCGGTTTGAGCGGTATCGTGGAAGATCCCTTTGGGGCCAGCATGTGCCTGGTGCTGGTCGGTTTGTTTTTCGCCCGTAAGCTGTACCGGATGAACCTGCTGACCATTGGTGATTATTACCGCCAGCGCTACAGCCGTACCGTCGAAGTGATCGTCTCGATCTGCATTGTCATTTCCTATCTAGGATGGGTATCGGCGCAGATCACTGCCTTGGGGTTGGTATTCAACGTGCTGTCGCAAGGGGCTATTCCGCTGGCGACGGGCATGCTGATCGGCGCCGGCATCGTTTTGCTGTATACCCTGTTCGGCGGCATGTGGTCGGTTGCGCTCACTGATTTCTTCCAGATGATCATCATCGTGGTCGGCTTGTTCTATATCGCGTACCTCGCATCCGACATGATTGGCGGTGCCGATAAGGTCATCGCTCATGCTTCCGCTGCCGGAAAATTCAACTTCGCTCCGGCCTTCACCACAGCGGATATTCTCGCCTTCATTGCTGCCTGGGTGACCATGATGTTCGGCTCGATCCCGCAGCAGGACGTATTCCAGCGCGTGATGTCGGCCAAAAGCGCGAATACCGGCGCCTTCGGCTCCGTCATCGGCGGTTCCCTGTATTTCCTGTTTGCCTTCGTACCGATCTTCCTGGCGTATTCTGCGTCGCTGATTGACCCCAAGATGGTCGAATCGCTGATCGCGGACGATGCGCAGATGATCCTGCCCACGCTCATTCTGAATCACATGCCGCCCTTCGCCCAAGTCATGTTCTTCGGCGCCTTGCTGTCGGCAATCATGTCCACCGCGAGCGGTACCTTGCTGGCTCCCAGCATCACCCTGACCAAGAATTTGATTGGCGAGGTATTTCCCATGAATGACAGGCAGCTGCTGTTGACGACACGGATTGTGGTCGTGTGCTTCTCCATTGCGGTCACCGTATTTGCGCTGGCATCGCAGGGTACCTCCATCTACGAGATGGTGGGCAATGCGTACAAGGTAACGTTGGTTGGTGCGTTTGTGCCGCTGCTCATGGGCTTGTATTGGAAAGGGGCGACGACCCAAGGCGCGCTGTGCTCGACAATTGGCGGCCTGGTGTGTTGGCTGTCGATGGAAACGTTCGGCGGCGAGTCGATCTGGCCGCCTCAATTGGCGGGGCTTCTGGTGAGCTTTGTCGGCATGATCATCGGTTCGCTGGTTCCGCAAATCGTCAGCAGGCCCGTGAGTGCCTGATTTTCGATAATGCTTTGACAGCTTGATTGAAAGCCCGGTGCTTTTCGTTCCAAGACGTAACCATCAACCCGCAACGTCGAACAAAAAGCCTTTATAATTCAGGGTTTTGGATGATTTTTGCGGGGTGTCCTATGCCAATTTATGCGTATCGGTGCGAGAGTTGCGGTTTCGTTAAAGATGTATTGCAAAAAATATCCGACGCGCCCTTGTCGGCATGCCCGTCGTGCGCAAAGGACACATTCAAGAAACAGTTGACGGCAGCCGGTTTTCAGCTAAAGGGCACTGGTTGGTATGTCACCGATTTCCGCAACGGTAGTGGCGGCAGTTCGGCGCCGGCTTCCAGTGCGCCGGCAACGGAGACAGGTAGCTCCTCATCCGAGTCTACAGCCTCGACAGCGACCGCTCCCGCAAGCAGCGGCAGCACCACTTCAACCGCGTAACTTCCGGACGGGCGTAAATAGCGTGCGCCCGGCATATGAAAAACATGCGTAAATACTTTGTCACCGGCCTGCTGGTTCTAGTCCCCTTGGCAATTACCCTCTGGGTTCTGAACCTGATCATCAGCACCATGGATCAGTCGCTTCTGCTGCTGCCGGAAAGCTGGCGGCCGGCAGCGCTCATCGGTTTCCATATCCCCGGATTGGGCACGATATTGACGCTGGTGTTCGTTTTCCTGACCGGCTTGTTGACGCGTAATTTCGTCGGCAAGCAGGTGGTATATGCCTGGGAATTGCTGCTTACCCGGATTCCGGTGGTTAGCTCGATTTATTCCAGCGTCAAGCAGGTGTCGGATACGCTGTTTTCCTCTTCGGGGAACGCGTTTCGCAAGGCGATGCTGGTGCAGTATCCGCGCCAAGGTTCCTGGACCATCGCTTTCCTGACCGGCACGCCGGGTGGCGATGTCAAGAACCACCTCGGCAGCGATTACATCAGTGTCTATGTGCCGACCACGCCGAACCCGACCTCCGGCTTCTTTCTGATGATGCCGAAGAGCGATGCTATCGAACTCGACATGAGTGTCGATGAGGCGCTGAAATACATTGTCTCCATGGGTGTTGTTTCGCCCGAGTACGTTGTTGCCGCATCCAAGAATTTGAAGGCTGCCGTCCCCCATATCTAACCCTAGCGGTTTTTATCCGCATCTCTGCCTGGAATGAGCAGGTAGCGGACCACCACAAAAAATCTAGAACTGGAAATTCATCATGTCTATGCGAACTCACTACTGCGGCCTCACCACTGAGACGCTCCTCGGCCAAACCGTCAGCTTGTGCGGCTGGGTGCATCGTCGCCGGGATCACGGTGGCGTCATCTTTATCGACTTGCGCGACCGTGAAGGCTTGGTGCAGGTGGTGTGCGATCCTGACCGCGCCGACGTGTTCAAGACTGCCGAGGCGGTACGCAACGAATTTTGCGTGCGCATCACCGGCCTGGTGCGTAATCGCCCGGAAGGCACTACCAATGCCAATTTGAAGTCGGGCAAGATTGAAGTGCTGTGCCACGAGATTGAAGTGCTGAATGCATCGGTCACGCCGCCGTTCCAGCTCGACGACGACAATCTCTCGGAAACCACGCGCCTGACGCATCGCGTGCTCGACCTGCGTCGCCCGCAGATGCAGAACAACCTGCGCCTGCGCTACAAGGTGACGATGGAAGTGCGCAAGTTCCTCGACGCCAACGGCTTCATCGATATCGAAACGCCGATGCTCACCAAGTCGACGCCGGAAGGCGCGCGCGACTATCTCGTGCCGTCCCGCGTCAATGCCGGCAATTTCTTTGCGCTGCCGCAGTCGCCGCAGCTGTTCAAGCAGTTGCTGATGGTCGCCAATTTTGACCGTTATTACCAGATCACCAAGTGCTTCCGCGATGAAGACTTGCGCGCCGATCGCCAGCCCGAATTTACCCAGATCGACTGCGAAACCTCGTTCATGAACGAACAGGAAATCCGCGACATGTTCGAAGGCATGATCCGTGGCGTATTCAAGAACACGCTCGATATCGACCTGCCGAATCCGTTCCCGGTGATGAACTATGCGGAAGCGATGGGGCTGTACGGTTCCGACAAGCCGGACATGCGCGTCAAGCTGCAATTCACCGATTTGACGGCGGTGATGAAGGATGTCGAATTCAAGGTGTTTTCCGGTGCCGCCACCATGGAAGGTGGTCGCGTGGTCGGTTTGCGTGTGCCGGGCGGCGGCGCGATGCCGCGCTCCGAAATCGATGCCTACACCCAGTTCGTCGCGATCTACGGCGCCAAGGGCTTGGCGTATATCAAGGTCAACGAAAAAGCCAAGGGCCGTGACGGTCTGCAATCGCCGATCGTGAAGAACATTCACGACGCCGCGCTGGCCCAGATCATCGAGCAGACTGGCGCTCAGGACGGCGATCTGATCTTCTTCGGTGCCGACAAGGCCAAGGTCGTCAACGATGCTATCGGTGCCTTGCGCGTCAAGATCGGGCACAGCGATTTCGGCAAGAAGAACGGTTTGTTCGAGGATAGCTGGAAGCCGCTGTGGGTGATCGACTTCCCGATGTTTGAATTCGACGAAGAAGGTCAGCGCTATGTCGCCGCCCACCATCCGTTCACTTCGCCGAAGGATGGTCACGAAGACCTGTTGGAAACCGATCCGGGCAAGTGCTTGGCAAAGGCTTATGACATGGTGCTCAACGGATGGGAACTAGGTGGCGGTTCGGTGCGTATCCATCGTGCTGACGTGCAAAGCAAGGTATTCCGTGCTCTCAAGATCAATGCGGAAGAAGCACAACTCAAGTTCGGTTTCTTGCTCGATGCCTTGCAATACGGTGCGCCGCCGCATGGCGGTCTGGCATTTGGCCTCGACCGCATCGTTACGATGATGACAGGCGCTGAATCGATTCGTGACGTGATCGCGTTTCCGAAAACG
>DATLIB010000174.1:0-7550 GCA_035539595.1 Noviherbaspirillum sp.
TTAGACATAATGTATTGACCTACCGCACCTCAAGCGACGCGGATTACGCTTGAGGTTTTGCAACCAAAGGCGCAGAGCCGTAATTGAGGGGGTAGGTCATGGGAGAGTTTAGCAAGTATGTTGGGCTGGATGTGCACAAGGAGACGATCGCGGTGTCGGTAGCGGAGGCGAACGGCGGCGAAGTGCGTTATCTGGGAGAGATTGCCAATACGCCGGAGGCAGTCGAGAAGCTGATAGGTCAGTTGAAGAAGAATGGGGCGACGCTGTCGTTCTGCTACGAAGCGGGGCCGTGCGGCTACGGGCTGCATCGGCAACTGACGGATCTGGGATGGGACTGTCAGGTGGTGGCGCCATCGTTGATTCCGAAGAAGACGGGAGACCGGGTCAAGACCGATCGGCGTGACAGCATCAGCCTGGCGCGGCTGCACCGTGCAGGCGAGCTGACGGCGGTCTGGGTGCCGGACGGGCAGCAGGAAGCCTTGCGCGATCTGACGCGGGCACGCGAGGACATGAAGCATTTGCAGCGGCAAGCAAAGCAGCGGTTGCTGGCGTTTTTGCTGCGCCATGGCAAGCGCTACGACGGCAAGAGCAACTGGACGCAGGCCCACTTCCGCTGGCTGGAGAAGGTGAAGTTCGACCAGCCGGTGCAGCAGATCGTCATGCAGGAATATGTGGACACGGTGATCGCATGCGGGAAGCGTGTGGAGGGACTGGAGGGGCAGATCGAGCAGGCTGCGCAAACGTCGCGGGTGTGGCCGGTGATCGAGGCATTGATGGCCTTACGCGGCGTGAGCCTGCTGGCCGCTGTCACGGTGGTGGCGGAGATCGGCGACCTGAAACGCTTTGCCAATGCGCCGCAGCTGATGGCGTATCTGGGACTGGTGCCCAGCGAATACTCCAGCGGCAGCAGTACGCGGCGCGGCGGCATCACCAAGACGGGCAACAGTCATGTGCGGCGAGTGCTGGTGGAAGCGGCGTGGACCTACCGCTATGCTGCACGCAAGACCGCGGTGGTGCAACGGCGTGCCGAACGCACACCGCAAGTGGTCCAGGACATCGCCTGGAGCGCGCAAAAGCGGCTGTGCCAGCGTTACCGGACGCTAACGGGCAAGGGCAAGTTGAAGGTGCAGGTGTGCACGGCCATCGCGCGCGAACTGACAGGCTTTATCTGGGCGATAGGCCACGCGCTGCCGGGCGTGAATGAAATTGCGGCGTAACGGAGGACAACGTGGACAAGCAGTGTACTGACAGCAGAATGGGCAACGGTAGGAGAATCCTCGAGGCGCCTATGAGGCAACCAGCAATGGCATGATCCTCGAACTTAGAGCGAGGCAGCTCCACGACGAACCTTTGTCATGCGGTAACCAATCCGCGTATATCAGACTGATCAACCGTCGTTTCGCCGCCCGTTCTGCTGTCAGTGCATTGCATTGATGAGCATCAGCCGCTTTGGCCGTCATGGCTGTGGCCGCAGCATGCCGCGGCCGCAGCCATGCCAGAGCGTATCGGTGTCGCAACGGCGTCAAGGGTTCGCTGCGCCGGACCGCCAAAAACCGCGGTCCGCCCTTGACCCAGCTGCAACACTATTCCGAGCACGGCTCGCCAATAAATTGGCATCGCGTTCGGAAAAATTGATCGGATGTAGTTGACAGGTCAATACATATCAGGCGCCTGGATCATCGACGAGCGCTCACCGTAGCGAACGCCCGCTTTCCTCAAGCGACCTTGATCTCGATCCTGCGCGGCTGCACATGCTCCGCCTTCGGGATACGCAATTTGAGTACGCCTTGTTTGAACTCCGCCGATGCCTTCTCGCTATCGAGTTCCTTGGATAGGGTAAATACGCGCCGATAGCGCGGCAGTCGGACTTCAGCGTGACCGGATTCCAGCCCCTCCGGCGTGTTCAGGCCAACCTCGCCTTCAATCGTCAGACTGTCAGCCTCAAGTTGCAAATGCAATTTTTCTTTCGGTACGCCGGGCAAATCGGCCAGCAAGGTGATTCCCGAAGCATCCTCGATGACGTCCACTTGCGGCAGCATTGCCGGTACTGAACGACTGGTCTCTGCTTGGCTCTTAGTCACATCGGTGTTGTCGCTCATGTTATTTCCTTTCGTTTACTGAATGGCAATACGACGCGGCTGAGCGGCCTCACGGCGCTTGACGCTGATATGCAACACGCCATCGCGGTACGCGGCAGATACACCGCTTGGATTGACGTCATCCTCGGGCAAGCTAATTACACGCCGGAAGCGGCCGGCGAAACGCTCATTGATATGCACTGAAATTTTGCCATCCGGCTCAGGTAAATCGGCTTTGCGTTCACCACTGATCGTCAACACGCCCCGTTCCAAATTGACTTCGATGCTTTGCGGATCAAGCCCTGGAGCGAAGGCATATAACTCCAGCGATTGCGGCGTACCGCCTATATTTACCGCCGGGAAGCCGCCGCGCCCAATACCGCGAATATTCGGCCCCGTTTCAAAAACCTCCTGCATCTCGCGCTGCAATCGGTCCAACTCGACAAACACATCGCGAGGAAACATGGATCGGTACATAGTTTTATCCTCCATTCAGGTTGACTCCGTCTCCAGCCGGAACACCAGCCGGTTGACGCATATCACCCAGATATGCACGCCCCAAAAAATTTCAATATCTTGAATTTCTGGCACCGTACCACCATTTCCGTGCGCGTATAAAAGTGCCCGGCAATCTCGAGAGAGACTGCCGGCACGTATCGAAAAATCAGGAAGATTCATGCTCGCGGAAAATAAAAAAGCCACGGAGACCGTGGCTTTTTTTCTTAAACGACAGGGGAGATTATTTGCGCAGTACCAGCGAGCCAGGCAAGCTGTGCAGATAAGCAGCAATATTCTCGATGTCCTGACGCGAAAGGGCTGAAACCTGTGCGCCCATGATGGCATTTCCACGACCGTTGGCGCCGTTACCACCGCGTTTGTAGGCGATCATCGCGGTCACCAGATAATCCTCATGCTGACCAGCCAGTTTCGGATAACTTGGATCGATTGGCGTGTTGAAATCGGCACCATGGCAGGCCGCGCAATTTTGCTTTTCCGCCAGAGCCTTGCCAGCTGCGACTTTATCTCCAGCAAAGACGTTACAGGACAGCGCTGCGAGCAACACTACTGTGGATGCGAGAATTTTTTTCATCGTGTTCTCCCCTTATTTCTGCTGCGAGTAGTAAGCCGCGAGCTCAGCAATATCCTGATCGGACAGGCCACCCGCAATACCACGCATGCTGGGGTTCTTGCGCTCGCCTTTTTTGTAGGCGTTCAACGCGTTTTCGATGTACTTGGCAGATTGGCCGCCGAGCATGGGAACCTGATAAACCTCGGGGAAAGTCGCTTTGTAGCCCGGAATACCGTGACAGCCGATACACATCGCAAGTTTGTTGCTCTCTTTGCCGACAAAGCCACTGTCCGCCGCTACGGCGAAGCTGGCAACGCCTGCAAGCGCAAGAAACGTAAATAGTTTTTTCATGATAGCTGGGGGTGAGTAATACGAAACCTTTAAAACGCGTCCGCGATGGAATCGAGGCGCCATTCCAGAATACGGCAATCATGCTGCTGTCTTTTCCTCTGGCAAACCCGACCATGCCTGACAGCGAATCGCTTACGAATAAATCTGCTGCTACGTGGCGGTTTGCTGCCGTGCTGTACTCTGCGAATGTTGCCAATGCGCACAAAAACCGCCCAATTCTACATGAAGACTGCAAGACAGTCCACGTTGAGACGCCCGATGTAACCTTCGTTTTGGACTGACGGTTAAGGCGAAATCTGGTTAATGACGCAGTCCGACAGTTCGCTGAATGTGAAGGAAGCGCCCTGCCCAAAGCACCGCATGCAACGCTAAGGTCGCATAACTGATCTCGCTTATACTGGCTTTTATTTTCTTCTTGACGACAAGACGCCATGCGACAGGAAAACCGCTTCGAAGGCTCCCGCAATTACGTTGCAACCAACGACCTGAAGCTTGCGGTCAATGCAGCGCTTACCTTGCAACGCCCGCTGCTGATCAAGGGTGAGCCTGGTACCGGCAAGACCATGCTGGCCGAAGAAGTGGCTGCGGCGCTCGATATGCCGTTATTGCAGTGGCATATCAAATCCACGACCAAGGCGCAGCAGGGCTTGTATGAATACGACGCGGTATCGCGCCTGCGCGATTCGCAACTTGGCGACGAGCGCGTCAAGGACATTCACAACTACATCGTCAAGGGCGTGCTATGGCAGGCATTTACCGCCGACCGACAGGTGGTGCTACTGATCGATGAAATCGACAAGGCCGACATCGAATTCCCGAATGATCTCTTGCGCGAACTCGACCGCATGGAGTTCCATGTATATGAAACCCGCGAGATGGTGAAGGCGAAAAACCGGCCGCTGGTGATCATCACCTCCAACAATGAGAAAGAATTGCCGGATGCCTTCCTGCGTCGCTGCTTCTTCCATTACATCAAATTCCCGGACAAGGACACGATGGCGCAAATCATCGACGTGCACTTCCCTCAGTTGAAGAAGGACTTGCTGGCCCAGGCGCTGCAGACCTTCTATGAGGTGCGCGACGTCGCTGGACTGAAGAAGAAGCCGTCCACATCCGAGCTGCTCGATTGGCTGAAGCTGCTGCTGGCGGAAGACATTCCGGCGGCAGCTTTGTTCAGCCCAGATGCCAAGGCCATCGTACCGCCGTTGCATGGCGCACTGCTAAAGAACGAGCAGGACGTGCATCTGTTCGAGCGGCTGGTGTTCATGTCACGCACGCATCGCTGAACCGACACATCATGAGCTTCATCGAACCCATCACGCTTGCAGGCGACCTGGTCACGCTGGAACCCTTGTCGCCCTCACATCTCGACGGCCTGACTGATGCGGTCCGGGATGGCGAACTATGGAGACTGTGGTACACCTCCGTGCCGGCACCGGATCGCATGCATGCCGAAATCGCGCATAGGCTGGTGCTGCAGGAACAAGGCAGCATGCTGCCTTTTGCATTACGGCGCAACGATAACGGCTCACTCTGCGGCATGACGACCTACCTGCACATTGATGCAGCAAACAAGCGGCTTGAAATCGGCGCGACCTGGTGCGCGAAAAGCGCACAGCGCACCGGCATCAATACCGAGGCAAAACTGATGCTGCTCACGCATGCGTTCGAAACGCTGCAGTGCATTGCCGTAGAATTCCGTACCCATTGGATGAACCACCAGTCGCGCACTGCCATCGCCCGTCTCGGTGCCAAGCAAGATGGTGTGCTACGCAACCACCAGCGCATGCCGGACGGATCTTATCGCGACACGGTAGTGTTCTCGATTATTGCCTCCGAATGGGCGACGGTGAAACGGCATCTGCTGCATCAACTCGGACGCTGAGGAGCGCCATGCTGATCGATTTTTTCTTCACCCTCAAAGACGCGAAAATTCCTGTCTCGATCAAGGAATTTCTGGTTCTGCTGGAGGCGTTGCAAAAGAATTTGATCGGCCCCTCGCTTGACGATTTTTATTTCCTGTCGCGCACTGTTCTGGTCAAGGACGAGGCGCATTACGACAAATTCGACAAAGCCTTCGGACTGTACTTCCACGGTATCGAGGCGCTCTTTGAAAAGCATCCGGAGATTCCTCTGGACTGGCTGCAGAAGCGCATGGAGCGCGAACTGACACCGGAACAGAAAGGCGCCATCGAAAAATTCGGTTACGACAAGCTGATGGAGCGTCTGAAAGAACTACTGCAGGAGCAGAAGGAGCGCCACGAAGGCGGCAATAAATGGATCGGTACCGGCGGCACTTCGCCGTTCGGTAACGGCGGCCAGAATCCGGAGGGCATCCGCATCGGCGGCGAAAGCCGGAACCGTTCAGCGGTCAAGGTATGGGAAGCGCGTGCCTATCGTGATTACGACGATGCGCGCGAACTCGGCACGCGCAACATCAAGGTCGCATTACGCCGCTTACGCAAGTTTGCAAGGGAAGGTGCGGCAGAAGAACTGGCGTTGGACGACACCATCCGTGCAACAGCCAGCAATGCCGGTTATCTCGATATCAAGATGCAGCCGGAGCGCAAGAACAATATCAAGGTGCTGATGCTGCTGGATGTCGGCGGCACGATGGACGATCACATCGCACGCACCGAAGAGTTGTTTTCTGCAGCGAAGACCGAATTCAAGAACATGGCGTTCTACTACTTCCACAACTGCGTATATGACTACCTATGGAAGCACAACCGGCGCCGTCATGCGGAACGTTTTTCCACCTGGGACATCCTGCGCAAATACACGCCGGATACGAAGCTGATTTTCGTCGGCGACGCGACCATGAGCCCTTATGAAATTCTGCAGCCTGGCGGCTCGGTCGAGTACAACAATGAAGAAGCCGGCGCGGAGTGGCTGCAACGCTTTACCAGCACGTTTCCCAAGTTCATTTGGTTGAATCCGGAACCGGAAGGTTTGTGGCAATACCGGCAGTCGATCGACGTGGTCCGACAACTGATGCACAACCGGATGTTCCCGGTCACGATCGAGGGATTGGAACGTGGCATGCACTTGTTGAGCAAATAAATTTCTTCCTTGGCGCAGCAAAGCCCGGCGCCAAGCAGCTTATCGGGAAGGTGGCAGGAATTTCTTTAGCGTGCTAATCAGATGAACGCTTGCAATCGGTTTGGTCAGAAAACCCTCGGCACCGACATAACACGCCTGCGGCAAGTCATACGTAAACGGTTTGCTGACGAGGAAAATCACCGTGGTTTTCACGGGCGCGTCTTTTTCCTTGATCGCCCAGCAGAGTCGATAGGGATCAACTCCGGGGGTTGAAGTATTGATCATGACGACCGCAACGGGTTGCTGCTTGCATACCTCCACGGCTTGTACTTCGTCATTCACCCACAGCACCGGCACCTTCTGCCGACTCAACAGGTCGGACAGGTAATCGCGCAATGCGGAAATCTTGTCGACAACCAGCACCGCACCGTTATCCGGGATCTTGGTCCGCATTTTTTCGTAGTCGGCGGGGTCGGTCAGGTCCAGATCCAGCCGGTCGCGGCGGCGCCGCTCCGGCACCGTAACGATGCCGGAAGCCTCCAGCCGCGATAGCGCCTCGGCGCGACGTTCGACCAAGTCATCGAGCGCCTCGTATAGCCTCTTCCATTCAATGGGGCGTTCGACGCGCGGGTAGGGCAACTCCATGTTCGGAGAACCCACCAGCAACGCAGGCCGTGCTTCGCTTGGATGCAAGTCGGCCAAGGTGATCAGCGACTTCAATGCGTCGGCGTTGGCAATGTACAGATCGGGGTCCTGCAGATTACCTTCTTCCAGACGGAAATATCTATACCCCTTCCCTTGGAGCTTTGAAAATGCGATGTCGAAGTCTTCCAATTCGGAATTGGCAAATCCGACCAAGTGCACCGCGAAAGGAAAGTTTTGGTTCGACATGATGTTTCATTTTATAAATATTTTTCGATGCCATACCAGATTAATTTTTTTTACTTACATTTCGTTGTCATTCGAATCACATTCTTGTCGAAAACATTCCTTTTATGAAACATTGAAAG
>DATLIB010000175.1:0-6621 GCA_035539595.1 Noviherbaspirillum sp.
CGCACATTCGAACCGCGTCGCCAGGAATTGCTGGCCGCTCGCGTTGAGCGCGCTAAGCGCCTGGATGCCGGCGAGCGTCCGGACTTTCTGCCGGAGACCAAACATATCCGTGAAGACAATTGGAAAATCGCACCGATCCCGAAGGCACTCGAATGCCGCCGGGTTGAGATCACCGGTCCGGTTGAGCGCAAGATGGTTATCAATGCGCTTAATTCCGGCGCCGACAGCTACATGACTGACTTCGAAGATTCCAATACGCCGAACTGGGACAACCAGATCAGCGGCCAGATCAATATGATGGATGCGGTGCGCAAGACCATCTCGCTGGAGCAGAATGGCAAGAGCTACAAGCTGAATGAAAAAACCGCCACTCTGGTGGTACGTCCGCGTGGCTGGCATCTCGACGAAAAACATGTGCTGGTCGATGGCAAACGCATCTCCGGCGGCATTTTCGACTTCGCCCTGTTCATGGTCCACAACGCCAAGGAACAGCTGGCGCGCGGTGCCGGCCCGTACTTTTACCTGCCGAAGATGGAGTCGCATCTGGAAGCGCGTTTGTGGAATGATATCTTCGTGATGACGCAGCAGGCACTCGGTCTGCCGCAAGGCACGATCAAGGCGACCGTGCTGATCGAAACCATTCTCGCTGCCTTTGAAATGGATGAAATCCTGTACGAATTGCGCGAACACAGTGCTGGTCTGAACGCCGGTCGTTGGGACTACATCTTCTCTTGCATCAAAAAATTCAAGGTGGATAAGGAGTTCTGCCTGGCAGACCGCGCGAAGGTGACGATGACTGCCCCGTTCATGCGCGCCTATGCCTTGCTGCTGCTGAAAACCTGCCACAGGCGCAACGCGCCGGCCATCGGCGGCATGTCAGCCCTGATTCCGATCAAGAACGATCCGGAGAAGAACGATGCCGCAATGGGCGGCGTACGCAATGACAAATCGCGCGATGCCACCGATGGTTACGATGGCGGCTGGGTTGCGCACCCTGGTTTAGTCGAACTGGCGATGACCGAGTTCAAGAAGGTCCTTGGCGACAAGCCGAACCAGATCGATAAGCAGCGTCCGGATGTCAATGTGACGGCGGCCGACCTGTTGAACTTCCAACCCGAAACCCCGATTACCGAAGCCGGCCTGCGTTACAACATCAACGTCGGTATTCACTACCTTGGTGCGTGGTTGGCAGGTAATGGCTGCGTACCGATCCATAACCTGATGGAAGATGCCGCTACGGCGGAAATCAGCCGTTCGCAGGTGTGGCAATGGATTCGCACATCGAAGGGCGTGCTGGAAGATGGTCGCAAGATCACTGCCGAGATGGTCCGCGCAATGATTCCGGAAGAACTGGCGAAGGTGAAGGAAGTCGCCGGTACGGGACCGACCTATGATCGCGCTGCACAGATTTTCGAGCAGATGTCCACTTCGGAAGACTTCGCCGAATTCCTCACGCTGCCGTTGTACGAAGAAGTCTGAGGTCCTGTGTAGGAGGGAAAGAACCGGCTGCGGCCGGTTTTTTTATACCAATCTGCCATCAGAATGGGACAGATTGGTATTCCACCCGCGACGAACGCTTCTCTTGGTAACATGCAGTTTGTCGTGAGGCTTTTCGGGATAACCATGTACACCCTCAAACTGATTCGAACAGGCAATTCCGTCGACATTCTTCTGCCGCGAGAAATGGTCGATATCTTGGAACATAGTCCGGAGGATCTCGCCTGCCTGACCGAAACCGCCGACGGATGGAGGTTGTCACTGAACGATCCGACCCTGCAAGACCAGCTTGAAGCAGGAAGGGAATTCATGCGCGATTTTCGCGCTACTTTGGATACCTTGGCCGTATGAACCTGCACTCGCTTGATGCCGCGGCCTTTCTGCACTTGCATCTTGAAGCACTGGGCAAGGACGAGAGTGCATGCGATGGCGAAAAACTGACCGCCGCCTTGGCGTACCCCTTGGGCTTGGCGATGTCCGGCGACGCCGACGTGGCTGCCATTGCCGCTGCCTATGCCGTCGGCATGTTGCGGCATCAGCCCTTTTTTTCCGCTAACGAACAGGCCGCGTTTCTCGCTTTGGGCGCGTTCCTTTACTTGAATACATGGCGCCTCGATGCGTCGCAGGAAGAGGCGACGCAGGCGATGCGGATGCTGGCGTCAGCAGAACTGGATGAAGACGGTCTCGCGAACTGGATTCGGCAGCGACTGTAAAAGCGCGTTACAACGAGTGCACATAAGCGCGTATCCCTGCAAGCAGCATCTCAACCGCCATTGCTGTCAGAATCAAACCCATCAGGCGCTCGAAGGCCGTCATGACGCGCGGCCCGAGTACGCGTTGCATCCGTTCGGCGCTCAACAGCACGATTAGCCACACTAGCGCTACCAGCGATAGCACGCCCACGTGCAGCATGGTTTCCACCGTATTGTTCGAGGAAAACAACAAGACCGTGACAAGGGCTGACGGCCCTGCTAATGCCGGAATGGCAAGGGGCACGATAAAAGGTTCGCCAGCCGGCTCGCCTTCGCCGCCGCCAAACACGCCTCCCGGCTGTGGAAAGACCATGCGCAACGCGATCAGGAACAGAATCACGCCGCCGCCGATACGCAGTGCGATATCGCTTAGCTGCAACGCGGCCAGGAAGTGCCGGCCAAAAAACATGAACAGTAACAGCAGCAGAAAGGCAATCGCACATTCGCGCATGATGACGCGGCCGCGCCGTTCCGCCGGGACATTTGCTAGTGCACTGGCAAATAGCGGTACGTTGCCAAACGGATCGGTGACCAGCAAAAGGATAATGAAAGATTGGAAGAAATTTTGGCTCATGTCAGTTCCGCAGACGATGTGAGAGAAGCTGTCAGTACTTGTTGCCCGGACGCAGGCGTGAGGCATACGTTTCGAAAATGCGTGTGCGAGCCGTCGTTTTAATCCGTGGCAGCGTCCAGTCGCGTACGCAGATTACACATGCGCTGCCATTCGGTGCGCTCCTGCGAGCTGGTCGCTTCAGCACGCAACTCCGTCTCGCTTTTTTCCACCTGGGCGAGAAGCAAGCGATCAGCAAGTCTTACGTCCGGCAGTACCATGCCGAAAAAAGCGACCGTGTCGCCGCGTTGCATCAATAGGGTAGGGAAGTTTTCCACATCAATGTCGCCGATGAAGTCAGCTTGGTCTTCGACATCGATCCAGACAAAATGCTTGTCCGGGTGCAGCGCCGCAAGTTGATCGAAACTCTGACGGTAAGCGCGGCAGGTATCGCACCATGCCGCGCACAGGCAAGCGATCACCCAAGTATCTTGGGCTAGCCATTCAGCCAGTTGCACACGAGTATGATTTTGCAAGGTAATGTCGGTAACGAACATGGCAAGATGACAAAAAAATCGGGCTCTTATTGTAAGGGAAATGTAAGGGAAAGGCTCGCCTCGTTGTTCGGCAATGTGGGCAGCAATTCATTGTGATTGGTCGCTCAGTCGGCTTCTGTGACGTGACGGGCGCGGTAAAATACGGGCATGCGTACCATCCTTGCTATCGAAACATCTTCCGAGCGTGCTTCCATCGCCTTGTCATATCGCGGTCAGGTGATTGCGCGCGAAGCGTCGGGCGTGCAAACCCATTCGCAAAGCGTATTACCGCTGGCGCAGCAATTGCTCGCCGAGGCCGGCATATCGCTTGCTCAGTGCGAGGCGATAGCTTTTGGCGCCGGCCCCGGTTCATTTACTGGCGTGCGCACTGCCTGCGGTGTGGCGCAGGGCTTGGCATTTGGCGCCGATTTGCCGGTAGTACCCGTAGTCACCTTGCAGGCAATGGCACAGGCTTGCCGCAATACCTGCGGTACAAACGATGTACTCGTTCTGCTCGACGCACGCATGGACGAGGTGTATTGGGCGCAATATCGTTATCTGGATGGGTGGCAAGTCATTATTGAGCCTGCATTGTCCGCACCTGGTGATGTAGCGTCGCTCGGAACTGTGATTGCCTGCGGCAATGGACTGACTGCTTATGCTTCTGCATTCGAAGCCTTGCCGTTTGCACAAGGCGCGTGCAATGGCATCATGCCGCATGCCGTGCACATCGCCCAACTGGCGCAAACCGAATTGATCGCCGGCCGCATGTTGAACGCACGCGACGCACAGCCGATTTACCTGCGCAATAAAGTTGCGCTTACTACGGCGGAGCGCCAGGCAAAGGTGCTTGCATGAGTGCTGTTTATAAAGTGATTGCCGAATCTCCGTCTCCGGCATCGATGAGTTTTTCACCGATAGGCGTCAACGATCTGGACGAGGTTCTGCTTATTGAAAAGGATGTCTATCCTTACCCTTGGACGCGCGGCAATTTTCTTGATTCGCTCTACAGTGGCTATGAAGCATGGGCCTTGCGTGAGCCGTCCGGCACACTGACAGGTTATTTTCTGTTAATGCTGGCAGTCGATGAGGCGCATTTGTTGAATATCAGCGTTCGGCGTGATTTGCAGGGCAAGGGAGTAGGGCGCATGCAGCTCGATAAAGCGGTTGCGCTGGCAAAAGAAAAAGGCATGTCTTCCATCCTGCTTGAAGTGCGTCCGTCAAACCAGCGTGCGCTGGACGTGTACCACCACTACGGCTTTATCCGCATTGGACTGCGCAAGGCTTATTACCCGGCCGGAAACAATATGCGCGAAGACGCGATCGTGATGAGGTTCTCGCTATGACCTCAGATCGCCGCACCGTCTTTTTGCAGGAAATGGGTGTCGCGCCATTGTGGGTACGGCGCGAGGCCACAACGGTAGAGCAGCCGCCGATTGCACAAGCGGTCAGTGAAAACATCGCTGAACCTGAAATGCTGGACATGCTGGCAGCAATGCGGCATGAACCCATGCCGGAAACTCCGGTTGCGCCAGCAGATGGCGATGTTGCCGCCATGGATTGGGCCCAGCTGAAGGCGAACGTTGCCGCCTGCGTCAAATGCGGTCTTTGCCAAGGACGGACCAAGACAGTGTTCGGCGTTGGCGACGAAAAGGCGAAATGGCTCTTCATTGGCGAAGGGCCGGGGCGCAATGAGGATTTGCGCGGTGAGCCTTTCGTCGGAAAAGCGGGCCAGTTGCTCGACAATATGCTGTTGGCAATGGGGCTCCGGCGTGGCGAGAATGCCTACATTGCCAACGTCGTCAAGTGCCGTCCGACCGACGAAACCGGTAAGGACCGGCCGCCGAGCGCACAGGAAGTAGCGACCTGTATGCCCTATTTGGAGCGCCAGATTGCTCTTATCCAGCCCACTGTGCTGGTTGCACTGGGCAAGACTGCCGCCTTGTCGCTGCTTGGGATGGATCCTGAAACGCCTGTATCCCGCTTGCGTGGGACGGTACATCGCTACGCCGGCCGTCCTCTTGTCGTTACCTATCACCCTGCATACCTGCTGCGCAACATGGCCGATAAAAAGAAGGCGTGGGCCGATCTATGTCTGGCCATGGCGACCTATGCCGAGGCCAGTTGAGGCGGCGACGGCCTCGTTCCAAGCGCAATTCCACCAGCGCTGGAATTATCTCGTCGATCCGCACGTGCGGACGTTGGCTTGGCTGCTCGATGCCCCAGACCTGTTAGACCCTGATGCACCGTCCTGGCATGGACGCGTTGCTACCTTAGGCTTGGTAGATGAACAGACGGAAAACTGGCTTGCTGCGCTTGATCGTTCCCCGGAGAAATTGCAGGCGTATCTTGGTCTCGGGCCTTTCACACGCCTGGGGCGTTATGCGGAAAAACTGATGGCGTTCTACCTGGAATACAAGGGCGTGCTACATGCGCATGGTGTGCAGGTACGGGCGGACAAGAACGATACGATCGGCGAATTTGATTTTCTGCTGCGGCAAGACAAGGCCTTGGTTCATTGGGAATTTGCTACCAAGCTGTACTTGCTGGAGGCGAGTGGGCAAGGCTGTCACGCCGATTATTTTGTTGGCCCAAACCTGGCTGACACATTGGGTGCCAAAGTACGCAAGATCATGGATCGGCAATTGTCCTTGTCGCAACATCCTGCCGCCCAGCCACACTTGCCACAGCCTGTCGTTGCGGCACAGGCATTGGTGAAAGGCTGGTTGTTTTATTACGGACAAACCCCGTTGCCGATGTTGCCTCCAGGCATTTCGCGAATGCATTGTCGCGGTTTCTGGTGTCCATTGCACGAACTGGAGCGTCTTGAGGCGGAACATTACATCATTTTGTCGAGGTTGGATTGGCTGGCACCGGCCAAGACTGTCATCGGAAGAACGCTGAACAAGGTGTCCCTAACAGAAAACTTGCGTGCGCATTTCAGCGACGAGACATCCCCCGTCTTGGTGGCAATCATGCAACCAATGAATGGAAATATGCTGGAAATCAACCGGGGATTCATCGTGCCTGACGACTGGAATAAACGGGCTGGACTGCGGGTTAGGAGCGGTGCGTAGCAGTCGGCTCGTCCGGCGTTAAGTACTCCCTCACAATTCCGAGGGAGTACTTTAGGCACCGCACAGGAATAACTCATAGAGGTAAGCTCCCGGCTTTGCCGGGAGACTCACCAAGGTTTGACCTTTACGACGGTCTGCGTGAATTTCTGATCTCTGCCAAGAGAAAGGGAATTCACAATGAAAGAGTATCAGAGCCTGAGCCATACGAG
>DATLIB010000176.1:0-37642 GCA_035539595.1 Noviherbaspirillum sp.
CTCGTATGGATTGAAGGGCCTGTTCCAATTCGATCTCATTCAAACTTCCTTGCTGATTTATCGTGAACAATGCAATCTCTCTGCGATGCCTTGGACATATCCAGACTTCAAAGCGAAGTTATTCCGGCTCATTGCGGATGAGTGACGATCGGCAGAAAAAAGTTCCTTATTGATAATAAAAAGGCATTCACCGTATTACCTGCTACCGCATAAGGTGCGGCGCTGATCGGCATGGATCGAGAGCGTTCGTCATGGACGACTTTATCCGGCACAACGGCCATCTTGGTGGAGACGAATTGCTAGGAGACGATCGTTCGGTTGCGTAACTGAGAAGGCGGTATGCCGAACAGCGATCGAAAGTTGAAAGTAAAGTGGCTATGGCTCGCAAAGCCTGCGTCAAGTGCGATATCTGTCAGGTCCACATCTGCCGCACGCATGCCCTCCAACGCTTTCCCGAGTCGCGTGCGAATCAGGTAGCGGTGTACCGGCACACCGACCTCTTCCCGGAATACCCGTGCCAGGTGATAGGGCGAAGTATTGGCCTGACGCGCAAGGGCGCCAAGCGTCCATTCCTGGGTGGGATAGAGCGAAATCATCTCCTTCACGGTTTCGACTTGCTGCCGTCGGCGGGACATCGTCAACGCATGCTTTGCACGACCATTACCACCGCACTCTTTATAGGCAGCCTGGAGCGATGTTGAAAGCATGGAGACGCTGATCTCTTCGATTGCCAGCGCGTTGGCGGCACCGTGCGTCAAATGGCGCCACAGCAGTTCTCTATTGAGTACGGTTGCGGGGGAAAGCAAACAATGTGAATGGAGATGAGGTGAATACAACTCCTCCACGCCGACCGTTTCGGCAAGCAGGTTCACCAGCGCCTCTTTCGAAAACTCAAAGACGAGAGATTCATCCCCTATACCGTCCGGGAAAGTGATGCGGTAGGGTTTTCCACAGCCGAAGAAAAGAGCATGGTTGGGATTGGCAATGAAATGGTGTGTCGGACCATCATGCTTGGCGAACACCCCTGCAATGGGCAGTAACAACACGTCAGCGGTCGCACGATCAACATCGTCGCGCTGGATTGGCGAGGGCCGCGCTATTGCATGACGAATAGCGAGGAGTTCGCTATCGAACAAGGTTTGAAGTTGAAGAACTTGTGCCATTGAGCGGATGTGCGGAAGAGGTTTTTTGCAGCGCGAACAACCGCACAATAATCGATATCTCGCTGCGTAAGATTTTTAATTTTTAATTTTTCACCGAATCCGATCCCTTGGATATTTTCGTTTTTCATTGGGCGCATCTACCGCATTTATGGGATGGCATTTTCGTTTCCGAATGGCAATATTGTCATCGGATTACGAACCAGGTCCCTCTCCCATCCCAATAAAAGGAAGACATGTTCCAAGGGAATAAGCTTTCAATGATCGGACTCGGCTCCGACGGCAGCGAGCACAACTTCGATTCAGGAATCCACCTGCGCTGGCACGCGGGTGATGCACTGGGATTTCCACAGTACGGCTTCGATCTCTACCGACGCTTGCATAGGCAAGCAGAATTCAGCTGCATCGAGCCTGCAAAAATCACGTGGACCGCGTCCACACTCCCACCGACCGCGCCGGGAGAGACCGGAAAAACTGTCTATACCGCGTCCTTCGGTGACGTTGCCTTGAGATCAACCACCGCATTCACCTACCGCGCCGGCTGGGGGCCAGATACCAAGGGCGCCATCGTGGCCGCATCGGACGGCACGCTGACCCTCACTGCGATCCAGCCTTGGCGCGAACTTCGTATTTCATCCGTCCACCATACCGGCAAAGTTACCGTCAAGGCCTATGACGGAGCGACACTGGTGGCGCAAAGCACATGGCCAGCGTCCGCCGCTACGGTGAATACGATCATTCGCGCGGACCGTTTCAACAAGGTCACGATTAGCTGGAACGGAAGCATCGGCTTCTATGGGCTTTGCTGGGCATGGCTGCCGAGCGACGAGCGTCCGGACCTGACGTGGAGCCTGATCGGCAATTTTCGCTTGCCGGCAAGCTGGGCAGAAGCCGGAGGACGCATTGCCTCTCCGCCTCCACACACCGGCAAGGATTACCGCAAAGCCTGGGTAACGATGGAAAAGGTCGTGATGCAGGTGCCGCACGGGCCAAAGACGTACACCGATACGCTTGCGGCCGGTCCCAAACCGTCCTACACCGTCAAGCCGGTCGAGGTGCTTAGCCTGATGTCGATGGTGGACACGGGGCTGGCGCGGATGATCGGCCTGTACTACATCGACACCACGGCGGTTGCGGGAGAACTCTACGATTACATGATCGTCGGACGCTGGACCGAGCCGGCTCTCGGCAACGAACGCTGGGTCTGCTACCGCATGCAAGTGGGCGTCCCGCCGGCGGTGCCGGTGCCGACCGGCCTCGCGGCGGCGGCCAAGAAATGGATAGGCGGAAAATCCACCACGCAAACGGCCTGCGCACTCAACTGGAATCTTGAAAGCGCTTCGGCCGCCATCGCATCGCGCATGCCGGTCTTCTTCAACGTCCACCGCCAAAAGAAAGAGGGCGCGATTTGGGGCGCGGACCGCAAGCTGACCACGGAGCGGCCGGTACTCGTGAGTTCGAAAGAGGGAGCGCTGCCCTCCTCTTTCTATACCGACGGCCCGCTCGCCGACGGTCAATACAGTTATGCGATTACCGGCGTGGATCTCTTCGGCCGCGAAAGCGCCAAATCTGCCCGTGCCTTGATCACGTTGGCTGACCTGATTGCGCCCCCTCCCCCAACCGATGTCAAGGCCAAGCTCGACGACGCGACCAAGAACCTCGCCGTGCAATGGAAGTGGCCGGACCACCGCCGCGAAATTGCCGGCGATGCCAAAGAGTTTCGCGTGTACTGGCAAACAGAGGATATCCGCCCCGAGGAAATCCACCTGACGGCTGTCACCGACAACGGTGACACCAGCGACTGCACCACCGACCTCGATCCATCGAAGGACTGGAGCCGTTTCGCGGACGGCTACCTGGTGAACCGAGGCAGAAAATTCCGCGTTACCGGCATCGCTGTTTCCGGCGGCAAGGTAGTGGCGACGATCCAGAACATCGCTGCCACAGGCGAGCGAGAGAAGGAAGTTCCGAAGGCGGTGTCGTCAAGCGGTTATGCCGGCTTCCTGCTCTACACGCCGAGCCCGGGCGATCTTGCCGGACGCGCAATGCTCATGGTCGATTGGTCGAAACCGGCGCGTTGGAATGCCGCCTACACGACGGTTGCCGTTTCATCCGCTGAAGACTATGCAAGCGCGATCCTGTCGCTACCGATTGCCGTCGATGCCGCAACACCGGTTGCCTATGCGCTGGTCGGCGTCGGCACTGTCGATGCCACTGGCAATGTCGGCGCCGTGTCGGTGCCGGTCATGGTCTCCACCAGGAAAACCGATAAGCCGGCCACTCCGAATGCGCCGTGGTCCGAGATGGATGGCGGCGATGCTTATGCGACGCGTGCAGACTGGTATGGCGTATCGCGCTTCACCCTGGGCTTCGACACCCTGTCGGACTTGTATTACGACGTGATGCGAGCGACCGATGCGGCGGTCGTTTATGCAGAGCACGGGCGGACCATGACGATCGACGATGTCGACGACAGTGAACTGGCCAGCCTGGCGAGCACCGCTGACAAGGCCTTCGTCAGTGTCGGCGCGCGGGATGCTGACGGAAACATCCTTGCAGGCGACGGCAGCACGAAAATCCATGAAGACAGTTTTCCCGGTACCGGGCGTAACCGCTATGTCTATCGCATCGCGGCATACGACAAGGCCGGAAACCGGAGCGCACTGTCCGATCCGCTGATTGTGAAACTGCATGACGACACACCGCCGAAAACGACGCGAATCAGCAAGGTGAAAGGCGAGCAGAACCAGATCACCATCCGCTGGACGCCCGGCACTGAACGCACCCTGGTCGGTTATGAACTGTATCGCAGCACCGATCCCGAGCTGGCCACCGATTACCGGGAAATGACGCTATTGAAGACAAGCGATACGGACACCTATACCAAGGTTCATGCAAGCGGTACGCCGTATTACGAATTCACGGATGCATCCGTCACCGCGCGCATTCCGTACTGGTACGCAGTTGTCGTCGTAAAGGAATCCGATGAAGGAGCGATCATCCGGTCGCGGCTTTCGAACGTCATGACGGGGCAGGCATATGACCTGACGATTCCCGATCCACCGCAATTCGATACGGAGAATAGCGGATGGGTTTATGTGGATGACGATGGAACGGTCTATGCGGCAGATGGGGATATCTCGTTAGCGGTGAACCCTGTTGAAACCGCCAGAATTGTTTGGAGCCACTCGGCTGGAGCAACATATTTTGTGCAGAGACGTAGTCAGCGCAATACGTCATGGAGCACTCTCGTTAATTGGAGCGAGGGCAATGTCTACGCTGACAACCTCCGTTCGATCACCGATGCCGAGGTAAATAATGGCGACCTTTGTTACTACCGAATAAAGTCAAAAACGACTGCCGGATTGCAATCGGAATATTCGACTTCCATCTCCATCACAATAGGATCCCAACCATGACCGACTACACCAGCGAGGGACACAAGTTATACCCCACAACCTCGAAGTCATACATGCCTATTGTCGCGCCTGTAGCTACGAACCGTCTGGCGTATTACAACACCGCATATGCCGCGATGTCTCTTGCGACCAGTAGTCCTGCCGGAACAACAATTTATTCGTTCACGATAGATGCTTCTGTCAACGGCGACTATAAAAAGCTCTTCATGATGTTCAAGGGGGTCTTGTGGTACTACCCTGCGGGGAAAACTCTGCCGGATGGGAACGTTGCCACGGACAACACCATCGTCGTTCAGGTATATCGGGGCGCAACGGCGTCGTGGTCAAGTGCGTTTCCTGGTCGAGGTGGCGTCGCATGGATTGCCGATCTCACTTATTCCAATTTTGACGAAACCACCCTGAAGACATATCTCCTTCCCCTCATTACCGCCAACTTGTCAGACAAGTTGATGCAGAAGAGATATAAGGCAACCACAGGAAGTGACTATGCCGGGACAACGCTTGCGGAGGACTATTTCAATTTGTTCATGACAGGTGCCAACATTGCCATTCCTGTCAACGGAGCGGAGCAGATCGCCGACCTAAAGAAAGACAATCCTGCCGATCCGAGCAGTTCCATATACCGCCTCGACATGACTTTTAAAACCACTGACGATCAATGGTCCAATACAGCTGGCATTAAAGAGTTTTTTGAATACTGGCAAAGAATGCAGGGAACTAGCGGGGAGATGATGTCCGGTCATCCGATGATTGCGCATATCCGTGGTATTGACCCTGCCGCTTCGATGGTCGACCTGACAGATCATGATTCCGGGTATGTGGATAAGTATTTCAACAGTTTGGGCGTCGATCCTGAAGCGGCGCCTGTCACACTGGTCGTGCCGTCACTGATGGACCCCGTGACCATAGCAGGAGTGACGTATCCAGCGGATTCAGGAAACGTCAGTCTGACCATCTACAATCCAGGCGGCGCAACCCTCGTTGTCGAGAGCGACGATCCGACGATTTTCCAGGTATCGACATCTGAGATCACCGGGACGACAACCATCACTGTGTTCGCAACGACGGCATCAGGAAATTTTGACACGCTTTCAATTTATCGAAAGGCGGACGCAATCTTTTCCACGAATATTCTATTGAAGCAAGTACGTGTACTCATCCTGGAGCCGAAGGCGGTTCCTCTCATGTTCCTGAAGGTGAAAGACTCCGTTCAGGAAGCTGACGATAGCGTTCTAACCGAGCTGATAGAGCGCGTCAACGAACTGCTGGGCAAGCAAGCATGTGTCTATGTTTATCCACTTCTGCTTGATGAAACAAGTACGCCTATAGCCGCCAGGTTGAGCTATACGAATGGGCTTGGCACCGGTCTTGGAACGCTCGGAGATGTCATTAGCATTTATACGGATGCAACCCAAACCACAATGTCTGCAGAGTTTTATGATTTGATTTATCGCGATCTACAACCCTCACTGGCAGATTTAGAAGCAAAGCTCTGGTGCATTCTTATATGGAATGCCGAATATCATGAGCAAGGATCAAGCCTGGAAGGCTTTAGCGGATTCAACATTGCCGATGGTAGCTGGGACTACCCGCTCACTTTCATCGAATCTGGCACAACCGACATCGGTTGGTTGGCAGCACATGAGATATGTCACTCGATCGCTACACTGGCATCGCAGACGCCGACCGGAGACTTGTTCGACGAGGAGACGTATAAGCACTTTTCACATGCGTCCAATGGAGCGGGATACATCTACCCCGATATGGATTGTTTGCTAGACCATAATCTGATGCAGCCCATGGTTGATTCGAGCGGTCTGATATTTGCCGAAGACTTGCCGCGACTAACATCTCGTCAGGCCAGGTTGTTGAATGCAGCTGCCGCCTTTGCGGAGGTTTGATCAAATGGCAGATATCACTGACTTCATTCCCCTCGAATTCGCGCTACCTGCTTGGCCGGATGACATCCTTCCAACACTCTCCGTTACCAGCTCAATCGGTTTAGCCAATGTCGAACTGTCGGACATATCCGGTACATATTTCTCGGCAACCGGACAGGTTCTGATTCTTGAAGAAATCGTTTTCAGTATCGGACCGATTCCAGGATTGTCTATCGCTCTTCTTCATGCTGCCGACCTAACCACATTTGGATTCGCATTTACCTATCTGGACGGAGACTTCCGCCTCAGCCTGACAGACCTTTCCGCTGCACTGATCATTGAGACAAACCTGCTCAAAAGAGTAGAGAACCAAGGCGGCGAATGGGTCCAGTTGACCGACAGTGTTACGGGAGAACCGGAACCAGTAGAGATTTCACTCGGGGGCGCCGCACTTTCTGTCGACCAAGCCGGCCAATTCAGCTTCACCTTCGAATCCGGCGCACCGGAACTGGAGATCACGCCCTTCATGATCGGCGACACTGGCGTGGTCGTGGAAGTCAGCGGGCTGCAGCTCATCATGTCAGACGACGCGGCGGATAGTCTTCCAGATACCGTCGATTCGAGCTGGCGCGGCGTGTATATCGAAAATGCCACCGTCCATCTTCCCGAAGGACTTTCCGATGTCCTGCCGGACGACGTCCTGCTCGACAATCTCTTCATCGGATCGGGCGGTTTCTGCGGCCGGATTACGGGCAATTGGGAGTCCGAAGACGGTACCAGCACCACCGATGAAAAGACCTTGTGCGGGATGCCGTTCTCGATCAAGAGCGCGTCCATCGAGATCATGCAAAACACGATTGCCGAATTCTCCATTCGGGGATCGCTGACATTGCCGTTTTTCAACGGGCCATGCGACGTTGAGATCGGGCTGTCGAATAACGGCGATTTCCTGGTGTCGCTGGACTCGGAGGACGGGCTGGTATCCATCACTACGGACCTGTTCGATTTGACGCTGAACAGTCTGGGACTCGGCAGGAGCGACGATGCCTTCTATGTCGAACTTGGCGGATCGCTTGCCCTGGCCTCTCTGGCCGGCGTGGACCTGCCCGACTTTTCCGTCGATGGCATACGCATTACCTCCGAGGGCAAGATCGCGATGGAGGGTGGCGACATCGCGATGGAACAACAGGAAGTCATCGATCTCCATGGCTTCCAGATCGAACTCGACGCCGTCGGTTTCGGTACCGAAGGCGCAGAGAACTATGTCAGCATTTCCGGCGCGGTCAAACTCGTGGAGGGATTGCCGGCCGGCGTGTCCGCCAAGGGCTTGCGCGTCTATTGGACGCCCGGCGGCACGATCGCAGACATGCGCGTGTCCATTGAAGGCGTCGGCGTCAGCTTCGAAATCCCGAACACGCTCACCTTCGACGGTGAAGTGGCGCTGGTCGGTCAACAGTTCGAAGGCGCGATCAAGCTGCGCATCATTCCCGCCGATCTCACCATCGATGCCCAGCTCATCATCGGCGAGGAAACCGACGGTACCGAGACCTTCAAGTACTTCTACATTCAACTCGATGCGCAGCTTCCCTGCGGCATTCCACTCGGCTCGACCGGCACGGCGCTGTATGGCTTCATGGGCTTGTTCGCCAACAACATGGCACCGGATGCCGATAGTTCCGCAACCGATTTCAACTGGTACGAGGATTGGTACAAGCAAGGGACTCCCGGCATCAACAAGGACAAGTTCGCTTCCGAGAAGGATGCATTGGCTTTCGGCGTCGGCACTACGCTCGGCACCTTGGCTGACAACGGCTACACCTTCACCACCAAGGTCGCTTTCGTCATCACCTTCCCCGGCCCGGTCATCATGCTGCAGGGCATCGGCAATATCCTGCGCGAGCGTTCCAAGCTCACCGACACCAGCCACATCTTCGATTCCCTGATCGTCTTCGACGGCAACAACAAGACCTTGCTCGCCGTGATGTCGATGAGCTATCAATTGCCGGAAACGCCGGCCGGCATGATTCTCGATGCCTCCGCCACGTCGGAAGCGTTCTTCGATTTCAGCGATCCGTCCAACTGGCATGTGTACATGGGCGAGGAGGAGGAAGACAAGCGTATCCGCGCTTCCGTGTTCCAGCTCTTCAAGGCGGATGCCTACCTGATGCTCGATTCCAGGCGGCTGAAAGCCGGCACCTCGATCGGCTTCGATGAGCACTATGGTTTTGAAGTGGTCGAGGTCGTGCTCAAGGCCTTGATGTGGGGCGAAGGCGAAGTGACCTGGGCGCCGCAGCATCTGGCAGGCACCCTGGCATTCGAGGGCGAGTTGGCGCTGCGCGCCTTCGAGTTCGAATTCGGCATCACGGCCGAGGCGCAAGTCGATGGCGCCACGCCGCATGACTTCCATCTCGACGCCGACCTGGAGGTGACGCTTAACCTGCCGTGGCCGTTCGAGGATATCGAGGTCGAACTCCACCTGGAATGGAAAGAAGCGCATGCCGCCGAACCGATATCACCGGTTCTATCGGCCAGCCACGTCCGCGCCTACAAGACGACGGACAGCTGGGAACTGGTCTTGCGTGACAGCGCCCATGGCAGCGGCCACGACGATGGCTGGTTTGTCGATACAGATGACAATGCGCTCGCCGTCCCCCTCGATTCCCGACCGGTTCTGCTATTCAACCGCAACGTTCGTGACGATACAAAAATCGGCACGCCGAGCCCGAATGTGTCCAGCGAGGAAGCCGGCAACGACAGCTTCGCTTACGCACTGTCAACACTGGCATTGCACAAATGGAACGGTAGCGACTGGGACGAACTCTCGGACCTGTACGGTTCCTGGCAAGCCACGGGCGACGAAGCCGGCACTGAAATCGAACTCTACGGCGACGGCCCGTTCAGTTTCACGCGCGAGACGTCCACCGGCGCATCGACATCCTCGTCATCCTCATCGGCTGGCGGCAGCACCAACACGCCATGGATCGACTCCTATCTGGCGCTGGCCGAGGGCTATCCGTTCGACCTGACGATGCACCAGGTCGACTTCACTGCCTACGATGCAGGCCAGAACGCAGGCAGCGTCTTCATGCATGGAGACATCACCTGGAAAGGCTGGATTGACGGAACTTACCCGGCAGTGGCACGCGACGTCATCATCATGCTGGGCGCACAGGACAGCATCTGGCTAGGCCCCGATTTCACCGTGGCCGGCGACAGCAAATCGTCGCTGGCTCTGGAGGCCATTTTCCCGGAATCGGCGAATCTGGGCGAACTCGCTGTCTACAGCAGCAGGCCAGACCGGGTGGCGCATGTCACGGCAATGGGACTGAAACCCGATGGCAGCATTGTCACGCAGACATTCGAACTGCTGAACGGCCAGCACCGCTACGGCTTCGATCCGGCCCTGTTTGTCGGCGTGGAACGTCTGGCATTGAGCAGCGACGGCGCTTACTTCGAAGGTCTGTCCTGGATCGAAACATCCACGCTGCAAGAGGCCGGCACCCTGATCGAGCAGGCAACCGCAATGGCTACCATGGCGCGCGCCGTACTTGAACCGGACACCGATTATCGGATCACCGTGGCGACCAGCACCGAATCGGACACCAGCGGCGCCACCTCTTCCACGCAGTACGCGTTCTTCCGTACTTCAGGGCCGCCAGATGAAGAATCCGAATTTGCGCCGTATGTCGATGCAGCAGTACTGGCTAACGACGGCAACCCGCATTACGGTGCATACGACGTGCAGATTTCCTTCAACGAAAACTACCTGAACGACATGTACGCTTCCGACCTGTCGCTCAAGGTCTACGACGAAAACGGCGAAGACACCGGCGCGGTCTATACGACCGCATGGGGCCATCTTGCCAGCGCGCTTGAGGGGCCGTATTACCTCAGCGCCTGGATTTCGGCCGTGGCAGCAGCCTCCGGCACCGGCTCCGTGACGCCGCTGCTGAGCGGGGAAGCCGTGCCGGATTCGCTGTATGCATGGCTGCCCTCGGGGTCGTCGCTGCCGGCGGGTAAAACACTCGAAGCGCGGATCGAATACCAAGGCGCATCGCTGTGGAGCACGCGCCTGTTCACGTCCGCCTACGCCGATTTTTCTTCCATGGTGGCCGATTTCCGCACGCAGGCGTGGCGCGAGACGCTGCCCGAGAGCGCCGACTTTTCATTTGGGACGGGCGACGATTTCGATCAGGTCTATTACGACAAGCTGGGGTTGACGACAAAGACAGCGCCGACGCGGCCGGAACTCACTGCCTTGGCCGACACCGCCGGCAGCATCCGCGCCCTGCTGCTGCGCTTCCCTGAGCCGGTGGATTGGGAGCGCGCGACGCTGTCGATGACAGACGCCACCGACGGCGCGGTAGCCTACGATGCAATCCTCAACAGCGACGGCAGCCAGGCTGTGCTCACCGTCTCGGGCGGCGGAACGTGGACGGAAGGCGACTACACCGCCTCCTATGCCTACGCCTTGAGCAAGAGCGGTCTGCCGACCTTGTACCGGAACGGCTCGTCCAGCACGGAGAATGCCTCGGTCGCCATTGCCTTGTGAGGCAAGGCGCTCGTAGCGGTGATGGCGACGATGACAGTGAATACCGCCATCACCGTGACGAACCGGCTCCTCGCAAGCGCAAGGCATTAGTGATGACGGAAACAGAACTCAGGCTCATCGCCAACGCCGCGATGACAGGTGACAGAAGGTGGCCCGTGAAAGGGTAAAGGACGCCGGCGGCCAGCGGTATGCCGAGAGCGTTATACACGAAGGCGAATGCCAGGTTCTGGCGCATATTGCGGACCGTCGCAACCGACAATTCGCGCGCCTTGGCAATGCCTCCCAAGTCTCCCTTGACCAGCGTCACATGGGCGCTGTGCATGGCAACGTCGGTTCCGGTCCCCATGGCGATGCCGACATTGGACTTGGCTAGCGCGGGCGCATCGTTGATGCCGTCACCGGCCATGGCAACCACCTTGCCTTGCGATTGCATGTGTTCTACCAGTTTCAGCTTGTCTGCGGGCGTGACCTCGCCATGCACTTCGTCGATGCCTAGCTTGCCCGCGACCGAGCGCGCAGTCGTCAGCCCATCGCCGGTTGCCATCACCACCATGAGGCACGCATCCTGCAATGTCCGGAGCGCTTGCGGAGTAGATTCCTTGATCGGGTCCGACACCGCGAGAAGGCCGACGAGTTCATTGTCCGCGCTCAGATACATGACACTCGCGCCTTCCTGTCGCAGCATTTCCGCTGCCTCCGACAATCCATGCCATTCGACCTCTTCTTGTTCCATCAAGGCGGTATTGCCCAAGGCGAGACGATGACCGGCGACAAGACCGCGCACGCCGATGCCGCTGGACGATTCGAAGGCATCTGGTTTGTGCAGGGTAAGGCCGCGCCTGTGCGCTTCCGTGACAATGGCCTGCGCCAGCGGATGCTCGCTTCCCTGATCGAGGCTGGCAGCGGCGCGCAGAACATCGTCCTCACTGAAGCCGGGAGCCGGTATCACGCGGTCGAATGCAGGCTTTCCCTCCGTCAAGGTCCCGGTCTTGTCCACGATCAGCGTATTGACCTTGCGCAGGTCTTCAATGGCGGCGGCATCGCGGAACAGGACGCCTTGAGTTGCGGCACGCCCGGTCGCTGCCATGATCGACATTGGCGTTGCCAGGCCTAGCGCGCACGGGCAAGCAATAATGAGGACCGAGACAGCGTTCACGAACCCGAATACCCAGCTTGGTTCCGGGCCGACCAGCCCCCACACCACCAAGGTAATGAGCGCAATGCCCACCACGATGATCACGAAATAGCCGGCCACGACGTCGGCCAGGCGCTGCATCGGTGCGCGTGAACGTTGCGCCTGGGCGACCATCTGCACAATTTGAGACAGCATGGTTTGGGCGCCAACTTTCTCCGAGCGCATAACCAGGCTGCCGCTGGCATTGAGCGTCGCGCCAATCAGCTTGTCGCCCGGTCGCTTGGTAACCGGAATCGGTTCACCGGTCAGCATTGATTCATCCACCGCGCTCTCGCCCTCTTCCACCACTCCGTCCACCGGGACTTTTTCGCCTGGGCGCACACGCAGCCGGTCCCCCACATGGACATGCGTCAAGGGCACGTCTTCTTCCGTACCGTCGTCCCGGATACGACGCGCAGTCTTGGGCGCCAGTCCCAGCAGGGATTTGATCGCTGCCGAGGTCTGCGATCGGGCGCGCAACTCCAGGATTTGCCCGAGCAAGGTCAGCGAGATAATCACGACGGCGGCTTCGTAGTAGACGCCAATCCGGCCATGCGTCCTGAAGGACAAAGGAAAGGCGTCTGGCGCCACGGTGGCGACAATGCTGTAACCGTATGCCGCGCCGACACCTGTCCCGATCAAGGTCCACATGTTGGGACTGAACCGCACAATCGACTGCGCCCAGCGTTTAAAAAACGGCAGCCCTGCCCAAAGAACGACGGGTGTACTCAGCGCAAGCTCGATCCAGTTTTGATAGGCAATACCTTGCGGGAAGAATTGGTGCGCCCCCATGGCAAGCAGCGTGACCGCAAAGGTCAATGGCAGTGTCCACCAAAAGCGACGACGAAAATCCACCAATTCCGGATTTTCCTCCTCCTCAAGCGAAGGCATCATCGGCTCCAGCGCCATGCCACAGATGGGGCAACTGCCTGGAACAGGCTGTTTTATCTGAGGGTGCATCGGGCAGGTATAGATCGTTCCGCTCGGCGCCATTTCTCTCTTTACCGCTTCATCCGGCGCCGGCTTTTTGTGCGTAAGATACCGTTGCGGATTGGCGCGGAACTTCTCCATGCAAGCGCTACTACAGAAGTAGTGGCTGCTTCCTGCGTATTCAATCCGCCTTTCCGGATTGGCTGCCACGTTCATGCCGCATACGGGATCGGCAAACGGCTTTGCCGCAGCGGTCGTGGAATGCGAGCTTACTGGCATCCCTGCCGCATTCTTTCCATGCATTGCTGTCGCATTTCCGGAGACATTTCCTTCATGCGTTCTGCCATCATTGCTGCGCACTGGTCAGGATACATGGCTCCCATCTTTTTCTGCTCCATGGCGCACATCTCCTGCATGCTCATCACATCCCTTTGCCCTCCGGACGATCCATGCATTGGGCCGGGATGAGACATCATCGATTCCGGATGATGCGGACCATGACCGGCATGAGGACCCATTGCGCAACCTGAGAGGGCCAACCCAATCAAGGCAACGCCTAGAAAACCTATGGAAGAAGTCGGTTTCATCAATACTCCTGCGAATGAAATAACCAAGCAGCAAAAGCACTTTCATGGAGGCGTTGTTTTTTGGAAGTGCCCACGCAGAATAAATTGCAAAGACCTGTAGCTGCCTTTCTCATCATAGGAAGCAAGCCCTTAAAAAAATTGACTTAAATCAAAGGAGGCATAGAGGATGAAGTTCCATGCCGATTGACGGACGGCAGAAAAGCCGATTTGATCCGAACGTTCCGGCTTTACACGAAGTGATTACGGCACATGCACATTATGTTGGCGCGCAATTTTTGCCAACTCGCCGCTCGCCACCATGCGGTTGAACTCGACATTGAATCGTGTGCGCAAGTCGTCGTACCGGGGCATGCGGGGAAAGGCAAAATAGCCGTTCTGTACTTCGATGATCTGCGGGATAGCAACAATTTTTCCGGTCATGCCCATGCTGGCCAGCATGGCGTTGGTGTTGCGCTCGTTGCTTGCCAACAATTCGACATGCTCGTGCAACACCATCAGCAATCCGTTTTCCAGGGTCTGCGCCGTACTGAGATGGAGCACGCTGCGCGCCTGGTCGAACGATGGACCGTAAGCCCAGCCATGGACGATAGCGATACGCTTGCCATGCAATGTTGAATAATTGCCACTCCAATGCCCTACACCGCCTGCACGGCTGTAGAACAGCATGTGATCCTGGTAAAAGGCCTTGTCGGAAAAGGAAAACCGTCGTTCGCGTTCGGGAGTTTTGTAAGGACCGACGAGAATATCGGCCTCACCCTGCTCAACGATCAGCTGCGCCCGCGCCCATGGATAGATCTCGAAGCGCACTGTCGCGCCAAGCCGTTTTCCTATTTCCCGCAGCAGGTCGGGGCCGAGTCCCACATAGCCGTCCGGTACACGATGCTCATAGACCCGCGCAAAATGGGTGCCGACGACGCGCAGTTCGCGCGTATCGGCGCCTCTCGCCGCCCATGGCAGGATGGCGAGCAACAACAATATTGTCCTGCAAAGAGAGCGCCTGTTCAGCATGAATACACCCCTCTTCTTGCGGAGGAAAATGCCGAGGAAAGATGGACAGATTCTCGTCGACCAGCGCGTGCGGATAGGTACTGACTCGTTGGAATGAGTGTGATATCGGCTTCATTCATGTCGCTTTCCCGGTGATTTTTCTGCGCAGATACGGATGAATAAATTCTAGTCAAACGGCAGAGAGTAAAAAGGCTTTCTTATCGGGGGACAAGTCATTTCACTGAAAACCGGCTTGCGTTCCCGTATTGGAATTACTGACCAACGCCCTACTTTACCCCACGTCATTCGTTAAAATCAGGTTTTATTGCCAAGTGGGAAATGCCATGTCTTATATGTTGCTCATCGTCGAACCGACCGATCAAAGGCAGTCTCGCACCGAAGCCGAAGGACGTGCAGTCTATGACCGCATGCTTCGTTTTGGCGCGGATTTGCAGTCCCGCGGTCTTTTGCTGGCTGCGGAATCACTCAGCTCCCATACCAGTGCCACGCGTGTGCGGGTCCAGGATGGACACGCGCGCGTGGTGGATGGTCCTTTTTCCGAAGCGAAAGAAATGATCGGCGGTTTCTTTCTTCTCAACTGCCAGACCAGGGAAGAAGCGATTGCGATTGCGGCGCAATGTCCGGCGGCCGAGTGGTGCACCGTCGAAGTACGCAGCCTGGCGCCGTGTTATGAAATCGGGGCTTGAGGCCGGTTTTAACATTTTTTTGATTTTTTTTGCCGGATTTGTCGATTTCGCCATCGCTTGTTCGTCGTGTAGTCAGGAACCAGGCTTTGCGGGAGCAATCCGCTCCCCGACCGGTTGCCGCAACCACCCGAAGGAGAAACGAACATGCGATTCATGATTCTTGTAAAGGCATCGTCACAGTCCGAAGCCGGTGTCATGCCGGAAGAAAAACTGATGGCCGCCATGGCGGAATACCACGAACAACTGGCCAAGGCCGGTGTGCTACTGGATGCCTCCGGCTTGCAAGCCAGTTCGAAAGGCTGGCGCATCCGCTATTCCGGGGACAAGCGCACGGTGATCGACGGCCCGTTTGCGGAGAGCAAGGAGCTGGTGGCTGGCTACACCATCATCCAGGTGCGTTCGCGGCAGGAAGCGCTGGAGTGGACACGGCGCTTCCCGGCTCCGCACGGCGACGGCGTCGAGGCCGAGATCGAAGTCAGGCAAATGTTCGAACTGGAAGATTTTCAGCCTGGCCCGGCGGTCGAACAATTTCGGAACATAGACCTCAGCAAGCAGCCGGCACGATAGGTCTTCCTTCTTTTCAGGAGTGTTTCATGATCACTAGACTGGTGGGGCTGTTTCTGAATATGGATCGCATGATCGGACGCGACTTCGAAACCGGTCTGGCCAGCCTCAAGGGCCTGGCTGAACAGCAGTGAATCGGCCTGCAGACGGCCACCAAATCAATCAAATCAATCACATTTAACATATCGAACAAAGAGGATTCCCATGAACAAGCAAATCTACGTCAACCTTCCCGTCAAGGACATGGAGCGCACCAAAGCCTTTTTCTCCAGCCTGGGCTTCAGCTTCAACCCCCAATTCACCAATGAGCAAGGCGCATGCATGGTCGTCTCCGACAACATCTATGTGATGTTGCTGACCGAGAGTTTCTTTCAAACCTTCACGCAAAAGCCGGTAGCCGACGCAAACAAGGTCACCGAAGTACTGGTTTGCCTGTCCTGCGAAAGCCGGGAACACGTCGATGAGCTTGTCGCCAAGGCACGAGCCGCCGGCGGCAAGGTACCGCGCGCGCCGCAAGACCACGGATTCATGTACGGCCATGGGTTCGAAGATCTCGACGGCCACATCTGGGAACTGGCCTATATGGAGGCCTCTGCTTCCGCTCAAGGCAGCTGATGCATTCGGCCATTCATCAGACCATCGATGCGGTCTGGCGTATCGAATCCGCCAAGATCGTGGCAGGTGTCGCGCGCCTGGTGCGCGACATCGGCCTGGCCGAAGAATTGGCGCAAGACGCCCTGGTGGCCGCGCTTGAGCATTGGCCGGCGGCAGGCGTACCCGACAATCCCGGCGCATGGCTGATGGCAACCGCGAAAAACCGCGCCCTCGACCGCTTGCGTCATCACAAGCTGGTCGAAAGCAAGCTGGAGCAGATCGGCCATGAACTCGACGCGCAGGAGGCCTTGATCGTGCCGGACTTTGTGGACGAACTCGATGCGGCAAGGGCGGACGAGATCGGCGACGATTTGTTGCGCCTGATCTTCACCGCCTGCCATCCCGTGCTATCGACCGAAGCGCGGGTGGCGCTGACCCTCAAGTTGCTGGGCGGCCTGACGACGCACGAAATCGCCCGCGCATTCCTGGTCCCCGAACCGACCATCGCGCAGCGCATCGTGCGCGCCAAGCGCAGCTTGCGTGAAGCCCGCGTACCGTTCGAGGTACCGCGCGGCGATGCGCTCGGGGAACGGCTTGCTTCGGTGCTGGAGGTGGTCTATCTCGTGTTCAACGAAGGTTACACCGCCACGGTTGGTGACGACTGGATGCGGCCGACGCTCATCGAGGAGGCCCTGCGCCTGGGCCGCATGCTGGCCGAGCTGGCACCGGAAGAGCCGGAAGTACACGGCCTGGTCGCCCTGTTGGAACTGCAGGCTTCCCGCGCCAAGGCACGCCTCGACGATGTCGGGCGTCCGGTCCTGCTGCTGGACCAGGATCGCTCCCGCTGGGACCGCCTGCTCATTCGGAGAGGACTGACGGCACTCCAGCGTGCGCAGACGCTGGCCCAGTCGCCCGGCCCCTACGCGCTGCAGGCCGCCATTGCAGCATGCCATGCGCATGCCGCCACCGCCGTCGAAACAGACTGGGTGCGCATTGCCGAACTGTATGGCGTTCTCGCGCAAGTCGCGCCGTCGCCGGTCGTGGAGCTGAATCGCGCGGTTGCGGTTGGCATGGCCTTCGGTCCCGCCGTGGGTCTGGAGATCGTCGATGCGCTGTGCGGCGAGCGTTCTCTTCGGGATTATCAATGGTTGCCCAGCGTGCGCGGCGATCTGCTGACCAAGCTGGGGCGCACGGACGAGGCGCGCTTGGAATTCGAGCGCGCTGCGGAATTGGCCGGCAACGCACGGGAGCGGGAACTGCTATTGAAACGAGCGAAGGAACTGGCTGGGACGCGCACCAAAACGAGGGACTATTGAAGGCCATATGGATACGATGTACTCCCAGCATCACCGCACAGCCGGGACATGTCTTTGGAACTAAAGCAATCAGAACAGTCACCCATTCTCATGGCTTTTTAGAAACCTTGGGAAGATCAATATGTCTGGTGTTAACAAATCCTCCTCTTTTAATTACGGTTCACCACCGGCAGTGCCTGCGCCTACCCTCGCGCAGCCTGCGAATGCAGCTGATGGCCTGCCTCCGAATGCGCGCAGCGGTAATCCAGATGGCGCACAGATGCTGACCGCGCCACCACCGTTGAGAAAATGGACAAGCTTTATTGCAAACCAACTACGTAAACAGTTGTCGCAAGCAACGCTTGGGATCGTAGATGCATCGAAAATGCAGGAAAGTGCAGCGCTTTCGCCAAAACCGCAGGGAACACTCAGAAAAACCTTGTCGTCACTGTCGCTTAATCCCTTCAAGAGCACAAAGCAAGCTGCGGCAGTAACGAAAGAGGTAGAGGACGGATTGGCAACTGCCGCGGTACAACATTGTCTTGAACGATTAAAGCAATCCAGCGAATTGGATGAGACCACTTGCCATACATCGACCAAGGTGGTGAGCAAGGCGCTATGCGGCGTTGAACTTCAGGAGTGCCATGGTGGAAGCCTGGAAACCCTGGATCAGGAATTCAAGCAACACCACAAGCCAGATCAGAAAACCGTCTATCGTATCGATGTCTCCAAAGCAGGACATTCGCTTGCAGTCGCTCGGTGCGGCAACAAGGCAGTGATTGTTCAATCCTGGGCAGACCTCTATTCAATCAAGGATTGGTTGGAGGGAACGAAGCCAGAACTTAGCAAGAATCCTTCATTGCCCAAACATGGTCCGGTCGACATCACTGCGATTTCAGATCAGCTAAATAGCATCTCTAGTAGTTTGAAGAACGGCGACGTTGATTCGGCACACACACAGGCGACGGCGATGTTTAATCCATTTGGAGGTAAAGCGGCTCGTATGGGGCTTGGGCTTAGATACGAAAAAGAGCAGACGGGACTGACAACAAAATGGAGCAGCGCTCCGATGTTGAATGACGAAGCACCCGGTGCAGCCCGTTAAAAAATGCCGGTAGGGATTGCATGCTCTCCTGGGCAACGGGAGAGCGCTCCTTGCGCCAGCGGCGAAACTCCATGCCCCCGCAGGCGCGGCTGAAGGCTTCCCTGCATTGCCCGCTTGTTGCATGTCCGTTGCATGTCCGTTGCATGCCCACCAGGCATTTTCGCCATTGCGCTTCCCGCGCTACCTGGGGTGCTGCGGATGCCTGCTTGTTCACTCTCTTCTTCGTTGTTGACATGGACTGAAGTGTGAACGGCATTGCGATACATGAATAAAACTCCCCCAGCTTGATGCGCCTCATGCGCGAGCAGGGGAAGCCTTGGGTTTTTCAATGCGTTGAATAAGCTGCTTCTTGAAGTAAAGATATTGCTTATCAAGTCATGAGAAAAAACCATGACCGCAACAAGCAGCACAGCGTTTTCCGAGAAAAAGCCCATTGACTACGCGTCAGAGGTACGTTTCGGCGTTGTCATGTACGGTGGCGTGTCGTTGGCAATCTATATCAACGGCGCAGCCAATGAGATGTACGAAATGACCTGCGCGACGCCGAAGTTCACCTCACCACAGCAGCCACCCAATACGTCCACCGCCAACATCGATACGCGGGAAATCTACCGGCGCCTCTCCTTGCTGGCCAACAACCCTGCCTTGCGCGCAGCGTATTACGCCCACATCAACAATAAGCAAGCACAGTCTGAGGGCCAATTACACAAAGACGCATGGGAAGAGCCACCCCTGGCCGGCCAGAGTAGAACGCGCTTGGTCGTGGATGTCATCGCAGGGACTTCTGCGGGAGGAATCAATGGCATTTTCCTTGCCAAGGCGCTCGTCAGCGGAGGACCGTTTTTCCCCCTTAAAGATTTATGGATCAATGAAGGCGATCTGGGGCGGCTTCTCAATGACAGACGTTCCTACGACGGGCTGAATATCCCCGGATCGGATATTCGCGACAAAGTCAATCATCCCAAGTCCTTGCTCAACAGCGACCGGATGTACCTGAAGTTGTTCGAGGCGATGGAGAAAATAAATCCGGACGTACGGACCCACGGTGCGGAAATGATTGACGCGGCGGTTGATGAAATGGATCTATTCATCACCACGACCGACATCGCGGGATCGCCGGTTCCGCTGCGTCTGTCCGATCAACTCGTCTATGAACGGCGGCACAAGCAGAATTTTCATTTCATCTACTCCCAAGGTACACATGGACGCAACGACTTTGTGCGTGCAAAAGATGCACTACTCTCCTTTGCTGCGCGTTGCACTTCGTCGTTTCCGTTCGCATTTGAGCCGATGACGGTGGAGGCTGTACGGCACCTGAAGCCCACATTGGCCAACGACGTGGCAACAGACTTGCCCAAGGTATTTTCCTATCTATCCAAGTCGGAAGAGGCGTCCGGGAAGCATGTTTGGCGTGCCTTTGGCGACGGCGGCTATCTGGACAATAAGCCCTTCACTTACGTTGCCCAGACCTTGTCCATCCGGCAGGCAAATGTCCCGGTAGAACGCAAGCTGATTTACGTCGAGCCGGCGCCTCAGAGCGCGAATGTCGATGAGGTACCTACCGCCGACACCGAGCTTCCCGATGCACTCAGCAACTCACTGGCGGCGCTGACCAGCATCCCCCGCTACGAGACGATTCGCGAAGATCTGCAGGCGGTACTGCACCGCAACCGCAGCATCGAGCGTGTGGATCGGATTGTGCGTGAGAGTGCAATAGATCTCCACACGATGCTGAAGGGAATATCCAATCCCTTCGTACGGATTTTGACTGATGAAAAAAGCGGCCAGATCCCGCCCTGGCCGGAATTTCCACGAAAAAAAATGGTCCGCTATTACGGCACCGCGTTCCTGGCCTATCGCCGGGTACGCGTGTCCTCCGTTACCGACAAGCTGGGCGAGCATCTTGCCCGGTTGTGGGATATCGATACCGAGACAGATCATCTGTATGCACTCACTGCATGGGTGCGCGAGTGGCGCAACTCTCATTACAAGGAAGACCCCAAAAAGGGAGACAGGCGCGAATCGATCAATGCCTTCCTCGACCTGTTCGATGTGGATTACCGCATTCGCAGATTGAGCTTTCTGCTGCGCCGGCTCGATCATTTAAAGGGCCTGATAGACAGATGGCGGCACGCGGAATTGACCCCCTACAAGTTCGCCCTTCTGCCGGAAGCCGATAAGCAAATCATCACCCGTTTGAAGCTCGGCCAGATGAGTCTGTTCCAAGATCACATGGATAGTGACGCAGCCGATCGTGCCATTGCGGCATTGAACACACTGAAGCGCCAGTTGAATGACCTCCAGGCGGAATGGCGCATCGCCGAGCGCAAGGGACGGCACGTCTCATCTAAAAACGCCATCAGTGACAAGCAGAAACACGAGTTAAACATGCTGATCTTGCTGTTGCTGGGTGCCCCGCCTAACGGAGTCATCACGCTGACAAGGGAAGACGGCGAGGAGGTGCTGGTGCAACTGACGGAAAAAACCTTGGGTGCCTGTGCCTGCTCGCGCACAATGCAAGATAGCGTGGTGGCTCGGGCCAAGGATGTCGTTTCCGCTGCAGGCGGTCTTGGAGAGATCGCACTCTATAAGGCCCTTGATAACAGCATCGACCAACTCAGCGTCAAATCCAAAGACATGCGCGGGGCATGGCATATGCTGGGAGAACCTACACTCGAGCTGGTCCCACCACGAAAAAAGACGGTAAGCGTCATCGTCAAGGACATGCACGACAGCACCCTGGACACCAAGGAGGGGAAGCTGATGCGCAGTATTCTCGGCGAATATTATGTGTACTTCGACCTGTTCGACCAGATGAGTTTTCCGCTGTACCACGACGCGAACATCGGCGAGCCGTCCACCGTGGAGGTGGTGCGCATCAGCCCCGAAGACGCGCACAGCCTGGTATACGAGCAACGAGACAGCAAGCACAAGCTGGCAGGCACCGCCTTGTTCAACTTCGGTGCATTTATCGAAAAAAGCTGGCGGCTCAACGATTTCATGTGGGGACGACTGGACGGTGCGGAACGTCTTATCCAGACCCTGCTGCCGCTGACGGACACTTGCACGGAAGCGGTGCGCAAGGAACTCATCGACCAGGCACATCGTGCAATTTTGCGCGAAACCTTCAAACAGGCAGGAGCTGCCAAAGTCGCCTATCTATTGGGCCAGGCCCTTGCCGAAGTGCCCGAAGAAGGAGACATCGGGAAACGCATCCACAACTTGCTCGAACGCATCATCCCGGGCAAATCGCAACGCCATACCCATCTCGCAGCGATGCTGATCGCACTCTTGAGCGAACAAGATCTGATCGACCATGTAAAAACATGCGACATCATTAAGCCGGACCCCAAAGCCACTCTCGACAATGCCTCGCGTGCCGTGACCATCACGGGTCGCGTGCTTGACGAGATCGGCAAGCAGAAGGGAAAGAAATCGATTCCGATCCGCTGGCTGACACGCGCGGGGTTGATGTTTCAAGGCTTGCTGGCGGTATCTCTGCCGGGTAGCCTGGAGGCACGCTGGTGGGCCCACCTCATGGGGCTGTTGTATCTATTCGAGATCGTTGGTGTGGTATCGGCGCTGCTCTTCGCCCCTGCTGTGGTGTACAGCTTCGCCTGGAAGATGCTGGTCCTCACGCTGCTGGCGCATGCGACGATATTGATCCTGGGCGACCTCTTGCAGTCGCAGACCGGCTGGTTAAAAAAGGGAAAGTTCGGCGCCATGGTGCTCGTCGTGGCCCTGGCTGGCGTAGGCGGCCTGGCTTTATATAACGACGTCCCATGGCGCGCATGGTTGTACGGAGAAAAGGTGATGGCAAATGCCAGCAGCGCGACTGCCGAGCCTAGTCCCCATGTTGCGCATGGCTCTCGTTGAAGTCGGCCCTGAGCGGCGCCGTGTCATAAATGATGGTCAGCTTGGCGAACTTGCTCCGGTCCGGCGTCAGTTCAAATACATCCACGCATTCAAATTCGACCATCTTTCCGCTTTTTAAAGTCCAGTCATAGCGAAAATGCAGCGCCACGGACGTGGCGTTTTCCGCCTTGTCGAAAATATTGAGCAAGGTCGTGACGGAACGCTTGGTGTCGGCAAAGAGATCGCGGTAAAACGCCTCGACCGCCATCGTCCCATAGAGCGGCGAAACGATCACGCCGTCCGCTGCAAACAGGGACAGCACTTGATCGAGCTTGCCGGCATTCAGTGCGTCAAGATATTGCGTACACAACTGTTCCGTCGTCATGGGTCTCTCTCAAAGCTCACAAAAGCTTGATGGCGACGCGCTCCGCAGAGCGGGGCTGCGCCGGCCTCGCCCCGATGGCCACACGCGCGGCGGCCAAGTCCCAGGCCGCTTGTCCGACCGTTTTCAACACCGGCACCAGCGCGCCCCCTTTCAGGCTGCCGTTTGTAACCGTCGACAACTCCTTGACCTGCGTCCAATCGATATCGGCCTGCATCAAATCCCCCGCTTCGTGCCGGGCACCTTCCAGATCGTCAACCACCACCTGACGGCCATGGAGTAGCGCGGGCGGGAATTCCGCCATGTCCGGCTTGAATGCCCCTACCCCGATTGCCAGCGTATGGGCGGCAATCGTCGCTGGAATCACCGGGGTTTTGGAGGTGGTCAAGGCAAGCAGGATATCCGTCTCGGGGTGTTCATTCTGCAGCGAAGCGACCAGCAACGGGCGCGCGCTGACCTGCGGATGCCGCTCGCGCAATGCGGCGCAGAACGCTTCCGCTTTCTCCATCTCGCGTCCGGCGATCCAGAATTGCGACATGCCGAAGTAGTCGATCAATGCCTCGGCATGCGCCACGGCTTGCGTGCCGGTGCCGATGATTAATGCCGATGCCGGTCTGTTTGGTGCCAGGCTGTCGATGCCCAGCAGTGTGACGGCGGCGGTGCGGCGCGCTGTCACGGTGGGGCCGTCCAGCAACGCCAGCCTGCGGCCGGTGGCGGTATCGAAAACGACGACCTCGCCTTGAATCGCAGGCAGCCGGTGCTGCGCATTGTCTGCATGCACGGTAATCAGCTTGGTCACGCCGATGTCGCGCCCGATGGCCGGCATGCTGAGCAGCACGCTGGCGCTATCGATGGTTACCACCTGACGCTCGGGCGCCTGGATTTCCTTGCGCGATAGCTCGCGTGCCGCTTGCGCGACGGCAGGAACCAAACGGGAATACGGGAGAGCTTGCGCGGTTTGCGCCGCATCGAAAATATGCATAGGGTGGAGAGGAAGTCTTAACGTAAAAAGAACCCGGTAGGGAAAGGATCGGAATCTTCCAGTACCCACTGGTTGGTTCCCATGATGTGCGCAGTACCGGCCACTTCAGTGAGCACCGCATCGAGCGAGCCGACTTTGAGGGTGTCGGTGACACGGACTTCGAAACTGCTGCCGACAATGCTGCCGTTGACGTAGAGCTGATTCAGCGCCAGTTTTCCTCTCAGGAAGAGCTGGGCCGCACGGCCTGAGGTGCCGGTGCCCGTCGGCGAACGGTCCACCTCACGGTCGGCAAAAATACAGACATTGGATTGGTCTACGCCGGCGCGGTTGGGCGCGCCGTCGATGATAGTGCCGTACAGGTCGTCCAGACCCGGCTCCAGCGGATGCTGGATACGCACTTTCGCTTTCACCGCGGCCTTGGTTTCAGCACCCAACTGGATCAGCTGGCGTGCCAGTTCCGGCTTGATCTCCAGCTTGGCCTGGTCGGCGTTGATGTAATAGTAGAACGCTCCACCGAATACGATATCGCCGACGATCTTGCCGAAGGAAGCCGTCTCCACTTCCACATCGCGCAGATAGATAAACGAAGGGACATTTTTGAACGTCACCTTGCCGGCACGAGCCCCGTCCCATTCCACCTGCGCCTCGATAAACCCGGCAGGCGTGTCGAACCCGATGCGGGTGAAGGGAATACGGCGTTCGACATACCCCATCTCCACCAGCACTTTGCCCAAGGCGATGATGCCGTGGCCGCACATGTCGCTGTAGCCTTCGTTATGAATGAAGATGACGCCGAAGTCGGCGTTCGGCGTGGTCGGTGGCAACAGGTAAGCGCCGTACATATCGGCGTGTCCGCGCGGCTCGTTCATCAGGAACTGCCGCAAGTCATCACGGTTGGCCTTGAGCCAGGAACGCTTCTTGAGAATCGTGTTGCCGGGAACCGGCGGCATTCCCGACATCAGAATGCGCAAGGGTTCGCCGCCGGTATGGGCGTCAATCGTGTGAACGGTACGGGTAAAGCTCAGCATGGGCGGCCCTTGGGATGAAGTTGTTGTCGTTCGTTTCGGGATGCACGCCCCCAACCGCCCGTTTGCACGGGCGTACCGATGCGATCCTACCTGTTACCGAGGCTTAGATATTGTAGTGATCCAACGCGATTTTGGCCGATTCGGCAAGGTTGGCGCCGATCAAACTGATGACCGGCTCATCCCCCTCGTCCTCATCCGCTTCCGCTTCCCGCGCTTTTTTGGCTCCTTTCGTTGCCAGCGCCGTCAGATGCTTGCGCACATGGCGCGCCAGGGAAATGCGCTTTTGGGATTTGCTGAGATGGAAATGTCCGTGATAACGGAATCCATCCTCAAAAACGATTTGAAAATCGCATTGGTCGTTGCCGCTATCCGGTGCGCAATCCGCCCAGCGTTCGAGGACGTTGTTGGCAGCCTCGATGGATGACACTCGCGCTTTTGTTGTCGATCCATCAACACGTTGGATGTGAATACGTGAAATATCTACCTTTTCACACAAGTCGAGTTCCACTTCTTACTTCCATTCTTAAAAACAATTCGAAATTTTCACATGGGGGTGCATCCAATCTTTTCAAGTCATTTTTTTAGCTTGCGAAACCCCGGAAAGCCGCGTCATTTCTGCATTCCGCCACAGCCGAACAGGGATAAAAAAATGTGCAAAAAAAGTGTAAAAATCGTGCCAAAAACACATCGCCTTCGGCAAGACTGGATAGCAATTAACGGCTTAAGACGCGAATTGTATTGCGCCCCCTGCCTGCAGCCATCAACACCGGTGCAGCATGCATCCGTACTTCGGGAACAGCGGTCGGGCGAAGATTCGGCGTCATGGAATTGACGTTTCCCGATCTCGCACCGCCCGCTTAAAGACACTGACCGCCTGCGATAGTTGCATCGCCTGATCATGCATGCTTTGCGCGGCTGCCGCTGCCTGCTCTACCAGGGCCGCATTCTCCTGCATCATCTCGTCCATACGGACCACGACATCGTTGATTTCTTCAATGCCGGAACGCTGCGCCTGACTGGCTTCGGCGATCTCTGCCACGACGGTAGTCACGCGTTTGATGGAAGACACCACTTCTTGTAAAGAAGGCAAAAAGAATGGGGGCTCTGTACATCGTTGATTTTGGAACTCAAGACAGAGTCTGGATACTCACGGAAGCCATATCGTGGGCCGCCGAGTGCGGTCCAGGGCATGCCGCTAACTAGTCAATCCAATATCCCCACCTCAGAGCGAAACGGACATGCTGCGTTGTCGCCTGCACCGTGGCCGGACGCTTGACCTTGCATCCCGTTTCGCTTTGATCCAAGCGATTTAATTGACGGCACGCCTTGGCAATCTTTTCAAAATTAGAAGTAAATTGAATCACTCATTTGGACAGAATATGAAGACGATCAAAATTGGTTATGAGCACACGCCAAATCAATTAACCACATACGATGTAAATCAGGATGCTTATTCCAAACTCCTTGAGACACATCCTGGCGGAGACAAGGTCATTGAAGAAAACAGGGCGAATGTTACGCCCTTTATTTCCTTCCATTCTGAAAGGGCACGGAAAAAATTTGAACGCATGTTGGCAGAAGACGCCACGCCTGAGGACGACGTCATGCCCAAGAAAAGTGCCCCCACCTTAACCAAAACATTAAATAGATCGGCCTATTTCTCCGGGTTTAGCTCTAGCAAAGAAGGAGGCGCAGAGATTACCGTTTTTGATCCGGAAAATGGACGCGTAGTACGTCCTGCCGGCGACAACCGGACGCTTCCCGAAGACGTAGAAAAAATCCACAACGAATTCCGTACCTGGATCAAAGGGAGAAAAACTTTTCCATGTGTAGCAGGCAAAGCTACGATTGACCAGGCAAGCTATGTGCTCGGAATTTTTCCTCACTCTCTTGAAGATACGAAAAATACGGAAGCACTGCTTCAAAGTTTAAAAGATTTCATGGCGTATCAAAGTCAACAGTGGGAGCAGGGTAACCATTTCACTACGTTTATTGCCGTGTTTCCTCATACAGAAACAGGGTCGATTGATGACAAAAGCGAACCCGCGCCCAGGGAGATACGGCTGCATAGTAAATATCAGTCGCAGCAGCGCGATGCAATTGATCGGTTGGACGAGAAACTGACAGAAGGAATGAGTGAAGCGCTTCGCACATATTCCATCGTATCGCTTCACCCAAGAGCGGAGCGAAAATCTCACCGGTTTTCTTATCCTGCCATGGTATTCAATGCCGGACCCCAGTTTTCATTCCTGGAAAATACAGAGCAGTTCGACCCGCTTCAGAAAGAAGTGCGCAAACGCGATAAGCCGATATCAGGCCTTAAGGACGGCAAAGAATTTGAACCAGAAAATCTGACTCTTCATCTTTTTGTTCCCCAAGAAGTGCTGGGACGGGAAATTTATTCCCTCGAAACAAAACTGGCAGACAAGGGTTGGACTGCGAATCCCGCGTCTATACAACAAGTATTCGATCAATTGAAAAGTCACCTGCGTTTCATGCCCTCAATAGGAAAGACACTTGTGAGGTTAGGAGAGAATCTGGGGAAATTGAATGATGCTCAGAAAGAGGACTTGGAAAAATGGATTCAGGAGAATCTCGAAAACATATCCCCTGATGAACATGGCCAGTTGAGCAAGACATTGAAGGCTAACGGCAAATATTTAACTAAGGACTTGAGAAATTGCGTAAAAAAACTGAATGCCGGCGCTCTGAATATGGAGCCTCTAAATAAGCAGAAATGGGTTGATCGGCAACTGGGAAAGGATATGAAGGAGGTCTCCATCCAATCCGCGGAAAGTGCAACGCAAAGAAACCTTCGGCCCAAACGTAAGGCACCTGAGGATCAAACATCCATCGGCAACCGAAAGCGTGTCCAATGAGATCACTGAACAATTGATCGCCGTGCCCGGCCGCTATGCCATGCTATCGGCTTCTCTTTCTGCCAGGTCTATTTCCGTTCGGTCTGCGATGACAAGGGCATCACGCGCTTACCCCGAATAGCGCTCCCACGCCAGCAGTCAATGCCATCGCCAGTACGCCCCAAAAGGTAACCCGCACGGCTGCGCTGACTACCGAAGCGCCGCCGGCGCGTGCCGCCAGTGAACCCAATAGCGCCAGAAACAGGAGTGCGCTGCACGACACTGCCCAAAGCAGCATCGATGCCGGAAACAGAAGAACGACCAGCAGCGGCAGCGCGGCACCCGCGGCAAACGTAAGGGCTGAAGCCAACGCGGCCTGTACAGGGCGTGCAGCCGATGCCTCGGATATCCCCAGCTCATCACGCGCGTGCGCACCGAGCGCGTCATGCTGCATCAACTGGGTGGCAACGTTCGAGGCAAGTTCATTATCCAGGCCGCGTTTCACGTAGATGGCCGTCAACTCTGCGTGCTCATGCTCCGGACTCATAGCAAGTTCATCCCGCTCCCGATTCAAATCTGCAACTTCCGTATCAAATTGCGAACTGACTGACACGTATTCGCCGGCAGCCATCGACATTGCACCGGCAACCAGGCCCGCCACGCCTGCGATCAAAATGTTTTCAGCATTTGCACCCGCCGCAGCCACGCCGAGAACCAAGCTGGACGTGGAAACAATACCGTCGTTCGCGCCCAGTACCGCCGCCCGCAGCCAACCGATGCGGTGTCTTCGATGTGTTTCGATGTGCCTCATAGTCGTCCAGAAAAAAGCGCTGCGCATCCGATGACTTCGATGGAAACATCTCGAAAGCGCGCTTCAAGTACGCGCCTGAGTCCCTCCAGACTGTCGTTCTGGTTGGAAAAAATTCCCTTGCTGTTGTAAACGTTCATCAAGCGCTGGGCAAACCAACTGGGTTGAACCCCGCCTTGCAGTAGCGTTGAGCCGAATAGAATGGCATTGGGATGCATCAATGTCTTGAGATGATCGAAGATCACCGCTTTGGATTCAATGCTCCCCGGGACGCAGTGCAGCAGATAATTGACTCCCACGGAATCAAAGTTTTCTGCATCGATGGAAACAGGCTCCAACACGTTGCGGAGATACGTTTCGGGTTGGTATCTTGCAATTCGCTCAGAGGTGAAGTCCAGCGTGTTTTGGTTCAGGTCCATCAACGCGACGCGTGGCGTGCGCGATGGGAAGTGACCGTTATCCAAGAAATAGCCGCTACCGACCCCGACATCCAGATGATTCGCTGAAACATGTTTGTTGTAATGCGCCACCAGTCGTTGCGTGGGGCATTTCCAGAGAAACCGGTTTGATACACCGAGTACAACAAAATCATAGGCACGCAAGGCGCGCTGGGTATAAATGGCTTGTCCGGCTGCAACTTGCTCCGGGGTGACGCTCATGACGTTCATTACACTCTTCCTGTTTTGATGATGATTGCGAAGATGACAAAAATATCGAACGTATGCTGCCACGTAGAAATTGGCAAAGCAATATTGAATTCACGGGAGATGCCGCCGGCAATTATCGGCCGCAGGTGGTTAATACCAATTCCCCTTTATAACGTCACGTTTATAAAGGGGGATTGGTATAAGCCCCCATTCTTGCATTGACGAGCCAGGAAGCCCTACGAGAGAACTGTTTTATGATTGGCAGCCAAATCTATTGAAAGGAAAGGCATGGCTTCAATTGAAGAGGTGGTAAAAAAACAGAAGGCCGGTGCGCAATTTGTGATTACCGCCCAGATGCTCCGCTTGAAACCGCAAGAATTCGATCCCATGGCGCAGCGCTGGCTCGACGATGGCGGGCCTGGTTTCAACGTGGTAGGCGTTCCTCACAGGACCGTCGTGGACGGTGAATTCCTCATCAGCCGGGTTACGGTGATAAGGACGACGGCACCGGTGTGACCTGCCCTGCCTAAGCTGGCACAGTCCTTATTGGCGAGGCTGTTCGTCCTGATCATCAGAGTGTGTCAATTGCCGTGCCGCTTCATGAAGCGCCGATTCATAGAAAAGATCATGGCACCAGAGCGACTTCAGGATACCGTTGCCAACTGCCGGATCAGGACTCATGGAAAAGCTCGTTCCAACGTGCGCTTGACGGCGTCCGAGTAATGGGGAAACGAGAGAACCTATCTGCGGCGCGAGATCGCCCTTGACGAAATAATGGCGGATGTTGCGCGCACCGGCGATCAGCTGGGATTGACTGGCGGCGGCAAGAACGGTTTTTCCCAACTCGGGGGTTCCGAAACAGACCGCAGTCAATTCGTTTTTCAGCGCAGCATACTCTGCTTCCGCGCCTCCTTTCGAATGGCCGGTCAAGGAAACCTTCCAACCTGGCCCTTTGCTTGCAGCAAAGTTCTTCATTAATCCGGCCAGTTCCGCTGCCCTGCTATAACTATCCGGGACAGCATCGCCGACAATTGTCAGGCCGCTTGCGCTGCTGATATTGGCACGCCATTGCCTTGCCGTTATCCAGGCATTGCTTTGCATTCGCTCCGCCAGCGAACCCTTTTGCGGGCCGGCAGTTGTCCCCCCGAAAGCAATGGTGGCTTCCTTTTTACTTTCGTTGACAAAGAGTTGCCCCACCAAGCCAGAGTCAGGATCACAAAAGCGACCATCGCCCAGATGCTGGAGACGGGGACAGGTCTTTTCGAAACTTGCCTTGACGTCAGGCGGCATTGTCATGGACACGAAGGATTCGGGAAGTGTCTTCACCAGCAACGGGCCGGCTTTTTCCAGATTATTCTCCAGCACGCCAGCATAAACAGTATGCGCAAGGGCTGCGTGGGTAAGCATGTTGTCGAGTTCCGCTGGACTCAGGGAATGACTCTCGTCAAGAGTGACATGGTAGTCAAATAACGAACGATGCGGTCGCTTGGACCACTCCATCGCATTGCACAGGTGCGGCAACGCATTCAATATGTCCAGGCATTTGTCGATCAGGGGCTTTTCGATGGTGCTGTTAACTGCCTTGCCGGTGCTCGCGCTCAGTGTTGACCTGGGCTGCACGTAAAGCGCCGGCGTGTCGGGATCGAATTTCAGCGTCAGTTCTCTGATTTCATCCAACAGCTTGGATAACTCTTCAAACTTTTTTTCCCCTGTCTTGCGGCTGGCACGCGTCGAACCGAACAGGAAGTCGTTAACTTCGCCGATCAGTTTCTCGCTGTGCTCCAGAAGTTCGCCCGCCCTCTTGAAATCGTCTATTCCCGTATTTCTTTGCGATGACGACACACGACGAACCGCGACCACATCGGCGGTCTTCTTCGTCCTATTCGCAACCCATTCCAAGGTCGATGAATTGGGCCTCTTCAGAGGGTTGACTTGCTCGTTTGGTGTGGCTGCCGGGGTCGGTGCCGGAGAAGTGGACGTGCTTTCTTCATGCCGTGTCTGGACCTGTGAGGTAGAAGCCAGGTGAGGAAGTCTTGTGGATGAAAACATGGCGCCTCCGTGTTTTTTTTTGTAAACCTGCCCAAGGTGCCAGAGCATTGAACGGGGCGAACTCACTTCGCTCGTTCAATCCACGGCGCAAAAAATGAGGGCGCGACAGCGCCATTGAAAAATGGGTGGTAGTTGGTAGAACAAAGTTCCAACCCCGCAACGGAAGTTGTCCGCTCAAGGCAACACTTGCTCAAGTTTTCCAATGTCCTCGTCTGAACGTTTTCCTGAGAAGGTGTCCAATTCGAGCGTGCGGCCAGCAGAGAAGTTGTTCGTCGCGCGCTTTTTGAAAGGAAGATTGTGATGAAGAACCCGTGGATAAAAAAGAACCCTCTGCTTAGCATGTGGCTCAGCGGCGCCAATGCCGTCGCGGGCACGATCCGTGGCAGTGCCACTGCGGCGGCAAAGCGCCAGGCACGTTCGGCAGTGAACAAAGGCGTGAAGCAAGCGACCGATTTCTGGACCGGCGCGTCAATGCCGGCAGCGCCGGCAGCACCGAAGAAAAGGAAACGGCGCTAATTCGCGCTCGGAAGCCAGGCGTCAACACCATGCCGGACAGCGGCATACGCTCGCCAATTTCTGAACATCATTTCGGTAGACAGCGACAAAGCTCCTATCTGTTCAGTCCCTCCATTCCGTTCAGTTCGTTGATGAGAATCAGATATCCATACTGCGCGAGTAGATTTACCTCTTTCCACTCCTAGACTTAGATTTGAGCCAGTGTGCATTCAAGGTGTGACTTACTGAAAGTCGTTGAGAGTCCTATTTTCATCGACATGGAAAAGCGAAAAAGCGAGGGGAAGCATAGGCTGAACAGGGAGAACAACCACTCATCACTGTGAGGACTTTATGGATGCCAAATACGTCATTTTAAGAAGCACGCGCCTGATAACAGGCGATCCGTTTGCACGGCCGGCCGGGGTAAGCACAGACACAGGCGGCATGGCAACGGCCCCCGCAGGTTTTTCCATCGAGGTCGATGATCTCAAAAAGAACGAAATCACACTGCGAAGCCGCGAGACGGATGTGGAGGCTATCGCACCGGTGATGCGGATGAAACTGATCGAACCCCATGCCACCGCGAATGACGAGAAAGTGCAAGCCGCCGCGCAGGGCCTGACGTGGGGCGTGGAGGCAGTACGCGCCGACACGTCGCCGTTTACCGGGGACGGCATTGTGGTTGCAGTCCTTGATACCGGCATCGATGCGACGCATCCGGCATTTGCAGGTGTAGAGCTGATCGAGAAAGATTTTACTGGCGAAGGAAATGGCGATCAGCATGGTCATGGCACCCATTGCGCGGGAACCATTTTCGGACGGGACATTAACGGCAAGCGCATCGGGGTGGCGCCGGGCGTCAAGAAAGCACTGATTGGCAAGGTCCTCGGCCAGAATGGCGGCTCGACCGAGCAAATCTGCGAGGCCATTCAGTGGGCGATCAACAATGGCGCCAATGTCATTTCCATGTCGCTGGGAATAGATTTCCCCGGCTGGGTGAAGGCCTTGCGGGCATCGGGAAAACCCGAGGAAGTAGCCGTTTCCATCGCCCTGGAAGATTACCGAAAGAACGTTCAGCTCTTTGAACGGCTGGCATCTTTCATCAAGGCCAATGGTGCCTTCTCTCAAACGGCACTGATCGTCGGCGCGGCGGGTAATGAGAGCAAGCGTGAGGCGGGCGCATTCTGGGAGGTTTCCGTATCACCTCCTGCAGTTGCCGACGGGATCGTTTCCGTAGGAGCCTTGGCGAAAAAGGCGACGGGTTTCGTGGTCGCCTCGTTTTCGAACACCGGCGTCAACATCTGTGCGCCCGGCGTAGACGTTTTGTCCGCCTGGAAGAACGGCGATACCAAATCCCTGTCAGGAACCAGCATGGCGACACCGCATATTGCCGGTGCCGCAGCACTCTGGGCGGAGAAGCTCAAGAAGAACGGCAATCTGACCGCCTTTCAGCTGACGGCAAACCTGGTCGGATCAGGAACCACCAACGGATTCGAGACAGGATTCGATCCGCCGGATGTGGGTGCAGGAATCGTTCAGTGTCCGCAAAACGAATGAGAATTGATGCAATAAAAATTGATGCAATAAAGACAGAGCCACATATTGATGCATTCGTCCCCCTCCCCCTGTCCAAAGGAGGGAGTCCCGCCCCTTCCTTCTGATAGGAGGAAGGGGCGGGACGGAGTTGAGCGTGTCAAATATCGACGGAACTCAGCAAGGCGTCGTGCAAGAACAAGCTGGGGGCAGCTCACAATTTTCGCCCGCCTCGCCCTTTATGAGCGAGCTTGCTTTTCCCGCCTACTTTTTCCCAGATCCTTCTAGCGGTTGTACTGATCAAGTCTTTCTTCTAGCTGCTTCCGAAGTCTTTCTCCTATCCGGTTATAGGCAGTATTAATCGTCTTTGTGCTTGTACTGCATGCCCTATGCTCGGACACCTTTTCGGCCATAGCCCGTATCTTCGAAGTTAAACCGCCGGGATTCTCTTCACCATGCTTGCCTGGCGCCAGCGTAATGGACCTGATCGCGTCTTGAATCTTTTCCAAGTTAGGCGCGCGTTGAGCTTGCGGGTTAACTATGATGTGGCTGTGGGGATTGGGTGGAAATTTTCTGGAAAGAAGTTGCTTCACCGCCAAGTCACAAGTCGCAATAACTGCAGCCTGCGCCTTTGGATCGTTTATTCGGGGATTTTTTGCGCATTCTATAAGGTCGAGGACAGCTTGCTCAGTGGCGGTATCCGCATTTTTTTGAAGATTGCCATTAATGAGATTTATTTGATCCTTAAGTTGATCGCGGGTGGGCGAAGAGCTTTTATTAATGAGATTAGAGAGAAATTTTATTTGTTCCGGCAAGGACATTTCGGCATCAGATCCTCTAGCAGATGTTATCTCCCCCGTTCCATTTGTTGAGAGAAGGCTGCTAGTAGAAGTAATGCCCGATGGCACACCTATTGGGTTCATGTGGAATTCCTGAATAATGGATAAGTATTAATAAGTGACTTGGAATTGCAATTTATATCCAATGGGATGACATTTTTCATGATGCGTCGCACAAGCTACTGCCCCCAAGTTGAGAAATAGCTGAGCACATTGCGTTTCACCTCAGCCACGAGGTGCTACAGCCGCTACTGTTTCAGCCAATCGCGCAACGCGTAATACCAGTACGTCAGCTGTGCCGCCAGCAAGCCCGCGCGACCGCCGGTGGCCGGCAAGCCCCAAGGAGCGAAGCGCTGCAAATCGCTCGACTCGCCCAGCAGGCTGCGCGCCAGCACTTCGCCTGCCAGCGTCGTCGGAGCGACGCCATGGCCGCCGAAGCCCATGCCGTACCAGAGTCCCTCCGGCAGGCGACCCAGTTGCGGCATCTTGTGGCGGCCGTAACTCATCAGGCCGCTCCACGCATAGTGGGCTTGGGTGCCGACCAGCTGCGGATAAACTTTCAGCATGTCGCGGTATAACAGCGCGGCGACTGCTTGCGGGTGACGATCTCGAATCGAGATGCGACCGCCCCAGAGCAAGCGCGTATCCGCCAATGGGCGGTAATAATCAAAGGCGAAGCGGGTGTCGTACACCGCTGCTGCGGAGTGCATCGCTGTTTCCAGACGCTTGCCGAGCGGCTCGGTCACCATCACGTAGGTGGCTATCGGCAGGATGGCGGCGGCGAGCCTGGGATACAGCCGCTCGATATAGCCGCCGCAGCAGATCACCACTTCCTGCGCCCGTACTTCGCCTTGCGCAGTAACGACGCGCCAGCCGTCGCCGTCAGGCACGATGTGCGTGACGCGACTTTGCTCGCCTATCCGCCCGCCGCCGGTAACGATGGCGTTGGCGATTCCTTGCGCATACTTGAGCGGGTGAAAATGGAAAGCATTCGCTTCGAACAAAGCGCCGAAATAACGTCTGGTATGCAGGCGTTCCGCCAATTGCCGACGATCGATGCGTTGCCACTCCACGCCCAGGGTATCGGCCATGAAGCGCTGCTGCGCATCCAGAACGCGTTCGTCGTCGAACCAGTTGGCCAGGTAGATGCCGGCGTAGGTCGCATCGCAATCGATGCGATACCTCTGGATACGGCGGCGAATCCGCGCCGTCGCATCGAGCGTGAGTTGATACAGCTTGCGCGCCTGTTCCGCTCCGACAGTTTCGACCAGGCCTCGCTCGCCCAGGGAAAAACCACCGAAGACAAAACCGCCGTTGCGCCCCGAGGCGCCGTGCCCTACCGTTTCGGCTTCCAGCACCAGCACATTGCGCTCGCCCTGCTCTATCAGCGACAAGGCCGTAGCGAGACCGGCGAAACCGCCGCCGATAATGCAGATACGTGTCTCGGACTTGCCTGAGAGTGCGGCATGGGCGCTTCCTGGAGCGGTCGCGCGGTAGTAGCTGTCGTTCGAGAGAAAAGGAGACTCGCGCATGAAATCGATTAAAGCATCTTTTCAGTTGGAGCAAGGGCAGGTAGCCCTATGCATGCTTCTCCATCGGAGCTTCATTCACGCATTCAGTTCGTAGCTGGTGCTACGTCCGCCCGCTGCAGATTTGCGCAACACGCCGCGTGCCAGTAGTTCGTTGATGTCGCGCAACGCCGTGTCCGGCGAGCACTTGGCAATCGCGGCCCATTTGCTGCTGTTGAGCTTGCCGTCGAAGCCATCCAGTAAGCGATTGAGCAATTGCACTTGCCGCTCATTCAAGGGCGTGGTGGCCCAGCGTTGCCAGAACCGTGTTTTGGCAAGCACGATATCCAGTGTGTGCTGCGCGGTATTGACCGCCATCGCCAGGTTTTCCAGAAACCACTTGAGCCATGGCGTCACGTCAAGCGCGCTTTTCTGCGTGCGTTCCAGGATGTCGTAGTAATCGCGCCGTTCACGCTGGATCTGTGCGGACAGGCTGTAGAAACGCTGCGGGCTGCCGTCGGCACGCGCCAGCAGGAGATCGCCGATGGCCCGCGCGATACGGCCATTGCCATCGTCGAACGGATGCACTGTGACAAACCACAAGTGCGCCAAGCCCGCCTTCAAAATCGGATGGTCTTTGGTATCGGTATTGACCCACTCGATAAAGCGCGCCATTTCCGCCTCCAGCCGCTCGGCGGGTGGCGCTTCGAAGTGCACCCGCTGTCGTCCAATGGGACCTGACACTACTTGCATGGGACCGCTGGCGTCATCTCGAAATGCGCCGACATGGATCTGAGCAAGTCCGCTGTAACCAGTAGGAAACAGCGCTGCATGCCAGCCAAACAGTCGCTCCCGGGTCAGCGCGGCTTCGCAGCGCGCTGTGGCATCCAATACCATCTCGACCACGCCTTCGACGTGGCGATCCACTGGGGCAAGTGCGCCGATGTCCACGCCAAGACGGCGGGCAATGGACGAACGGACGGATTCGGCATCCAGCCGCTCGCCCTCGATTTCGCTGGTCTTGATGACGTCTTCCGTCAGCGCTGCCAAGCTGGCCTGATCGCGCAGGGTCATGCCGACATCGGCCAGACGGCCGAGGAGCAGTCCTTGGGCGCGACTGACGTCGGACAAGGGACCGGCGAGTGCAGCCAGATCGTAATGCCAGCCCGGCCAGTCAGCAGACTGCCAGATATAAGTGTAATCACCGCTATTCATGCGGTGATTATGGCGTGGATTCTCCGCAATGGCAATTAATCGACGCATTTCATGCGGAGATTGAGCGCCTTATTCTCCGCAACGGAATGATCGCGCAGCTCGGCTCTCCTTTATCCGAGGCGGCGATTATGCAGCGGGCACACTATGAGAGCAGGTTAAGGTATCAATCAGCGCGCGCGAGACGGCGGATAGGCGACGGTGCGGCGCATAGATGAATTCTGAAAAATCACAGCATCGGTTTGCCGCGGACCGGTAGCGCTGCTATCGACGCTGGAAAACGCGATAGCACGACGCCGCAATCGCGCTATCGCCATTCCTTTGGCTCCTCCACTACGTCAGGCAGATAGCTCAGGTACTGCACCATGCGCGGAAATTTTCCGTAGTTGGGGGTAGCGCAATGCGGGAGCGCCTGGTGCCAGATAATGAAATCGCCTGCCTTGGCCGGGACCGGCGTCGCCTTCAGTCGTTGCGGCGCCAACTGCCTGGGGT
>DATLIB010000177.1:0-4418 GCA_035539595.1 Noviherbaspirillum sp.
GCGAAACGGTCGCCACCGTCCTGCATCGGCAATATCTTCAGGCTGCCTTCACGCAACTCCTTGCGAATTTTTATTTCCGGAAACCATGAAAAGCCGTAGCCGGCGCGCGCCGCTTCGATGGAGGTGGCGCCGAGGCTGACCGTCCAGCGCCGGGTCACGTCCACGGTGGTTTTGCTGCTGCGCTTGCTCCCCGATTCGCGCACAACCAGATGGCGATGCGCGCGCAAGTCCTGGATGGTCAGCGGCCGCCCCAGATGATGCAGGGGATGGTGCGGGCTGGCGGCCGGTACGAAACGCAGGCGCATCAGCGGCGTCCCCAGAAAGCCGGGCGGAATGATGCCGGTGATCGCCAGATCGACCTGGCCGTGCAGCAAAGCCTCTGACGTGCCGCCCAGCACCGACTCGATCAATTCGATGCGGGTATGCGGACTTTCCTTGCCGAAACGGTCAAAACATTCGAGCGCCAACCAGGTCGGGAAAACGACTTCCACCGCAATGCGGATTTCTGCTTCCCAGCCGGCGGAGAGATGTTTAGCCGCCCGTTCCAGTGCGGCGGATTCTTCCAGCAGGGCGCGTGCCCGACGGTACAGAAACTGCCCGGTCGGCGTCAGAATGGCCTTGCGGCCTTGGATTTCAAAGGCTTTTACCTTCAGCAACGATTCGATCTTTTGCACTGCGTAAGTCACTGAAGACTGGCTCTTGTGCAACACCTCAGCTGCCTGCGCATAGCCGCCGGTATCCACCACTGTCACCAAGGTGCGCCATTGCTCCAGCGTGATGTACTGGTTTTCCATGAGTTATCGGATGAATAGATAAATATGGCCTAATTATTCTACTTTTTTATCTATTCAGTAAATAGTTAAATGGGAACACCTCAACCCACGAAGGAGAAAAATCATGGCAACGCTACTGCACATCAATTCCAGCCTGTTTTCCGGCAATGGCCAGTCCAGCCGCCTTTCCGAAGAATTCGTCGCCGCTTGGCGCGCTGCGCATCCTACCGGCAAGGTGCTCAGCCGCGACTTGTCCGCTGATCCCATCCCGCACCTGGATGCACAACGCTTCGGCGCTTTCCTTGCCAAGCCTGACGAGCGCAGCGCCGAGCAGCAGGACGTGGTTGCCTTTTCCGACGCCCTGATCGAGGAAATCCGCCATGCTGACGTCATCGCACTGGGCTTGCCGATGTATAACTTCGGCATCCCCTCCACCTTGAAAGCCTATTTCGACCACATTGCCCGCGCCGGCGTGACGTTCAAGTACACCGAGACCGGGCCAGTCGGCTTGCTGAAAGGGAAGAAAGTGTATGTATTCGCCGCACGGGGCGGCCTGTACCTCGGCACTCCGCGCGATAGCCAGACTACCTATGTCCGCGACTTCCTCAGCTTCATTGGCATGGATGACGTGGAGTTCGTCTATGCTGAAGGATTAGCCATGGGCGAAGAAAGCAAGGAAAGCGCGCTGGCCACGGCTCAGGCAGCCATCCGGCAACTGACCGCCCCGCTCAGTGCCGCCGCCTGATTGCTTTGTCGGCACACCATCATCAGCAACATCAGCATCATCATTTCTGAAAGGATTGTCATGAGTACCACTGTCGTTTCCCGTTCCCTGCAACGCGTGATCCAGGGCCTGGCCACCTCTGATGGCGCCGGCGTCAAGCTGCGCCGCAGTATCGGGCAAGGGCAGGGCGGCCGTCTCGACCCCTTCCTCATGCTCGACGAGTTTTCTTCCGACAACCCGGGCGACTACATCGCCGGCTTTCCGCCGCATCCGCACCGGGGTTTCGAAACCGTCACTTACATGCTGGATGGACACATGCGGCATGAAGACCACCTCGGCAACGTAGGTGAGCTCAAGAGCGGCAGCGTGCAATGGATGACCGCCGGGCGCGGCATCGTGCATTCCGAAATGCCGCAGCAGGAAGAAGGCCGCATGCGCGGTTTCCAGCTCTGGATCAACCTGCCGGCCAAAGAGAAAATGAAACCGGCCAGCTACCGCGACATTCCCGCCGCCGACATCCCGGTGGTGACCTTGCCGGACGGCGGGCGCGCCAAGATCATCGCCGGCGTGCTGCAAGCCGATGACGCGACGGTGGCCGGCCCGATTCAGGGACTCAGCACCGAACCGCTGTATTTCGACATCGAACTGCCGGCTGGAGCGTCCTTTTCGCATCCCATCGACAGCAGCCACAACGCCTTCGTCTATGTCTTCGAAGGCAGTCTGCAGATTGGTGCCGCCGACGCAGCGCGCCCGCTGAAAGCGCAAAACGCGGGCGTCCTGTCACCCGGCGATCAGGTCGATATGACGGCTGACGCCGGTGGCGCACGTTTCCTGCTACTGGCCGGCAAGCCCCTGGGCGAACCGATTGTGCAATACGGTCCCTTCGTCATGAACACCGTCGAGGAAGTGGAGCAGGCGATCAGCGACTTCCAGAGCGGAACGTTCACACAGGCGCTTGCCTGATGAGAGTTCATGAAGTAAATGACAGAACTGCATATTGATGCATTCGACCCCCACCCTAACCCTCCCCCTGCCCGGGGGAGGGAACTTGGCTTGGGATAGGGATTGATTGCGTCAAATATCGACTGCATTGACTGAATCCTCAGCAGATCGATACGCCGCTTCACTTATATAGGAGTCATCACCATGTCCGAGCATCCCTACACTCTCCTCAAACCGCATGAGAAAAACCTCGGTGATGGTTTCATCGTGCGCCGCCTGTTGCCCGGCCATCCACACAAGCTGGTCGGCCCCTTCATTTTTTTCGATCACATGGGCCGGGCGGCATTTGCGCCGGGCGAAGGACTGGATGTGCGTCCGCATCCGCATATCGGACTGGCGACCGTCACCTACCTGTTCGAGGGCAGCATCCTGCACCGCGATTCCCTCGGCACGGTGCAGGAAATCCATCCCGGCGACGTCAACTGGATGACAGCCGGCGCCGGCATCGCCCATTCCGAACGCACGCCGGAGCGGCTGCGCCAAAGCGGCGGTGCGGTACACGGCATCCAAACCTGGGTGGCGCTGCCCAAGGCGCACGAACAGGCCGCCCCCGCCTTTGAACATCACCCTGCTGCCAGCCTGCCGGTCATCCGCTTGCCGGGGGCAATGCTGCGTCTGATCGTGGGCACCGCATTCGGCCAGACCGCGCCGGTCACTACCTTTTCCGACATGTTCTACCTCGCTGCCGAGCTGGAAGCGGGCGCGCGCCTGCGTCTGCCGGCGGACTACCCCGAACGCGCCGTCTATCTGGTCGACGGCGAGATCGCTATCGACGGCGATGCGCTCGCCGCTCGTCACATGGCCGTGCTACCTTTCGCGCAAGAAACTACAATAGAGGCCAAGACAAACGCACGCATCATGCTATTGGGCGGGCAAGCGATGGACGGCGACCGCTTCATCTGGTGGAATTTCGTCGCCAGCAGCAAGGAGGCGATCCAGCAGGCGAAGCAGCGCTGGCGCGCACAGGAGTTCGGCAAGATACCGGATGAAACCGAATGGATTCCGCTGCCGGACGAGCCGAAACCGGCGGAATCCTTCAGTTAGGTCCGTCGCTACCTTGCCCCAAACAGCAGCGTGGATTTCATAGGATTGAACACATGGACAAGCCCGGAGACAACAAGACGGCGGCGGCCGGCGCCGGCGGTATTTTCAGGGAGCTGGCCTCGTCAACGCTGCCGACCCGGCACGGCGACTTCCGCATCCACGTTTATCAGCCCGCCGACGAAACGGTGGAGCACGTGGCAATGGTCAAGGGCGATCTCAGCGGCAAGGAAGGCGTGCTGGTGCGCGTGCATTCCGAATGTCTGACTGGCGACGTCCTCGGTTCAATGCGCTGCGACTGCGGCGAACAGCTCGACGCGGCACTGGCAAAGATCGCCGAAGCAGGGCAGGGCGCCGTGATCTACCTGCGCGGCCATGAAGGTCGTGGCATCGGCCTGGCCAACAAGATCAGGGCCTACCAGTTACAGGACCAGGGCAGCGACACCGTCGAAGCCAATCTCGCGCTCGGTCTGCCGGTCGATACCCGCGACTACCTGGTCGCCGCGCATATCCTCCAACAGCTGGGCGTGAAGACGATCCGCCTGATGACCAATAATCCGAAAAAGATGAAAAAGCTCGCCGATTACGGCGTGCACATCGTCGAACGCATCCCGGTCATCACACCGCATACGCAGCACAACGTCGCCTACCTTCGTACCAAGCAGGAGAAGTTGGGGCACATGCTGGATTTCGAATGAGCTTGATGCGGTTGATTCGGTTGAGCGGATCTGCACTTACACAGAAATTCGCAACACAAATAACGATAGCGCCATCTCGGCAGAGTTCCTTCCCCCTTGCAGGGGGAAGGCTAGGATGGGGGTAGAGTGCTTGATCCAACCCCCGCGATAGCGCGACCGCACCAGCCCACGCATCACCCC
>DATLIB010000178.1:0-7616 GCA_035539595.1 Noviherbaspirillum sp.
GCGAAACGGCCGGTGCTCCTTCGAATCCCCGGCCGTTTCGCCGGCCGCTTACGAAAGAGTGCTTTGCTATATGAGGCTCCCGCAACCTTTCATCGATTCGCAGTTCTTTCAATTCGGTGCCTTGAAAGAGTTTCTGGGGGCTCTCGGCGGGTCTGTAGATAAAGCTGAGATACGAGAAATCGAGCGCATTTCGGCGCTTGGACTACCTCCAATTACTTCCGTAGATGCCCTTGGGGTGTTGTTTGGCGTCAATACTGGCCTGCTCTGGTCAATTTTGCACAATAGCGACCGTTACTATCGCCGATTTGTATTGCCGAAAGGGCGTGGTTTCCGTGAAATTTGCGCGCCGCGAGTATCGTTGAAAGTAATTCAAAAGTGGATTTCGGTTCAGCTATGCCGAAATTGGCATGCTGCGCAGCACGTATATGGGTTTGTTCCTGGGCGCTCGCATGTTGACGCAGCGAGAGTGCACCTTGGGGCCACCTGGGTATTCTCGGTCGATATCGCGAATTTTTTCGGTACCACTCCCCAGGCCGTTGTTGTTACTGGGCTTACACGTCTTGGGTATTCTCTAGAATGCGCGCGGCTGATGTCGGATTTTTGTTGTTTGCGTGAAGTGCTTCCACAAGGAGCTCCGAGCAGCCCTGTTCTATCTAATATCGCTATCTCGTCTATTGATAGAGAGCTCGAGACATTTGCTGACTACTACGGCACCAGGTTGTCGCGATACGCAGACGATATAGTATTCTCAGGAGTCGGTGAGTTCCCTGCCAGGCTGCAAACTGATATCGCGGCACTCTTCGACCGCTCTCCTTGGAGGCTGGCTGCGGGTAAGACAGAAATGTCGAAATTACCTAATCGCCTAAAAGTGCACGGGCTATTGGTGCATGGTGATCGAATTCGGTTGACTAAGGGCTATCGCAATAGATTGAGGGCGTTTCGACATTTGGTTAGCGCCGGGCGTATTCGTGACGTTGATCTATCGAGAGTTCGCGGACACATTGTTTTTTCCGACTTCATAGAGCGCAATTGACTTTGTAGGTTCCGGGGAAGCGAAAAGGTGGTCAGTAGCTCAGTAGCCTGGCAAGTCAGCGCGCCAGAGTGGCCAAACTATTCATGATCATCGCGGTTCGTACGATTCAAGAATGCGTGCGGCGTACCCGCTGTCGAGTATGGATAGCATTCCATCAAACCCCGCTGCGAACTCGCGAGCTAGCTCCACCATGTCGATCCGGCGATGTATGAAGAAGCGAACATCCATCTCGTCGGTCTCGATAAGATGCAAGTGAACGAATCCGTGATGTGCTAGGTAGTCCCGAATATCTCGCATACGCCAGAACCAGGACGATTCGTTTTTCAGATGGACTTGCACGACCGATGGAACTTCAGCCATGGAAGTTCCGTTCTCGCACTTGGATACAAGGTCTGCGAAGCTGCTGTATTGTTTTGCTCTTGGTCCGGACAAGAACTGAACGATCGAAGCGAACTGGTCGAGTATCGAGCGAATCAGAAAGAGCAATGTCGCGAAATCGCTTCGAAGTTGGTATAGCTCAAGCGAGAAACTCAGGCTGGGCTGCTGTTGCTCGCCGAACGCGATTCGTCGGGACAAGTATTCACTTCTAATCGTATAAACGTTCTGCTCCACGGACTTAAGCGCGATCGCTGCCCCGTGGTACTTCTGTGACATGGACCGCCAAGCGATCTTGTAGTACTCGGAAGCTGGTGTGCTTTCGTGGATCAATCCCCTGTTTGTCTTCAGTCGATAATGGTAGCCCCAGAATTGCGAAGGCCATCTTGTTGTTTCCAGCGCTCTAGCAATCTTCGGCAAGAAACCATGATGAAGCGGCTCTTCGTAGCGGATAGTTCTCCCTTGAGGTGGCGGTAGGAGCCATTGCCCTTCTAGCGCCGCTTCTTTCTTGGTGAGATGAAATTCCATTCGTGACTACCTGCCTAAATTGATCCGAACAATTTTCGACCTGCTTGAGCCTCGCTATACGCAAAGGAGGAGAGTCTGTGGCGCGCCGCAGCTGCTGAAAAATGGAACACTCAAAACTGTTGATCCTTAAGGTATTCCTCCGATCGGCCGCCACCGGAAATGAGCCTGGCCCTCCGCGCTCTTCTCAACAGCCGAACCGCCATCCTCATTTCCCTTTCTTGTGCTTGTGGGGTTTGAGGGTAGGCGTATTTCCTGGCGTCTCTTTGTTGTCGCGCCGACGCCTGTCGGGCTTGCCTGTTGATTTAGCAGTTGGTTTTGGCCCAGGTTTGATTGCCATGATTGCTCTCCTTGTAGTTTTGGAGGTCGCCATCTTTGTCTTTTGGCTGCAAGTCTCCAGCGTATCTCGCTTTCTAGGCGGAGTAGGGATGAGAGTTGGCGTGCTGCTCTACCGTCCTTTCTTGTATTGTCGTTCGTAGAAGTATGTGCCTGCTTCGTAGTCTCGTATATTTCCGGGAAGGATTCCGACACGCTTTTTCTTGGTATTGAACTGAAGTAGCGGGCCGGCAGCTCGTATCAGTAGGGTTTCAATTTCTCGCTCGTGCTTTTTTTCCGACACGATATAGAAGGAGAAGTAGATCAGCTCAAGTTCCTGCGCGTCTTTTCTTGTCTTTAGCCGCCCGAACACTGATCCTCTGCCGATATAGCGCGGAAATCCCATTGAGTCGTGAGCAACGTAGACGCCATTTGTCCCAAAGCCGCTTTCGGTGACGTGCCTCTTTACGGCAGCTAGTGAGTCAAATGGGAGCTTCTCGCCAACAACTCGAAATAGGTGTTCAGTTTTCCCTGGGTTTCCCTTCCCCCGTTTTAGGTGGCCATACTGAACATTCCAGAGTTTGTCGTCTTTGTAGACGCATACTTCGACTGTCTTTGTAGCTGCCGCCTTCTTAGCCATTTCTTCCCCATTTTTATTGACTGATTGCGCTGGTTCGAAGTAGTGAGCGGTCAATTAGTGAAGATTTGATAGGTGCGGCAGCCAAATTTCGTTTTTCCGAACTCTGCATAAACTCCGTTGCCACGTTCACGCACCCCATTCGGCGGTAGCCATTCTGAAAGCATGCTCTTGCGGCCAAAGGCGCAGAGAAAGCCGAGGGCGCCGCGATTTGCCTCCGCATACCTGCTGAGCTTCTCAAGGTCGCGGTCAATTCTCGGCCGGGTATTACGGAGCCATTTCATTTCGAGCGCAAAATGGTTGCCATTTTTTCTGGCAACAAAATCTAGCCGCTTTACATCTCCGCGGCCGTTTCGCTGATAGCCTGGGCATTCAACTTCAGACTGAGTGGAAAAGCCTCTAGCAGTCAGGATTCTTAAAGTCGGCTCATACAGAATGTACTCACTAAAAGCCGCATTCATCTCGCACGCAGCGAGATAGCTGACATACCCAGCAAGACCGCGCTTGATGCGGTACAAGACATCCGCGGTAGCATCGGAGTCTCTATTTTTCATTGGGTCCAGACCCTCAAGGCGATACCAACCGAAAATAGAGACTGCCGCTGCTGCGAACCAGAAACGGGGTCAGGTTCGAATGGCATTGACTTAACGCCAAGCCCCTGACAGAAAAAGGAAAGCCGGCTCGCAATGCTAAGGTGGAGTTACCAGTCAACACCCGCAGCTGACTCCGGCGCGAGAGTGATGCGTCAGGGTAGGCGACGCTGCCCGGTGCTTTTGCCGGACGTGGTGTTGGCCGGCACCGGATCACTGACCCCCCAAGGCTTACCGTCCGCATCGAGATACAACCTCTGCATCTCCTCCAACGTAAACGGCCGCGACCCGATACGCCCAAAGATCGCAATCTGATGCCCCGTCTCATCGACACCGCGATCACGCTCCAGACCACGCGATAGCGACAACGCCGGCTTGGCCGTCTCGCGCCACGCAATCAACTGCGGCTTCGGGTCCGGACTGAACCCATAGAACTTCGGCTGCGACTCGGGACTCGTGAGCTGAATGACCTTGAGCCCGTTCTTGCCGTCGGCGACGTAGGCGAATAGAGAGGCGTTGGTCGTGCCGACGATGACGTCGTTCGCGTCGTTGAGCTTGCCGCCGGCGTTGAACATCTCGTAGAGGCGAGGCTGCTCGGGTTTCGTGATGTCGACGATGGCCAGGCCTTCAGCGCCGTTGGCGATATAGGCGTAGGTGCGGGCCAGGTGCAGCTTGCGCGGGTCGGACAGGCGCAGGAACGCGCTCTGCACTTCGCGCGCTTCGGCGGGCTTGGTCACGTCGATGACGTGCAGGCCGTCGGCGGCGGTGACGAAGGCGTAGCGGAACTGGACCTGCACGGCTCTGGCGTTGGCGATCGGAACGGTCGCGATGACGCTTGGCTTGAGCGGGTCGTCCATGTCGAGGACCACGACGCCGCTGTTCGTGACGACGTAGAACGTGGTGCCGGCGATCGCGAGGTGCTTGGCGCCGGTCAGCACGCCGCCGTCGTTCCACGTCGCGGCGCGGGTCAGGAAGTTGTTGCGGAATTCGCCGTCGGCCAGGGTGTCGATGTCGGTGACGATCAGGCCTTCTTCGGCGTCGGTGATGAACGCGTATTTGTAGATCGCGTGCATCGGCTGTTCCTGGTTGGCCTCGATCTTGCGCGCGTTCTGGTTGCGGGCGTAGGAGACGGGCTGCGTGGTCGCGAGCTGCACGCAGGTCGCGTTCTTGCTCGCGATGTGCGTGTCCTGGCCCAGCGGCGAGGACGGCGCCGTGATGATGCGTTCGGAGAAGCCCTTGTTGGCGATGCTGGCGACGTCGTAGACGCGCATGCCCTTGCTGCCTTCGGCGACGTAGAGGTATTCGCCGCGCAGCTGGATGCATTGCGCGGTGCCGGCGTTGTGTTCGTAGGCTTCCTGCAGGCGCTGGCCGGCCTTCTGGTGGTTGGCGTACCAGTCGGGGTAGGCGTAGCGCTGCAGGTAGCTGCCGATCACGGCCTGCGGTTCGTCCCATTCGGTCACGCGGATCGCGCCGATTTCGCCGTCGCCGCCGACCCAGGCATTGAAGCCGACGAAGTCGACGAAGCGCGTGCCGAGCAGCAACGTCTGCGCGAGGATCGCGTTGTTGTCGTTGTCCTTCGACAGATGGCAGTCGGTGCAAGTCTTGGTTTCGGTCTTGCGCTCGGTATGCGGGTAGTGCGGCGCGAAGGCCTGCGAGGAGTAGCCGGCCGCGGACACGGGCGGCTGCTGGATGTAGATGCGTTCGCGGTTGATGTTCGTGGACGACAGGATCAGCGCCGAGGACGAGCGCACCGGCGCGATCTTGTGGTCCTTGATGCCGCCGTGCACGCCGAGGAAGAACATGTCGTCGCGCGCGACCTGCGGGTTGTAGGTCGCGAAGTTGCGCGTGATGCCGCCTTCGTACTTGTGCCGCTCGGTCTGGGCGTTGGCCTGGATCGGCAGGTGGCAGCCGCCGCAGCTCGTGGTCCACGAGGTGTGGCAGGAATAGCAGAGCATCTTGTCGTCACCGTGCGCGCGCTTTTCGAGCGGCACATCGGCCCCGAATTGCTGCGAGGCCGTGTCGCGCGACATCGCATGCGCGCGCGTGGCCTTCTCGTTGTAGTGCGGCGAGGCCGGATTGGACACGTCCTTGGTCAGGCTCATGGTCCATTCCAGGCCCGGCGTCACGGCCGAGCGCTGGATCAGGCTGTCGCCGACCCATTCGAAGCGCTTCTTGCCGTCGGGGTTGCGGATCAATGCGAGGTCATGGCCAGCCTTCGGCGCGGCCGGGCCCGAGGTCTTCAGGGTCGGCAAGGCATCGACGGTGCCGTGGCAGTCCTGGCACTGGATCTCCACGCCGCCCATGACTTCGGCTTTCAGATAGCCGTTGCCGTGTGCGTCCTGCGAGAAATGGCAGTCCACGCACTGCATGCCGACGTCGACGTGGATCGACGACATGTGCACGGCCTTCTTCCATTTGTCGGGATCGGTATCGGCTATCTTTTCCTGCTTTGCATCGAGCAGGTTGCCCTTGCGGTCGCGTGCGTAGATGCCGCGGAAGTTCCAGCCGTGGCCGTGGTAGTCGGCGAACTGGGTGTCCTTGAGCTGCGGATTGAGCAGGGAGACGTCCTTGAGGAAATCGACGTCGCGCCATTTGCCGCGGATCGCGGCTTCTTCCGGATTGCGCGCGAGGGTCTTGAAGATTTCCTCGTCGTCCGGGTAGTGCTGCTTCTCCGGCCACATGAACGGCGCGTCGGACTCGTAGTCCCACATGGTGTAGCCGAGCATGGAGTTGATGAACATGTTCGGCTGATGCATGTGGCAGATCATGCATTGGCTGGTCGGGATCTGCCGCGTGAACTCGTGCTTGATCGGGTGGCCGGATTCGCCTTTCGGAATCGTCGGATCAATTTGGGCGCTCATGCCCATGTTGCCGTACTTGGCGTGGATGGCCGAATGGCGCGGGTCGCGGTCGTTCGCGTAGATCACATGACACGCCGAGCAGCCCGAGGAGCGGAAATCGCCGGGGTTGTCGTTGGTGCCGAGAAACCAGGTGAACGGATCGTTCAAGCGGGTCTTGTGGATGTTCAGCACCGGGATCGCGACGCGGCTGCCGGTGCCGGGGCCGCGGTTGGACTGCTTGAGGTCCGGGCGGCCGGGTTCTTCGAGGCGCTGTATCGCGCCGGTTTCGCTGGGCACGCCGATCTCGGGGAACAGGTTGCCGATGTTGCGGCCGCCGCGTTCGAACACGCGGAACACGTCGGCCGGCGGCACGGTTTCCCAGGCCGGCATCGGGCTGATCTTCGGCAGGATGCCCGCGGCGTCCATGGCCGCGTCGTTCTCGACGCCGTTGGAGACGGCGGCGGGCTTGCCGTCGCGCGTATAGGCTTCGCCGAGGATGGAATGCTTGTACGGCAGGATGCCGTTGTTGTACGCGGCGGCGCCCCAGAACATCGCGGCGTTGGCCATCAGGCTCTTCTCGGCCTGCTGGATCAGCGGCAGGTGGCAGGCGCCGCAGGATTCGCGCGCGATGCGCAGGTCGCCGGGGTTGATGAAGCGCGCGAACTCGGGTGCCTCCTGCGTGAGGTGCGTATAGCTGCGCGGCGGGTTTGCGCTGTTGGGCCAGCGCTCGGGGTATTGCGGCAGCACGTGCGCCTTGTCCATCGCGGCGATGTAGCCGGCGCTGTAGTTGCGTTGCGCGCCGCCACCGGCGGTGTCGGAGTAGGGGATGTCGGCGTGCTGGTCGCCGTGCTTGCCGGGGGCTTCGCTTTCGGCGACGGCCGGGTTGCTGCCGAATACGGTCGGGTCGCCGCCGTGGCAGTCGGTACAGCCGAGCACGACGGCCGGGCTCGCGTGCATGGTCTTGCGGTCGGACGCGGTATGGCAGGACACGCAGCCCGAGGATTTCGCATCGGCCTGTTCCCAGGTCTGGAAGGCAGGCGCGGGCGGGGCGGTGACGTAGGTGCGTTCGACTTTTTCGGGTTCGCCGGAGGCGTGGGTGAGGGTGGGGCTCAGGAGCGCGAGCAGGGTTGCTGCTGCTACGGACAGGAACGGGCGGTGTGAGGAAAGGGGCGCGGTGCGCTTTGTCCGGGAGACAAAGGCAACCCCATCCCCACCCATGCCCTCCCCTTGAAGGGGAGGGTTTGATAGGCCGCGCTCCGTGTGAAGGGGCGAGCTTGGTAGGCCGGGCTCCGCTTGAAGGG
>DATLIB010000179.1:0-5356 GCA_035539595.1 Noviherbaspirillum sp.
TTGCGAAAGCGCGTCATCTGGCTGGGATCGATCGGCAACCGGTACTGGAAATAGCGCTCGCCGCAAAAATACTGCCAATACGGATTCTCGGCCCAGCGCAACACCACTTCTTCATCCGACAGATTGAATAGGTGTTTCAGGTAGTGAAGGCCGATCATCAGGCGAATCGGCAGCGGCGGCCGGCCATGGCCTTGCGCATACAGCGCGCCCAATTTGACGCGCGCGGCTTGCCAGTCGATCTTGTCAGCCAGCTGGACCAGTGCATGCCCTTGGTCAACCATACCAGCCAGTTCACGTTGCGTTAATGCAGGATTGTGCTCAGGTGCATTCTCTTGGGGTGTCATCATTTCACCAGAAACGGAAGCTTTACTCTCCTGTTTCTGGCGAATCCCACTTCCTGAAGTTCCCCGCAAACCCGCATCAGTGCTGGGCTTTGTCTATTCTTCAGGGGCGACTAGTTAAAAGAGCGACGGGGGACTTTTTCCTGAAGTGTCCGAATCCTGAGCCAGGTCGTTGGTGACAACCCAGTCCGTGCGGTGAGTGCCAACCGCGACCCGGAACAGTTTCACTTTGTAGTCTCTGGGGAATCCCTTGATCTTGACGAGCTTGCCATGCGTCCATTCGTGATTGGTCCACGCCAGTTCATCGACGCGGCGATACGGCTCTTCGCCGCCGGAATCGTCGACCTGACGGTTGTCCTTGAGCGGGCAGTAGTAAGTCTTGTGGAGCGAATCGATGAACAGCATCAGGTCTTTTGTCGCATACCAGGTATCCATCAGGACCGCATGAAACGGCAGCTGCTTGTGCTGCACGACCTGCGTGAGCATGTCCTGCACATGATCGAGCTTGCTCTTGCCGTCCCGGTCGGGATCGTAGATGCGGTAATCGATTACCCAGTATTGCCCCGTCTCGGGATTGACGTACACGCAGTTGACCAGGCCGATACCCTTGATCAGTCCATGCGCATTGCCGGAAAACTGCAGCCGCACCAGCTCGATCTGGTGGGAGAAATTCTTGTCCAGCACCGTGTCGTCGAAGATCACAAAGCCATGGACCGATGGCTGAATCTGCCCGCGCGCATGCTCCCATACCTGCGCGATGTCAGCCGGTCCTCGCGCAGGTAGCGATTGATCGCGTCGTGGCTCATCTGCTTGTCGGTATGGTCCGCGTAGTGCGTGATCGCTCAAGGTGCTCCATTACAGCAAGGTAGCGGTGCTAGTCCACAAGCCGCCGCGCGCACGAACGCATGAGGGGGACGAGTGACCGCCGGCAAGGACCTTCCGGGCAGTCTGCGTCCGCCGAATCATAGTTGCGACTCATGGAGACTGATCCTTCCGCATGCGCTCGCCTCGCAAGTAGGCGACCCAGTACACGCCGGCCACTAACAGAGTGCCGCCAACCACATTGCCCGCGGTCACCGCGAGAATGTTCTTGCCGGCCCCGATGATCGACACCGCGCCGTGCGCATCCACTGCGAGCCCGAGCGGCAGAAAGAACCAGTTCGCGATCGAGTGCTCGAAGCCGATGGCCACGAAGGCGGTGATGGGGAAGAGGATTGCCAGGATCTTGTCGGTCACACTACGCGCGCCTATCGCCAGCCACACGGCCAGGCAGACGAGCGCGTTGCACAGGATGCCGAGCGTGAAGGCCTCGCCCAGGGGAAGATCCGCTTTTGTACGTGCGATGCGCACCACCGTCTCACCTACGGCGCCATTGCCTAGACTGGCAATGTCGGCCCACACGACAAGCAGAACCGTTCCCAGGCAGCCAACCACATTGCCAACGTAGGCGAGAAGCCAGTTCCGCATGACCTCGCGGGTGCCGATCAGGCGGCTGGCCCAAGCCATCGCGATGAGGTTGTTCCCGGTGAACAACTCGGCGCCGGCCACCACCACAAGAATCAATCCGAGACAGAAACTCACGCCGCCCAGTAAGCGTGTGGGGCCGAAGCCAAGGCTGGATTCCGTAACCACCACAGTGAACAGCAGTGCGCCAAGCGAAATGAAGGCCCCGGCGAGTACTGCCAGGACGAGCAATGTGAGGGTATCAGCGTGCGCCTTCGCAACCCCGAGGAGTTCAACCTTCCGAGCAATCTCCTGCGGCGGGTACGCGTCGCTTAGGTAGGGTTCTTTATCCATGGAGCTTGTGCCCGGTTACTTGTTATCAGTCGCAAAACGGTCGGTTATCAACTGTGTGTGTCGTTTAACATGGGAAGCTAATTCTCTGGAACGGCGCCGGGTATTGGCTTTGCGCCTGTGTAAAGCACAGGTTTAACAGAATCGGCAAACCACCCAATGTAACAAGCGTCAAACAAATCTTTAGCCTGCAACATATTTGAGTAACATGTTTGATGCAGATCGAACGACTGCTTTCGAGCGCGTAGGCTCTCAAGAAACACCTTTCAAGCAATTGATTTGAGAGTGCCTACCGTGCTTTTGCCGTCAGTCTGGAAAGTCAGCAAAGCAGCAGGAACAGACCCTGAATCAGTTGCTGGTCGAAATGGACGGATTCGATACCAACAAGGGCGTGATCATCCTTGCCGCCATACGCAACAATTCCCTACCGAGGACCGTTACCTGTTGAAAAGAGTCGAGCTGCTCGGTCGCATGGACGTGTTCCTCGGCGGGCGCGTCGCGGAAGGAATCATGTTCGACGATGTCTCGACCGGCGTGCAAAACGATCTCCAGCTCGCAACAGACATGGCGCGGCACATGGTCACCCAGTACGGAATGAGTGACCGGCTGGGTCTCGCCACCTTCGAACAAACGCCTTCGTTGCTGATCTACCCGCCGTCGATGGCGGAAAGGAAGGGATATAGCGAAAACACTGCGCGAGCCATCGATGCGGAAATCGAGAAATTGCTCGGTGAGTGCTGTCAACGGCGATTAAACCGGGAACGAGCGAACCGAGTTCATAAGGGCAAAAGCAGCCGATAGCCCACCGCGGTTTCCGTCAGGAGATACTTCGGCTGCGCCGGATCGTCCTCCAGCTTTTGCCGTAAATGTCCCATGTAGATGCGCAGGTAATGGCCGTTTTCTGAGTGCGACGGTCCCCATACTTCGCGCAGCAACTGCGGGTTGGTGACCACGCGGCCGGCGTTGACCGCGAGGGCCGCCAGCAGGCGGTATTCGGTCGGCGTCAGGTGCACCGCCTGGCCAGCCTTGGTCACCAGGCGCGCCGTGAGGTCCACCTTCACATCGCCGAACTGGATCGATTCGGGCGCGTTGGCGCCGGCCTGGCGCAGCCGCCTCAGTGCGGAACGCACACGCGCGAGAAGTTCGCCGACGCCGAAGGGCTTGGTCAGGTAATCGTCGGCGCCGGCGTCGAGCGCCCTGATCTTTTCCGCCTCGTTGGTGCGGGCCGACAGCACGATGATCGGCACCGCGGACCATTTGCGCACATCGGCAATGAAATCGACACCGTCACCGTCCGGCAAGCCGAGGTCGAGGATGACCAGGTTCGGCTTGCGGGTGCCGGCGTCGATCAGGCCGCGTTTCATCGTTTCCGCCTCGAAGACCTGCCAGCCTTCATCTTCCAGCGCGGTGCGGACGAAGCGCCGGATTTGCGGCTCGTCCTCGACCAGCAGTGCGATGGGTACGGGTTCAGTCATGTCGCTTTCTCGGTGTGCGTGTCGCTGTCATCCATATCCGGCATTGCAGGAGGTATGCCGAGCGGCAGGGTAAACACGATGGATGCGCCGCCTTCTGGCAAGTTGCCGGCGCGGATGGTGCCGTGATGCGCTTCGACGATGGCGCGGCAGATCGCCAGCCCCAAGCCGACGCCGGGCGTCGCCGATTCGCGCTCGCCGCGCGTAAATTTTTCAAAGATCGCCTCTTCCTGGCCGGCCGGCAGGCCAGGTCCATTGTCGTTGACGGCGATTTCCAGGAACGGTCCGCTGATGTCCGCGGTGATCCCGATACGTGAACCGGCCGGCGTGTACTTGGTCGCATTCTCCACCAGATTGCACAGCACCCGCTCGATCAGCACTGCATCGAACCGGACCAGAGGCAAATCGCGCGCAATGCCTGTCTGCACCTCATGCCTGGCGACAAACGCCTGGCTGGCCCGCAATGAGCTGCCGACCACTTCTTCGAAGTGCTGCCATTGCAGGTTCAACCTGACGTCTCCGCTCTGGATACGCGCCATGTCGAGCAGGTTGGAAACGAGATTGCTCATGCGTAAAGCTTCATCGTGCAATGCCTGCGCTAACTCTTGCTGTGCCGGTGTCAGCGGCGGTTTGGACAGCACCAGCGATTCAGACAATCCGACCAATGAGGTGAGCGGCGTGCGCAAATCGTGTGATAGTGCGGCCAGCAGGGAATTGCGCAGCCGTTCGGATTCCATGCGCACCAGCGCGTCCTGTGCCACCTCGATGTAATGCACGCGTTCCAGCGCGATCGCGGCCAGTGCGGCGAAGGTGTCGAGTTGCTGCCGCTGCTCTGGAATCAGGATCCAGCGGCGATTGTCGGGCTGCACCGCCATCACGCCGCGGGTGCGCATCGGCGCGACCAGTGGCAGGTAAAAGAGGCTGCTGCCGGGCAGCGTGTCGGTACCCATGCCGGCCGTCGTAGCACGGTCGAAGGCCCATTGCGCAATACCCAAATCCAGTACGCCCAACTGCGGCGCGCCGGAGGTATCGCCTTGTGGCCCATTTGGAAATTGCAAACGACCGGCATCGTCCGGTAACAACAGCACGGCTTTCGCGCGGTACGTACGCTGGATGAACGAGCGCGTGATGTCGTATATCTGTTCGGTCTGCAGCGCGCCTGATAAGGCACGTGCGAATTCATACAAGGCGCGCGCCCGACCTTCGCGGTGCGACGCGATGTTCGCCTGGAAGCGCAGTCCGGAAGTCAGCTGGCCGACGATGAGGCCGACCACCAGCATGACGGTGAACGTCACCAGGTATTGCACGTCGCTGACGGCGAAGGACAGTCGCGGCGGCACAAAGAAGAAATCGAAGGCGGCGACGCTGAGGAATGCCGCCATCACCGCCGGCCCGCGCCCCAGTCGCACGGCAATCAGCACCTCGGTCAGCAGGAACAGCATGACGATGTTGGCCAGGTCGAGATAGGGCAGCAGCGGGGTGGCGACCAGGGTCGTGAAGATGCATGCGCCTGTCGCCTGGATGTAGCTCCAATGGCGCGCCTTGCGTCCGGGAGCTGCTTCGGATTCCCCACCGTTGGACGGCGCCGGCGCAAGTGCCTCTTCCGGGCCGCGGCGGCCGGTTTCGATCAGGTCGATATCCGGTGCGCAGATGGCGACACGTTTGGCATGGGAGGCGCGCCAGAGCCATCGGTTATGGTCGCGGCCCAGGACGATTCTCGAAAAATTATGGCTGCGCGCATACTCGACG
>DATLIB010000180.1:0-6558 GCA_035539595.1 Noviherbaspirillum sp.
GGAAATCGAGCCGTCGTGGGTGGCGGGCAAGAGCCGCATCGGCGTCACCGCCGGCGCTTCAGCCCCCGACGTGCTGGTGCAGGGCGTGATCGAGCGCCTGCGCGAACTGGGCGCCAGCGGGGTAGCCGAGCTGGACGTATAGCCGGAGAGCATGGTTTTCGCCCTGCCCAAGGAACTCCGCCTGCAGCTGGTGAATTGACCCCACCCCCTGCGACCCCTAGAATTCACGGCCTTGCCGGAATAGCTCAGTTGGTAGAGCGCGTCATTCGTAATGATGAGGTCGTAGGTTCGATTCCTATTTCCGGCACCAGATTCCGCAAAAAAGGCCGCCTCGAAAGGGCGGCTTTTTTTTGCTAGATGGCTCGGAGACCGACACGCTTGGACAGCGCTTCGGCGCTTTCTTTCCTTTCGCTGTAGCGATCCACGAGATAGGGAGAAACGTCGCGCGTGAGCAGAGTGAACTTCATCAGCTCCTCCATCACGTCCACAACGCGATCGTAGAAAGCCGACGGCTTCATCCGGCCAGCGTCGTCGAATTCATTGAAGGCCTTGGCGACCGATGATTGGTTGGGGATCGTGAGCATCCGCATCCATCGCCCGAGTATTCGGAGTTGATTGACGGCATTGAACGATTGCGAGCCGCCGGACACCTGCATCACCGCAAGCGTCTTCCCCTGCGTCGGGCGCACCGAGCCCTGCGACAAGGGTATCCAGTCTATTTGCGCTTTCATGATTCCCGACATCGCGCCATGACGTTCGGGCGAGCTCCAGACCATGCCTTCGGCCCATTGGGCGAGCTGGCGAAGTTCCTGCACCTTCGGGTGCGTATCCGGTTCGGCATCGGGCAACGGCAGGCCCGTGGGGTCGAATACGCGCGTTTCCGCGCCCATGGCTTCAAGCAGGCGCGCAGCCTCAAGAGCCAGGAGCTTGCTGAAAGACCGCTTGCGAAGCGACCCGTACAGCAACAGGAAACGAGGCGGATGGGTCGCCCTGGCTGGTGGCGAAAGCTGCTCCAAATTCGGGGGCGCGAACAGCTCGGTGTCGACATTCGGCAATAACACGGAGTCACGCATGATCGGTGGGCCCCAAGAGTTTGTTGATAGCCATTGCCGTCGTCGCGCCGATGCCTTCGGCAATCACGAATTCGGGAACGTCGCTGGGAGAGATGCCGGCGAAACTATCGCTGAACATCCGCCCGAAGGCGGCTGCGGGATTGGCGAAAGAGGTCGATGAAGTAAACCAGTAGGCAGCGCCGATGTAGGCGGCAACCATCGCCGCAACGCGTGCGGACGGAGCGCGCAGAACAACGAGCAGAAGACCGGCGGTCGCGACGATCTCGCCTAACCATTGCCCAGTTCCCGCGCGATGTTTCGCTGAAAACTCCAGGATCGGAAGTTCGAACATCGCATTGGCCAGCCAGGCGCCGCATGCTGCGCCAGCCAGTTGGAAAACGACGTACCCGGGCAACATCTTCCACGGCAAGCCGCCGCGCGCAGCCATGACTGCGCTGACTGCGGGATTCATGTGCGCGCCGCTAACGGGGCCGAATATTTCGATCAGGACGTAGAGCCCGCCGATGGTCGCCAGGGTGTTCGCGATCAAGGCGATGGCGTCGTTTCCGCCAGCCAGGCGTTCGGCCATGATCCCGGAACCTACTACCGTTACCAGCAGAAGCCCGGTTGCCAGGAATTCGGACAATAATCGCTTCGAGGTCATTCCGCGCCGACCTTGCCGATCTCCCTGAGTTTGGCCTGCGCCGCCAGATGGTCCAGGCTTTGCAGCGGCAGTGCCAGCAGCAACTCGATTCGTCGGCGGAGCGTGGCGAAAGCGGCGGTGTAGGCGCGGCGGCGGGTGTCTTCATCGCCGGTGACGGAAACGGGATCGGGGACGCCCCAGTGCGCTATTGCAGGGTGTCCCAACCAAACCGGGCAGGATTCGCCGGCCGCGTTGTCGCAGACGGTGATGACCATGTCCATCTCGGGTGCGCCCTCGGCAGCGAATTCATCCCAGTTCTTGCTGCGGATATCGCTGGTGTCGTAGCCGATAGCTTCGGCAAGCTCCTGTGCCATAGGCTGAACCCTTCCGCTCGGGTTGCTGCCCGCACTGAATGCCTTGAATCGTCCCTTGCCCAGGACGTTGAGGATCGCTTCGGCCATGATGCTCCGGGCTGAGTTGCCGGTGCAGAGAAACAGAACGTTGTAGGTTTTGTCTTTCATTTCGATTCCAAGGGTCGTGGATCAACGCAGAACTTTCTTGAGTGAGGGCGCGCAGGATTTGCCGCCGCAGCAGTTCTCCGTCAGGAAGCCGATCAGACCGTTCATGCGGCCGTAGTCGGCACGTATCCGGATGACGCGTCCCTCCCTTTCGTCGTTGACGAGCCCCGCCGCACGCAATTGGTTCAAATGGGCCGTGAGCGTGGCGGCAGGCAGGTCCAGCGCGTCGCGAAGCTCGCCGACCGCCATGCCGTCCGGGCCTGCCTGTACCAGGGCCCGATAGGCGGCAAGTCGATGGTCGTGGGCCAGGGCGCGAAGGGCTTCGACTGTTTCGGACGTGTCCATATTTCCATAATTCCGGAATAATGGAATTATTGCAAGGGTTTGTTTCAAATCGGTTGCAAGCAACCCCGCTTTGACTCGGCCGGATTTTCGGCCGTCGAAGCCGAACCAGTATTGGTTAGTCTTTTCGATACATCTGTGCTTTCTTCCGCTGGAGCGAGACGCTCGGGACTTTACAAAAGCGGAATGTCTTTTTCTTCGCTTGGCAAATTGAGCTGTTGTCTTTTTTGCTTGAGATATGCGGGCATCGGAGGTCGATGAATCCCACGCTCGGTCAACAGTCGCTGGCATTTTCTCTGCCAGTCGATCATTTGTGGCTTGACCGGCAGCCAGAAAATGCTTTCCAGAATAGGCATTCTCCCTTCATTGGCTGATCTGGCCTGGGCAATCATCTTCCTGGAGGGGTCGGCACCATGTTGTAGCAACCAATACACTTTGTCGAAATCACCCATGCCCGAATACCAGCTCACCACGGTATCGTAGTCTTCCGGCACATAAAGCCCTTCATTTATATCCGCGCCTTTCTCGATTAGGAGTTGTACGTTCTTCCATTGGTCGCGCAGATAAGCGACATGGGTCAGAGTTTCACCATTTGAATTACGAGTGTTGGGGTCGCCGCCATAGTCGAGCAGCATGGCGAGATATCGTGAGTCCGCGTCGCCTGCCGCGAAGACCAGGGCGTTGTTGCGTTGCTGACCGCTTGTACGTTGTGAATCCACCCGGCGCGCATTAGGGTCGGCGCCGTTATCCAGCAATAGCTTCAAGCCCGGCAGGTTTTTGTTGAATACAGGCCAAGCCACCATGGGCATGGCGCTCTCGTCGAAGATCACATCCGCGTTGACGCCTTCTTGTTTGATCAGCCGTTTGACGTCGGCTGCATCGTTGCGATCGACTGCTTCGGCGAGCTCCAGGGCCTCGCCTTGGAAGTAGTTGCTGGCGGAAAAATTTGCAGTTGTGGGTTCGCTTGCAGGTTTCGCCTGGCAGGCAGCCAAGCATGTCGATAGCAGCAGCCCCAGTTTGAGACCAAAAAAGACCAATGAATTTTCCCGTTCATTCATCTTGATGCGTCCATGCTTTCGTTAAACGAGTCGTGAGGCATTTACAGCAGGGGGATATCCTTCTCCTCGCTAGGAAGTCCCAGTTTGATGCGGCGCTCTTTCATGTATGTCGGCATTGGTTGCCGCTCGATACCGTGCTTGCGCAGCCAGTGCTGGCATTTTTGTTGCCATTCGACTATCTGCGGTTTAACCGGCAGCCAGTAGATATCGTCAACGACGGGCATGCGAGTTTTATTGATCGACCCTCTATGCGTTTCGGTGGTACGGGTAGGGTCGGCGCCATGCTGAAGAAGCCAGTAGACCTGTTCGAAATTACCGAAACTCGAATACCAGGCAACTACCGTGTTGTAGCTTTCAGGAACATAGAGGCCTTCATTGATATTGGCGCCATGCTCGATCAGAACCTTTACATTAGGCCATTGGTCCTGCAGCGTGGCCACGTAGGTCAGCGGTTCTCCATTGGAATTGTGGGTATTAGGATCGCCGCCGTAATCGAGCAGCATGGTCAGATAACGCGAGTCTGCATTGCCAGCGGCGAAGACCAGTGCGTTGTTGCGTTGCTGCCCGCTTGTACGTTGCGAATCGATGCGGCGCGCGTTGGGGTCGGCACCGTTGTCCAACAATAGTTTCAAACCCGGGAGATTCTTGTTGAACACCGGCCAAGCCACCATGGGCATGGCGCTCTCGTCGAAGATCACATCGGGATTGACACCTTCCTGCTTGATTAGCCGCCGAACGTCGGCCGCATCGTTGCGATCAACTGCCTCGGCCAGTTCCAGGGCTTTGCCTTCGAAGTAATTGCTGGCGGGAAAGCCCGCCGTTGACGGTTTGCCCGTGGGTTGCGCGTGGCAAGCAATCAAGCACGACGATAGCAGCAGCGCGGCGACAAGGTTACCGAAAGCGAGCATGAGTCCATTCCTGGACATCGTTTATCTCCCTTGTTAAATGTGACTTCACTATCTTTTTTAAGCGACCTGCACGATTGACAGCAGGGATGCACAGTGGCAGGTTGAACAGCGTTGATTGCTGTGTCAACCCAAGGCAAGGAGCCGAAACATGACTACGCCCACTGTGACTGTCGGGCCAGTACTCCCGTCCCAGGATCCACGGACGCTGGAGGAAAAAATATCGCAGGTGCGACAGCAGAACGAATTGCTGTCTGCAATGCGGGCGCAATCGTTGCAATCCGGTGATTTGCAGATTTCTCGCCAAGCCGATGTGCTGGCGCAGCAATATCATGTGCGTGACATAGCAGGATTGGCAGATGACGTCTACGAATCTGCAGCCCACAGGCCTTCATCGCAACCGGGCTGGATACGTGCGAGCGAGCATCCTGAACTCTTGCGTCAGGCCGGCGTGAACTGGACTGACCAGCAGATTAGGCAGTATCTGCAGCCTGACGATTCCAATTTTCGCGCTGAAATCTATTTGCCTGACCCTCGGGCTTTTGGTTCTGATGTAAAGCCGGTCGTCTGTTACAAGGGTTCCAATGGGGCGGTGATAGCACACGACAGCGAGGGTAAAGAGTTTACCCGGGAGTCTGCGGCAGAGGATTGGGTGAATAACGGTATCCAGGGTGCAGGTCTGGAGAGCGATTACTACAACCGCGCCATGAGGCTTGCGAATGACTTGAGTCTGTCGCCATTGGGTAATGATTTTGAAATAGCCGGGCATTCATTGGGCGGCGGCTTGGCCTCTTCAGCTTCCGCGATTACCGGTATTCCCGCCATCACCTTCAATTCCTCGGGCTTGAATCCCGCCACTGCGCAGCGCTACGCTGAAAAACAAGGCCTCACGGTTTTCGACACCGACAAAACAATCACCGCCTATCAAGTCAAAGGCGAACTGCTCACCGACGGCCAAACCATGATCGGCCGCATGGACGCATTGCAACGGATGCAGATGGGCGCGGTGGCCACCATGGCGGCCGATGTTTCGCGCTTGCCGGAAGCGCGGCAACTGTTGACCACGCAATTGGGACAACTCCTGCCGCATAGCAAACAAGCCCAGCAGGACGCGCTGGGTCTGATCGACTACCTTGCCGAGCATTCCGGCAGCAAAACCCTGAAGCAGGTACCCACGGCAGCCGGGCAGATACAGCCCATGCTTGAAGCCAAGATGCGGGACGCCCAGGGCAACCTGATCGATCGCCCCAAGGAACCGGCGATCAGCGAAGTGGCCAAGGACGCAGGGCCGCTGCTGAACGTGTTGAGCGGAGCGGTGGCGGGAGCGTACGTGGGAAAGCGGGCGGGCGAGGGAGTCGCTGCCGCCGGCAAGGTTACCGATGTTGCCTTGGACACCTTGGGTGACGGCTATCGGGTGGGCGGCAAGGTCACCGGCCAGGCCGCCGAACTCGGCGCGCAGACCTTCGGCAAGGTATCCGGTTTGCAAGTGCGCGTCGGCGGCGAAGCGGTTGCGCAGGTTCGCATGACGACGGGATACCTGGAAGCTGCGGTACCGATGGCGCAGTGCGTGACCCAGCGTTGGGGCAATGAAACCAGCAATGCGTTGCTGCGGGCCGCGAGCCATCTGCCTTTCGCCGACAAGATCGCACCGGGCCTGCGCCAGGAAGCGGATCGGCGCGATCAGGCCACCGACACGTATTGCGACCTCAAGACCGCACAGGCCAGAGGAGCGCTGGACCATGCCGGACGCGACGCGAACAGCGTCCGGCAGGCCGCCGGCCACGGCGCGCAGCTGCTGGAACAGACCGCCAACCAGACTGGCGCGAATTTGCGGAAATCCGCCGAGCACGCCGGAGCCAACATCGATCAGGCATTCGATCAAACCGGGCGCGGAGTGCGCAATCTGACCGGGCATGCACCCGCGGCCCTGGCGGTAACCGGAGCAGGAGTGGGCGGTGTCCTTGCTGCGGAAGCGACTTATCTCGGCCCTGGCGGTCTGATGAACGCTTGGCAGACACGGTCGGTCATCAAGCACGCGGC
>DATLIB010000181.1:0-17444 GCA_035539595.1 Noviherbaspirillum sp.
CCGCGGTCCATATCTTGGTGTCCGGGGTGTTCAGGTGATTGAGTACCGAGTGCAGGGTGGTGGTTTTGCCGGAACCGGTCGGTCCACAGACGAAGAACAGGCCGTAAGGCTTGGACACGGCGGATTTTAGCCGCGCCAGGTTGTGCGGCAGTACGCCCAGCTGGTCCAGCGGGATCGGTTCGCCGGCGGCGAGAATGCGCATCACGATATCTTCAACGCCGCCGGCCGAGGGGATTGTCGCCACCCGCAGTTCGATATCCAGCGGGCCGAACTTCTTGAACTTGATCTTGCCGTCCTGCGGCTTGCGTCGTTCGGAAATGTCGAGATCGCACATGATCTTGATGCGCGCCGAAATCGCATTACGGTAGGTCGCCGGAATTTCGATGTAGGGTTCGAGCGAGCCGTCCTTGCGAAAGCGGATCACCGTCTTTTCTCTGCCGGGGCGCGGTTCGATATGGATGTCGGAGGCGCCTTGCCGGTAGGCGTCGATGATGACCTTGTTGACCAGCTTGACCAGTTCGTTTTCGGCAGCGGCCGACAGGTCCGCTTCGGAAAGTTCGGATACGTCATCGTCGCCATTGTCCATTCCCGACAGCAGTTCGCCGACCGACCCCATGTCGCTTTCGGCGCCGAAAAAATGATCGACCGTCTGCTTGAACTCAGCAAGGGTGGTGACTCTGTAGGTCAGCCGGGTCTTGGGGAAGATGTTGTTGATGACGCGCGCATCTTTGACGCTGGCAGGATCGACGGCGAGAATGACTACCCCTTCCGGCCCTTCCTCGACCGGTAGCCATTGGCTTTGTTCGACGAACTCGCGCTTGAGGTTCTTGAGCAGTTCGACCGGTTTGATGCGGTCGGCCTTGAAAGGCTCGTAAGCCACGCCGAAGAACCGGGAGAGCGCTTGTCCGATGACCGGCAGCCGGACCTGGAATTCCTTGACCAGCACGCGTTCCAGATCGTCGCCATTGCGGCGTGCGGAGCGGGTCGCGAGATCCAGTTCAGCGGCGGACATGACCGCGTCAGTCACCAGTTGATCGTACTTCGAGCGAACCAGCGCTTGCGGCCTCATCCTTTGCGCATAGGCGATCGCCAGCGTTTTGACCAGTTCCTTGATGCCGTCTTCGGCTATCGTGGGGAACGTGGTGCCGTCGCGGTTGTTGATGAGTTGGATCACGCCCAGCAGGTTGTGCGGGCTGCGCTGGTCGACGATGGGCGCGACCAGCATCTGCTTGGTGCGATAGCCGGTGCGGCGGTCCACCTCGCGCAGGAAATGCAGCTCCGGCGAGTGCTTCTTCAACTCGGCGTCGTCGTATACATCCTGGATGTTGACCATCTTTTTCAGCAGCGCGACATAACCGGCAACGCTCTGGTCGGAGATCGGCAGCTTCAGTTGGTTGACCGAGTTCAGGCCGGTTTTGACCTTGGATACGATGGATGTCGGGTCTTCGCCGACTGCATAGATGGTCAGGCGGTCGCAGTGGAACAAGTCGCAGATGTCCTGCGACAGGTCGAGCATGATTTCGTCAACGTTGCGGGTGGCGTGAATCTTGTTTGTGACGGTCTGCAGCTGCTTGAAAAAAAGCAGGCGTATGTTGGCATCGTCCGGATTGGCGTTGCCGTTGTTGTGTGGTGTGCCGAGAACAGCGCTCATGTCTTTTTGTCCATTTTGCATCGCAGGCTGCTATGCCGCGCAGAGGGGCAACCGACCATGATGAATGGCCGTGCCGACGCTTCATCATAATAGATTGCGTTGCAAAAATGTGTCAGGAATACGCGCTTCATTTTGTCTTGCGAATTCGGCGCGACATAAAAGCCGCAATCAATACGATTCGGTCTACAATCACCGAAAAAAGCTGAGGGAGTGGTGCATGGAAGTGCTTTTATCGACGAGCCTTGAATCGGGCATGCAGGGTCTGCGCAGGGATGTGCGCTTGCCGTTCCGCGCGTCAGGACGGCGGGGCGTCGTGCCATGAAGCTGCAGGTACTCGGATGCGCCGGAGGTATCGGCGGCCGCGAGCGGCTGACCACCAGCCTCTTGGTTGACCGCGATATTCTGCTCGATGCAGGTACCGGACTGGCCTCTCTCGACGTCGATCAGCTGGTCAAGATCGACCACGTATTCATTACCCATTCCCATCTCGATCATGTCACCGGTCTTGCCTTGTTGCTCGACGCCGTGCAAGGCCGGAAAAACGGACCGGTCACCGTCCACGCAACAGAAAAGATCATCGCGTCGCTGAAAAAGCATTTGTTCAATTGGGTGCTGTGGCCTGACTTTGCGACCATTCCAAACCCGCAAAACCCCACCTTGCGCTGGGAGCCGATCGAGCCCGATGGCACGATCGATTTGGGCGGGCGCATCATCACTGCCTATCCGGTCAACCATACGGTCGGTTCGGTAGCCTACTGGGTGCATAACCAGGCAGCCGGTTTTCTGTTTTCCGGCGACATGTCTTCCACGCCGGCGCTGTGGTCTGCCCTGCAGAACGAGAAACGACTGATGAAAGTGATCGTCGATTGCTCTTTCGCCAATGCGGATATGGACATCGCCAACCGCTCCATGCATTTCTGTCCGCGCACACTGATCGCCGATATCGAGTCGATGCCGCATGCCGTCGAATTTTTGATTTACCACCTGAAACCGGGACACGAAGACCTGATCATGCAGGAACTGCGGTCTGAAAGCAGTCGCGGTTTCAGGGCGCTCAAGTGCGGTGATTCGTTCATTTTTTAGGGTTTCAGGTTGCGCGGCAACAGCGCATTTTTCGAGTTCGGGACCACGTGCCGGATAACAATGAGCGACCTTAATTACACTGATATCGAGCAGCGGCTGGAACAATTGACCGAGCTGAGCGTCGAGCTGGGTAATCAGCACGATACGCCGCTGTTGCTGGAAAAAATCCTGCGTGCCGCGAAAAGCATGACGCATGCGGATGGCGGCACCTTGTACCGCGTTACGCCGGACCGGAAGAGCCTTTGCTTTTCCATTTCCATCAACGACACCTTGGGCCTGTATCAAGGCGGCATGAGTACGCAGTCGGTCGATATCCCCGATATTCCCTTGCTCGCGGCGGACGGAAGCAGAAACCTGAGCGCAGTCGCGGCCTATGCGGCCAATACCGGCATCTCGGTCAACATCCAGGACGTCTATAAGGTGGACGTATTCAATTTTTCCGGGATGCGCAGTTTCGACCAGGCCTATAACTACCACTCGCAGTCCTTTTTGACGGTGCCGATGCGGGACCACGAAAGTGAAGTCATCGGCGTGCTGCAATTGGTCAACGCCAAGCATCCGAAGACCGGGGAAGTCTGCGCCTTCAGCGATACCGACCAACGCTTCATCGAGGCGCTTGCCGCACAGGCGGCGGTAGCGCTGACCACACAGCAGTTGATCGCGCGGCTGGAAAATCTGTTCGAGTCCTTCGTCAAGGTCATCAACATCGGGATCGACGAAAAGTCGCCGCATACTGGGCGTCATTGCGAACATGTGCCCGAGCTGACCATGATGCTGGCGCAAGCCGTGCACGATATCGACACCGGTCCCTTTGCGGCATTCCGGCTGAGCGACAACGAGCGCCGGCAGTTGTGGCTTGCCGGGCTGTTGCACGACTGCGGAAAGATCACCACGCCGGTGCATGTGGTCGAAAAAGCCACCAAGCTGGAAACTATCTTCGACCGCATCCATTTGGTCGATACACGCTTCGAAGTCCTCAAGCGCGATGCGGAAATTCGCGCACTCAAGGAAAAGCTCGCTCACAGCAGCGATACGCACCACCACGGCGAGATCAACCGCAAGTTGGCCGAGGAGCTGGCGCGCATCGACGATGATCGGGCCTTTTTGCGGCATGCCAACATCGGCGGTGAAAGCATGTCGCCGGAAGCGCAGAAGCGGGTCAGCGACATTGCCAGCAGCTACCGCTGGATCGGTCCGGACGGTCTCGAACGCAAGCTGCTGGACGATGACGAAGCAGGGAACCTGAATATTCGCGCCGGCACGCTCAATGCGCAGGAGCGCGAGATCATCAACAACCATATCTCGGTTACCCTGCGCATGCTGGAATCGCTGCCATGGCCGAAGCATCTGCGCGACGTGCCTGAATTTGCCGGCGGCCATCACGAGCGCATGGATGGCAAGGGTTACCCGCGCGGCCTGCGCGGCGATCAGATGTCGGTGCCGGCGCGCATCATGGCTATCGCGGATATTTTCGAGGCACTTACTGCGAAAGACCGACCCTACAAAAAGGGAAAAAGTCTGAGCGAATCGCTGGAAATCCTCGGCGGTTTTCGCATGCGCGACCATATCGATCCCGACTTGTTCGATGTCTTTATCCGCAAGAAGGTCTATCTCGATTATGCGCGCCGGTTCATGGATCCGGCGCAGATCGATGCGGTCGACGAGAGCAGGATTCCGGGCTATGTGTCCTGATATGCCGCCTTTTCTCCGGGCCTAGCAGACGTGCGGCGCAGCTTGTCAAAATATGGCGCTCGCTGGGCTCTGGCTTTCGTGCTCACCTTGGCTGCGGCGCTGCAGGTATTGCACTATCTTCCCTCAGTACTGGTGGAGCGCATCGACGTGTTCCTTTACGACGCCCGCATGCGCGTGCAGAACGGCGCATTGGACCCGCGCATCGTGATCGTCGATATCGATGAAAAGAGCATTGCCGAGGTCGGCCGCTGGCCTTGGAATCGCGAGACGATGGCAACGCTCATCGATACGCTGAACGACAGATATTTCGCCCGGACGGTCGCCTTCGACGTGATCTTTTCCGAACCCGACACCAGTTCCGGCTACGGTACGCTGGAAGCGCTGGCCAACAAGGAATTCAAGGATGTGAAGGGCTTCAGTGAACGGATACGCGCCCTGAAACCGCACTTCGACTACGACGGACGCATGTCGCAGTCGTTGTATGACCGGCCCACGGTCCTGGGCTATTACCTCTCCAATGAACCCGACGCGACAACCAAAGGCTTGTTGCCGACACCGGCGTTTACAGCGACCGACCTCGACGGTTACGCGATCGATGCAGCGGTATACCGTTCGTATACCGGCAACCTTGCGGAACTGCAGCGTGCCGCGAAAGCCGGCGGTTTCATGAACCCAACTCCAGATTCCGATGGAACCATACGCCGGCTGCCTTTGCTTCTGCGCGTCGGCGACGCCTATTACGAGTCGCTCGCACTGGCTGCCGCCCGCGTCGGCCTGGGGGCAAGCGTGGTTCGGCCGGTCTTCTTTTCAGAAGAAGAAACGCTGTTGTCAGGCGAGGACCATCGCGCCTATGGCGCACTGAAGGCGCTGAGATTAAACAGCAAGCCGCGTGCAACCACCATTCCGGTGGAGCGCAATCTCACGGCGCTCATCAACTATCGCGGGCCGGGAGGCGCGCGCGGCGGGCAGTTCCGCTATGTTTCGGCGGTGGATGTGCTCAAGGAAAGCGTCCCGATGGACCACCTTGCAGACCGGATCATTCTGGTCGGCACCACCTCGGCCGGACTGAAAGACTTGCGCTCGGCACCGGTCAGCATCGACTATCCCGGCGTCGAGATGCACGCGAATATCATCGCCTCTATTCTGGACGGCGACTTCAAGCAAGAACCCGACTTCAGCGTCACGCTCCAGCTTGTGCAGGTGTTGGCGGCCGGTATCGTGCTCGGGTTGATATTGCCCGTGCTGACACCGCTCATGGCCATCGTCGTGTCACTGGCGGCAGCAGCGGCGCTCGTCGGCGCCAACACGATGATGTATCAGTCCCTGAACTGGGTGATTCCGGTTGCGACGTCACTGCTGTTGGTGAGCAGCCTGTTTGTTTTTAACCTGGCGTGGGGCTACCTCTTCGAATACCGCAAGGGTAGGGCGATGGTTAACCTGTTTGGCGAGTATGTTGCACCCGAACTGGTTGCCGAAATGGCAGCAAATCCGGAAAGCTACAGCATGGAAGGTGAAAGCCGGGAGCTGACTGTTCTGTTCGCGGACGTGCGTGGCTTCACTACGATCTCGGAATCGCTCGACCCGAATACGTTGCGCGAATACATCAATCTCTACTTGACCGCCATGTCGGAAGATATCCGCAGTAACCGGGGCACGCTCGACAAATATATCGGCGATGCAGTGATGGCCTTCTGGGGCGCGCCGGTGATGCAGCCCGACCACGCGGCGCGTGCGGTTGCCACCGCCTTGAAAATGCAGGCCACGGCGCAAGCCTTGAACCGGGATTTCGTTGCCCGACACTGGCCTCCTCTGAAGATTGGTATTGGTTTGAATAGCGGCGACATGCGTGTCGGCGACATGGGCTCAAAAATCCGTCGCGCCTATACCGTGATGGGCGATGCGGTGAACCTGTCATCGCGTCTGGAAGGCATCACCAAAGTGTACGGCGTCGGTATCACCGTCGGCGAGGCAACCTGCTTGGCGGCGCCTGCCTATGCGTATCGCGAGCTGGACCGTGTGCGGGTCAAGGGCAAGAACGAGCCGGTGCCGATCTTCGAACCGGTCGGACTGGCGTCGGATCTGGATGCCGTCACGCGCCGCATGCTGCAACAGTGGCACGAGGCGCTGGCGCTGGTGCGGTCGCAACACTGGGATGAAGCAGAACAGGCACTGCACGATCTGTGTGCCGAACATCCGGACGACATGCTTTACCGCCTTTATCTCGAGCGTATCGCACGCTATCGCGAACATCCGCCCGGGGCCGATTGGGACGGCGTGACGACGTTCGACACGAAATGAAATTTCGCCTCAGGCAGGCGTTCGAGGCAGCAGCATCTTCGCCAGCCGTGCGTTGATACAAGTTGTTGCAATCGTTACGTAACGACACTGGCCTGGTGTCACGGTATGACGTTTAATGGTTTCGTCATTTAAGGAGCGCAATCATGAATATCTCTCGTGCTACATGGGTGCCGGCACTGCTGGTAACTGTTACTTTGGCAGGCTGTGCCAGTCCCGGCTATTATCCGGCGACACAGCAGTCCTATCCTGCATATCCTGCGCCTGTGCGTACGCATCCTGCGTCGTCGCCTGCCTATACTCAACTGTACGGCACCGTCGATTCGATCCAGATACAGCAGGCACCCGCCGATGTCGGCGTCGGTGCCGTAGTCGGCGGGGTAGTCGGTGGCTTGCTGGGCAATCGGGTCGGTGGCGGCAGCGGCAGAAAGGTCGCAACAGTGGCTGGCGTGGTCGGTGGTGCAATGATGGGGCATCAGATGGAGCGCAATGCGCAAATGCGTGATGTGTACCAGATCGGTATCCGTCTTGACGACGGCAGCTATCAAACGCTCAGTCAGGATAGTGTCGCCGATTTGCAGGTCGGTAGCCGCGTGCGACTGGAAAACGGGCGTGCATATCGTTATTAAATGTTGTTACACACTGGGGATTAACTCTGATGCTAGAATTTGTCCCTTTTCAGAAAGGATGCATATGAACAAAACTGAACTGGTCGACGCAATTGCAGCAGAGTGCGATCTTTCCAAGGTCGCGGCGCAACGTGCCCTCGATTCCGTCATCAACAACATCGTCAAGGCTGTCAAGGACGGCGACACGGTGCAGCTGGTCGGCTTCGGTAGCTTCGGCTCCGGCACACGCGCCGAGCGCACCGGCCGCAATCCGCGCACCGGCGAAGAAATCAAGATTGCCGCGGCAAAGACTGTCAAGTTCACTGCCGGAAAAGCATTCAAGGACGCAGTCAACGGCTAAGCCCGTTTCCTGAAAAGCGGCTCTTCCGTTTTTCGCTCGTCTTTCACGCCCACTGACCGTTGTTCGGTCAGTGGGCGTAGTTCTTTAGGGCTTACGCAAAACTGCCCCAGCCGCGTTGTGTTGCCTTGTCGTCCGGGATGTACTCTCTGTGGCAACACGCCTTGCTGGGACAATTTTGCGTACGTCCTCTTCTTTTTAGTCCGATTCAGGTGCGTGCTATCCAGCTCGACACGATCAAAATCAGGCCGACGTTGATGGCGATATGGAGACCGGGCACAGTACGCTCGTACGGTTTCAGCGCATTGACAACAGCCCATCCACCCCACAGCAAAATTTCTCCTCCGCCGCGCAATATGTCCGAGCGGCTTTCTCCTGCAAACAGCAGGTAAATCCCTTGTGCCGCGAAAAATGCGCAGATCGCAGCCAGCGTGAAGCGCACATTCTTGCGCTGGAGGTAATCGGAGAGAGTCGGTTTCGACATTGCTTGTTCCTTGTACTGCACGATGTATTTTCGCGGACGCCTGTCAGGCACCCCGTCATGGATGGCGGTGGATATGCAGCCGCCAACGCGCATAGTAAAGGGAAAACTTTCGACGTGCTGCGCGATGTGTCGCGAGGCCCCGCGCAATCCATGTTGAGTCGGATTATGGGACCGTCCAGGAATAAGTATGTGCATTTTGGCGGTCGTAGCGGGATGCGATGGAAGGCGCACGACGCGCCGCAGCGCGCCCGCCACGACCAGCAAAAATGGGCACACTTATTCCTGGACGGGCCCTATGGAACAAGTGGCATGTTCTTTTCCTGCTTCATCCGGATGACCTGAACAATTTCCTTCATCACCGACATCCGGTATGCAGTGGCGGGATGCAGTGCGGTATGGCTGTCCGCGATTTCCTTGGGAAAGCGTGCCGCCAGCCTAGCCCAGAAATCCGGCGTCCCTTGGATGTCGTATCCGGCTCTGGCGAGCAGATATAGGGACAGCTTGTCCGCAGTTGCGTCCATCACGGGTGAATACGGTGCAATGTCTGCCGCCGTTTCGATACCGGCTTCCCCTGGCGGAAGCGCGCGAAGCCGGTCGATGGTCTGGCCCATGTCGGCTCGTGCCGACGACATGAGAATATTATGGGCGATTTCCTTTGCCAGGACGTAGGCCAGTTCGTCGTCGGAGCGCGTGAAATTCAGCATCCCGTTGGTGACCAATATTCGGTGACCGTCCGCATAACTGTTTACATTGTCGGTATTGCCGATATCGACCGCCATGGCACAGGCGGGGGTTAGCGGCACTTCAATCGTCATGTGGTCATCGTTTCGCAGTAAAGTCAGGTTGAGACTGGTCCTGCCTTGCATTTCCGATCCGATGATGGCGGAAGCGTCGTCCTCTGCATTGGGGCCTGCGGGTAGCGGCTCGATTTCGACCGCAGTCAGGATGTCCCCAGGTCGTACTCCCGCCAGCGCTGCGCCGCTACCGGGCAGCACGTTCATGACGCGCAATTGCTCTCCCAATCCCAGGCTTGACTGTGCTGCATCGGCGAATGCCGACGTATAGGAATAGCGTGTCTTTGCGGTTAGCCCTAGCAGATTGCGTACATGGTCGGTGCAGAGTTCGGTATTCTGGAGCAGCAGCGGTGCGACGACGCGATACAGCCGATCCTGTTGCTCTATCCAGATGCGTAATGCCTCGGCTTTGCTCAAGGAGTCGAACGACGTATCGTCCGGCGCGGTTTTCATGGCAGGGCTGGGGATTGTCATGGGCACCCCAACAGACGGGGGCGTCATGACGGGAGCGGCGGGCGAGGGCTGGCTTACAGGGAGCGGCTTCTGGACGGCGCAGGCGGCGGCCAGGGTCAACGGTAGCAGGGAAAGAAGTCGTGCCTTCGCGCTTGCTGCCGTGCGTGATATTCCGTAGGTGCTTGTCATCGGATTGGCTTCATTGATCGTTTAGTGACGAGGCGGCAAGATGCCGCTACGCAGGGGAGAGGTGGCATTTCATCTTGATGCAGCTTGCTTGATTTTCCGATAACAGGTATGACAGCGCACCTGAATCGCCAAATATATTCGAACAAATCATATTGCCCCAAATATATATTTGGGGCAATATATGCCCGGAGTCCTGAAATGGCGACGAAAAATGAGAAGCGTAACGCGAACGGGTCTGGCAGTGTGCCGGACGAACCTGCTCACGTTGACGCGCTCAAGAAATTGAGGATCGTGGTTCGTTCCGCCCAGCGGCACTCGGCATGGATTGAAAAACAGTGCGGTGTTGGCGGGGCGCAGTTGTGGGTTCTGCAGGAACTGCATGACTCGCCAGGTTTGCGGGTGGGCGAGGTTGCCGAAAGACTGGCGATTCACCAGACCACGGCCAGCAACTTGCTGGACGCTCTGGTGAAAAGCGGTTACGTCATCAAGACGCGCGATGCGGAGGACCAGCGGGTAGTCAAGCTGGTACTTTCCGGGTCTGGCGAAGAGTTGCTCCAGCGGGCGCCCAAGCCGGCTCGTGGCCTATTGCCGGAAGCCCTGCGCAAGCTGGATCAGGACAGGCTGATGGAACTGAACAAGGGATTACAAGCTTTACTGGATGTAATCGGCCTTGACGATGAAACCTACGGACTGCAACCATTTCCGTTCACGATGTAATAAACAGAACTAGGACTTACGCAAAACTGTTCCAGCAAGGCGTGTTGCCGCAGGCAGTACATCTGAATACGACAAGGCAAAACAACGCGGCTGGGGCGGTTTTGCGTAAGTCCTAAGAACTTCCCTGAGGTTACCGGGCCTCTTCAAGCCCCCCTTCGACGGGGGCTTTTTTTCTCTCTGCCTTCCTTGACGGGAAGCGCTCGTCACGTCACGTCCGACAATGCCATAGCGGTACGGGCTTTTATAGGAGTCGCCATGACTGTCTTCGATTTCTCCTCTTACGATGTGCTATTTGCCGGCACGGTCTTCGCGTTGGTTTTTACTGGGCTGCTGATATTGAAGGCATTTATTGTCCGGCAATTGCGCCGCCTGACCTTGGCGGGACGTTTGCAATTTCTGAGCTATCCGGAACAGATCGTCGATGCCACCCGTTTGCTCTTTTTTCTGGGCGTTGCGTTGCTGGCCGGTGTCAGCCAGCTGCAGCTGGCCCCGCGTTACGAAAAATGGCTGCAGTACGCCTGGATCGTGATTCTGGTGTTGCAGAGCGCGTTGTGGGTCAATCGTTTGATCTCGGTATCGGTGCAGCGTGCCTTCGAGCGCCATCGCGAGACCAATCCTTCCGGCGCGACGCACCTGATGCTGGCCGGGCTGGTTGGGCGTATCGTGCTGTGGTCGATGGCGGTGCTGATTGTGCTGGACAATTTCGGCTTCAACATCACGACGCTGATGGCGAGCCTGGGTATCGGCGGTATCGCCGTCGCGCTGGCGGCGCAAAATATTCTCGGCGATGTTTTTTCTTCAGTATCGATCGCCCTCGACAAACCCTTTGTGATCGGCGATTTCATCGTGGTCGATTCCTTCATGGGTACGGTCGAATACGTCGGCATGAAGACCACGCGCCTGCGCAGCCTCGGCGGCGAGCAGATCATTTTCTCCAATTCGGAGCTGCTGAAACAACGCATCCGTAACTACAAGCGTATGCAGGAGCGACGCGTGTTGTTCGAGTTTGGTATTTCTTATGAAACGGAGGATGCGCAAGTTGAGCGTATTCCGCACATGATCAGGGAAATCATCGTGTCGCATGATGCGCAGGTGCGTTTCGATCGCGCCCATTTCAAGGCTTACGGCGAAAGCGCACTGCAGTTTGAAGTCGTCTATTACGTTCTTAGCGCCGATTACAACCAGTACATGGACATTCAGCAGGCGATCAATCTTGCCTTGTTGCGTAAGTTCCGCGCGCATGGCATCGCCTTTGCCCATCCGATTCGCAGTTTGCATCTGAGCGGCGCCGCGCGTGAACGCCAACCTCTCACCGGAGCATCGCAGCCGCATACTGCTGCCACGTCAGCGTAGAGCGGGAGTACAACATGCCGTTCCGCTCATTTCGCTTCTCGCTGCGCTTCGTCGTGCCATTGGCATTGCTGCTTGGCATGTTTGCCTATGTTGTGGTGCCGTTAATGGATAACTTGACGCTGCGCTGGTTTGTGCGCGATCTCGACATTCGTTCGCAGCTACTGGCAAGTACCCTGCAGGAACCCTTGCTGGAGCACGTTCAGCAAAAATCACGGGGGCGGATTACCCAATTATTCGATAGGGCAATACAGGACGAACGCCTGTATGCGTTGGGATTTTGCAATGGCAACGGGGTGCTGTTGTACAAGACCGCGACCTACCCTGATGAACTCGGCTGCTGGACGCGCTCCGGCTCGCAGGAGCGGCAATCGCTGGTGCATTTGCCGCGCGGCCCGGTGCATGTGGCCGACAGTTCGCTGAATCTGGAGGGACAGCCGTTGGGCAAGCTGATCCTGGTCCATGACATGAGTTTTATCGAACGCCGCAGTGCCGATACCAAGAAATATGTGATCTGGCTCTTCGCGGTGCTGGCATTGGCTATTTCTTTCATCACCGTCTTTGTCGCCCACCTGAGCTGGCGCGGTTGGATCAATGGCGTAAAGGGCATACTGCGCGGCGACTTGATGCAGCGCTCGTATGCCCGCACCCCGCCGGAAATGCAGCCTCTGGTCGGTGACTTGCGCGCATTGCTGCGCGAGTACCATCTGGAGCGGCAGGGGGCGAGCGCATCTTCCCAGCTCTGGACGGCAGACAAGCTGAAAACCTTGCTGCAGGGCGAACTGGCCGGGGATCAGATACTGGTCGTCTCCAACCGCGAGCCGTACATCCACGTCGCGACGCCGGATGGTGTCGAAGTACGGCGTCCCGCCAGCGGCTTGGTAACGGCAGTGGAAGCCGTGATGCGCGCTTGTTCCGGCACCTGGATTGCCCATGGCGGCGGTTCGGCCGACCGGCAGACTGTCGATCGCCGCGATCATGTACAGGTGCCGCCGGGGCAGCCCAGTTATACCCTGCGCCGCGTCTGGTTGTCGAAGGAGGAGGAACAGGGTTATTACTACGGTTTCGCCAACGAGGGCTTGTGGCCCTTGTGTCACATCGCCCATGTACGTCCGGTATTTCGTTCCTCCGACTGGGAGCAGTACGTCGAAGTCAACCAGCGCTTTGCCGATGCGGTCATCCGAGAAGCGCGTACCGACGATCCGGTCGTTCTGGTGCAGGACTACCATTTCGCGCTGTTGCCCCGCATGGTGCGCGACGCCTTGCCGAAGGCAACCATCATCACGTTCTGGCATATTCCCTGGCCGAATTCCGAGTCCTTCGGCATTTGCCCTTGGCGCGAGGAAATTCTGGATGGCATGCTGGGGAGCACCATTCTTGGCTTCCATACGCCATTCCATCGCAAGAATTTCCTGGAAACGGTGGATCGCTATCTGGAAACCCGTATTGAAGCGGAAGCGTCGACGATTTCTTACGGCGGCAAGCTGACGCAGGTGGAAAACTATCCGATTTCCATCGCCTGGCCAGACCAGCCCGAGACGGACGCACAATGCATTGCCGATTGCCGGAGTGCAGTCAGGCGCTCGCTGGCACTGCCTGCCGACCACTTGATCGGCATCGGCGTTGATCGCCTTGATTACACCAAGGGCATCATCGAACGGTTCCAGGCGGTGGAAAGAATGCTGGAGTTGAATCCGCACATGGTCGGCAAGTTCAGCTTTGTGCAGATTGCCGCGCCCAGCCGCTCCTCGCTGGAGGAGTACCAGAATTTCGAGGCACGCGTGCGCAACCTGGCACAGCGCATCAACCAGCGCTTCTCCAGCGGCAGCTATCAACCTATCGTACTGAAGGCTGAACACCACGAGCAGAGCCAATTGCACATGTATTACCGCGCGGCCGACGTGTGCATGGTGACAAGCCTGCATGACGGCATGAATCTGGTTGCGAAGGAATTCGTCGCCGCACGCGACGACGAGCGCGGTGTATTGATACTCAGCCAGTTCACCGGCGCGGCAGGGGAGTTGCATGAGGCGCTGATAATCAATCCCTACCATATCGAGCAGGGCGCGCAAGCGCTGCAGCGTGCTTTAAACATGCCGCAGGTAGAGCAGCGCGAACGAATGCGCAGCATGCGCACGCTGGTCAAGGACTTTAATGTCTATCGCTGGGCCGGCCACATGCTGCTGGATGCGGCGCGCCTGCGGCAGCGGGAGCGGGTTATGTCAAAGATCCACTCGCATAGTCGGGGATCGTTACGTCGGGTGGTATAAATTATGTCTCTATCCTTTTTCGACCATGCCGGATCGCGGCTGGACGAGGTCTTGCAGACTGGCATGTTGTGTGCTTTCGACTTCGATGGCACACTGGCCCCGATCGTAAAAGACCCGCAGCGGGCTTGCATGCCCGCTGCAGTGTTGCGCAGGCTCATCGTTTTATCCGAGCATGCGCGAGTGGCCATTGTCACCGGACGGTCAGTCGAAGACATCTGTACCCGTCTTGATTTTCTTCCCGACTACGTCGTCGGCAACCATGGCATCGAAGGCGTTCCCGGCTGGGAAGGCAGGGCGGAAAGTTATCGACAGTTGTGCCAGCGGTGGGAACAGGATCTGACCGCGGCGCTGCAAGATCATGCAAACTTCGAACAGGGAATATGGGTGGAAAACAAGACCTACTCCTTGTCCGTGCATTACCGGATGGCACGTGAACGCACCCAGGCCGAGGACCGGCTGGTTCAGCTTTTCGCAACCCGGATGCCGGACGCACATGTTATGAAAGGCAAGTGCGTGTTCAACCTCTTGCCGCCCGAGGCACCGAACAAGGGAAGTGCGCTGGTTCACTTGCTCAACATTAGCGGTGCGCCCAGCGTACTGTATGTCGGTGACGATGTGACCGATGAAGATGTGTTTCGCTTGCGGCGCGACGATGTGCTGACAGTTCGTGTCGAACGAGCGGCTGACAGTGCGGCGGAATTCTTCCTGCATCATCGGCTGGATATGGTCCAGCTGCTTGATGTGTTGATCGAAAGACTGCGCGGCAAGGCAGCGTCAGGCATGCGCGATGGCGTATAGCCGACAGTAGCGCGCCTGCGCATTTGCATGCGTACCGTAAAAAATACACGCAACCTAAGGAAAAGATATGCCGGATTTTTTATCAGGGGCTTCTCAGCTTGCATGGCCATTCGCACTTGCTCTCGCATGGGTGGCGGGAGAGTTCGGACATCGCTGGACAGGCTTGCCCCGCATTAGTATTTACGGGCTGATCGGCTTTCTCACTGCAAATCTGTGGTCCGGCCTGCACCCGGACGCGGGAGACGGCACTTTTGCGCTGCTGGCCAATGTCGCTTTCGGCCTGATCCTGTTCGAACTCGGATACCGCATCAACCTGCATTGGTTGCGCACCAATCCATGGATCGCCGTCACCGGCGTGGTGGAAGCGATTGGCGCCTTTGTCCTCGTTTATATGCTGGCAACGTGGTACGGCACGCCGCCCTTGGCGGCTTTGCTGCTGGCCTCGCTGGCAATGTCGACGTCGCCGGCAGGTATTTTGCGTGTCGTCAATGAAGAGTCCTGTTCCGGGCAAGTCACGGAGCGCGTATTGCATCTGTCGGCCTTGAATTGCGTGCTGGCGGTCTTTACCTTCAAGGTCATTATTGGCATCGGCGTATTCCAGACTTCCGGCAGCCTGCTGCACGCAATGTGGAGCAGCCTGGTGGTACTGGGGGCTTCGGCCCTGCTAGGTGCTTTGTTCGGAATCGCAGTGCCCGGCATCCTGCGCAGGCTCGGCAGCCTCGCGCACGATGCGACGCTGGCCTTTGCCATTGCGGTCATGCTGCTGGTTGCGATAACCGATGCATTCAAGTTTTCACCGGTGCTGGCGGCCTTGACTTTCGGTCTGGTGGCGCGGCATCGGCGCGTCACACTTAGCCAGACACAACGCAATTTCGGCGTCATGGGCGACTTGCTCACGGTTCTCCTGTTTTTCTATGTGGCTAGTACCCTGACTTGGGACCGGGTAACGACAGGCTTCGGCCTGGCATTGATACTGGTTGCTGCTCGGCTGGTCGCCAAAACCATCGGCGTGGCCATTTTTTCACGCATCAGCGGCGTTTCCTGGCGCAAAGGCGCGTTGACGGGATTGGCATTGGCGCCGATTTCCGTATTCGCCATCCTGATGCTGGAGCAAAGCCGCCATGTGGGAATCGACCTGGTCGATACGCTGGTGCCGCTGGCCGCGATGGCCTTGGTGCTGGAATTCATTGGGCCGATCATTACGCAGCGCGCCTTGCGCTGGGCGAAAGAAAACCCGGATACGACGGAGAACTGATATGCCGCTGGAATCGTTCAAACTTTCCCAACCCTTGACGCTCGGCGTGGAACTGGAGTTGCAGCTCGTCAGCCTGAGCGACTTCGATCTCACGGCCGCCAGCCCGGACATGCTCGACTTGCTCAGACGGCGGAAATTTCCCGGTAATGTCACGCCGGAAATCACCGAAAGCATGATCGAGATCAATACCGATGTGCATACCAAGTACATCGAAATGCTGGAACAATTGCGTCACATTCGCGACACGCTGGTGCAGGCGGGCGACATGCTCAATGTCGGTGTTTGCGGTGGCGGCACCCATCCGTTCCAGAAATGGTCGCAGCGCAAGATTTTTTCCAAGCCGCGCTTCAAGGAAGTCTCGACGCTGTACGGCTATCTCGCCAAACAGTTCACCGTGTTCGGCCAGCATGTGCACGTCGGCTGCGGGTCGGGCGACGATGCCTTGTTCCTGCTGCATTCGTTGAACCGTTACGTGCCGCATTTCATCGCGCTGTCGGCTTCATCGCCGTATTTTCAGGGCAGTGACACGCTGTTCAACTCGGCACGGCTGAATTCGGTGTTCGCCTTTCCCTTGAGCGGCCGTGCGCCTTTCCTCCTGCGTTGGGAAGACTTCGAGCGCGATTATTTTTCGCGCATGGAAGATACCGGCATCGTCAAGAGCATGAAGGACTTTTACTGGGATATCCGGCCCAAGCCGGAGTACGGCACCATCGAACTGCGCGTGTGCGACACGCCACTGACGGTGGATCGCGCCGCAGCACTTGCTTGCTACCTGCAGGCGCTGTGCAGTTACCTGCTGGAGCGTTCGGAAGCGCCGCCGGCCGAGGATGATTATCTCGTCTATAACTACAACCGCTTCCAGGCCTGCCGCTTCGGATTCGATGGCTCCATCGTGCACCCGAAAAGCCACGAAACCTTGTCGATACGCGAGGATATCCTGACCACCCTGCGCAAGATGGAGCCTTATGCGGAAAAATTGGGGGGCCTGCCCGCGCTGGAACATTTATACCAGGCAACGCACGTCGGCAACGACGCGCACTACCTGCGCCATGAATACGCTGCCAGCGGCAGTACCGAAGGCATGGTGAATGCTGCAATACAACGCTTCAGGAATGGTTAGGCACCGCGCAGGAATAACTTGCACAATTCTGCCCGCCGTAGCGGGCGCGCTGCAGCGTTGCTCGTCGTCGCCATAGCCCGCTATGACTCCTCCTCGCGCCTTGCCTCGCCTCCCGCTACGGCAAGCAAAATTGCACAAGTTATTCCTGCGCGGCGCCTTAGAGATTGACGAGGGCATGAATGCAGCAAGCTCGGACCTGTCAGGTTCACCGTGGCGCACCTACGGTTGCGATCCCCCGATCTTGTCTCTCTTGCATGCGCCCGCAAAAGGCTCTAGTCTTCTCCCTCCGAATCAGACTGATTTTTTATCGCCGACCACCCCAGGATC